>JAKVBW010000037.1 GCA_022446945.1 Phycisphaerales bacterium | reverse complement strand
TTCTGTCAGATGTGACAACAGAGTCTTGGCGGCTTTCTTCTCAACCACCATTTCCAGTTGTGTCAAATCATCAGGGGCGTGGCGAGCCCAGAGGTTGTCCCACAGCGCAATCGGTTGCCTGACGCCCAGTCGCTCAATCCACATCTCGATATCAGGATGCCGCAGGAGTTCGCCTGTAGATGCCGCTGTTGGCGATTCGGCAAATGCAACCAAGAGCTGAACCAAATGCCCCAATCGCGTGGAAGTCGATGGATCTCCCTCCCAGCAATCGACCGGAACACCTTCGCTTTCCGAAATGGCGAGGAATGATCTTCGAAGATCCGGATCGGGCGCGACCACCCTGACATTTGCCGCCTCAACCAAACCGAGAGACGCAAGCGCATCCAGAACGGCGCCTGACTGATCATCAACCGTCGAGCAGGCGCTGATCTGGTCGCCCGGAATGGAAATGGCGCGATGCATCCACAAGGAAGGTTCGACAATGCCCCACTCATTCCACGCTTCATCGTGTTCATCACCTGTGTCATGCACGATGATCGTCACATTGATGTTTCTGGATGCCAGCGACTCCAGACAGTCAACAACCCGGCCAGGCAAATCGACACCGACAACAAGCACATTCTCAATTCCATTGATCCTGAGTTTGTCGTCCTTCAATGCTGCATGCTGACAAGCATCGCGATCCATCAAGCCTCGCTGATCGATCCACTCAAGCATCAACGACCATGCGGCAGCAATCGCCATCCAAACTTGCGCGTCCGTTGGCAGAGACATCGCCTCGCATCGCGCGGGAACATCCTTCGGAGTAAGGTTGTGAGAAGCCAACTCGCGTGTCAGTCTTGCCAGACGCACCGCCAGCGCATCGGATTCAGAAGAAGAAAGTGGCGACTCATGCCCCACCAGAGACTTGCGGTGCTCCAACTCAAGTTGTTCCACGGCCCATGTCCAGCCGGCGGCCGATGCCATCGGTGAAGCCAGTCTCTTTGTCGGAACCACAAGCCGGTCCAGAAGACGCGCAGGCGTCAGAATCTCCGGTGGGATCAGGACGGCCGGATGCTGCACGCGATCAAGAAGTAGCCGCTCGAACTTCCGCCGAGCGCGGCTTGTAGGAAGCACAACCATATTCCCCTGCAAATCCAGATCACATCCGGCGGAGGCGACGATTTCATCTGCCAAAGCAGGCAGGAGTTGTGTTCCGGACCCCAGAAACTGACGTCTGATCATTCCTGTGATGGTATCTCGATGAGGACTCCCCTGAGCCTCGTCTTCATCATCCCGGGGTGCGAATCTTCTCGACCAATGACTGCACCGATGCAGGAGGTGGTGGATTCATGAGCGCGACCGGAATCGCCACTGCAAAATTGACCAACATCCCGATTGCGCCGATGCCTTCCGGGGAGATCCCCAGCCACCAGTCTTCTGACGAGCCTCCCAGGAACTTGAACCAGATGATGTAGGCAGAAGTGAAACCCACCCCACAAAGCATTCCGGTTACAGCGCCTCGGGCATTGAAGCGCTTCCAAAAGATGCCTAGCAGGAGCGCGGGAAAGAAGGAACTCGCGGCCAAACCGAATGCGAATGCGACAACTGCAGCGACATAATCAGGCGGCCAGATACCGAGAAGACCTGCGCCAATGACAGCGCCTGCAGCAGCGATTCTGGCTGCACGCAGTTCGCCTCTTTCGGTAATCCCGGGGTTGATCACGCGCTTGACGAGATCGTGACTGACCGCACTGGAAATCACCATGAGCAGGCCGGCCGCGGTAGACAGTGCCGCCGCAAGACCGCCCGCTGCCACAAGCGCAATCACCCAGTCTGGCAATCCCGCAATCTCCGGATTGGCAAGGACCATGATGTCACGGTCGATATACAACTCGTTGGTCTGATCGTCCGAATCATTGTTCAGGACGCGCTGCCCCAGACTGCCTCTCAGTGGTTGACCCGTTGATGCATCAACGGCGAAACTCGGCTTCCCTTGGAAGGCGGGCCCCGGGGCGTAGTCGATCATCCCGTCGCTGTCATGATCACGCCAGGCAATCAGACCTGAATCTTCCCAAGTCTTGATCCATTCGGGTGCACTGGCATAAGCGGCACCCGGCACGGTATTGAGCATGTTCGTACGCGCAAAGACGGCGATGGCAGGAGCCGTGGTGTACAAAATCGCGATGAAAAGAAGCGCCCAGCCCGCACTGCTCCGCGCGTCCCTCACACGTTTGACCGTAAAGAAGCGAATGATGACGTGCGGTAGGCCGGCCGTTCCGAGCATCAGCGCTGCAGTGATGCAGAAGACATCCAGCATGTTCCGCTCGTAACCGGTGTAGGCGTTGAAGCCCAGATCAACAAGCATGCCGTCCAACTTCTGCAGAAGGCCGGCACCGTCCTGATCTGCCATACCCAGCGCAACTTGAGGCACGGGATTGCCGGTCACCATGAAGGCGAGGAAGACAGCTGGAATTGTGTAAGCGAAAATGAGCACGCAATATTGCGCCACCTGCGTATAGGTGATCCCCTTCATGCCGCCGAGTACCGCATAGAAGAAGACGAGCCCCATCCCGATCATTACGCCAAGTGTGATCTCCACTTCTAGGAACCGGCTGAAGACAACACCCACCCCCCGCATCTGGCCCGCGATGTAAGTAAATGACACGAAGATCGCGCACAACACCGCAACGATTCTCGCCGTCTGAGACGCGTATCGATCTCCTACAAAATCCGGAACGGTGAACTTGCCGAACTTTCGCAGATAGGGTGCCAGCAGCAACGCCAGCAACACATAGCCGCCGGTCCAGCCCATGAGATAAACGGATCCATCCATCCCGAGAAAGGCGATGAGCCCTGCCATCGAAATGAAGGAGGCGGCGCTCATCCAATCGGCTGCAGTCGCCATGCCGTTGGCGATGGGCGACACACCCTTGCCAGCCACGTAGAACTCGCCGGTGCTCTTGGCACGCGACATGATCGCCACAACGATATAGAGCGCAAATGTCAGACCGACAATCAGGAAGGTCCAGCCCTGCACACCCATGTCAATCCCATTCCTCAACGCCGAAGCGTCGATCCAGACGGTTCATGGCCAAGACATAGATGACAATGAGCAGCACAAAGACAAAGATCGATCCTTGTTGTGCGCACCAGAATCCGAGCGGATAGGTCGTCCCGGGAAGCATCCATTGGTCGAGCCAGTCCGCCATCAGGATGCCACAACCGAAAGACACAAATGCCCAGATGCTCAGAAGTATGGTCACAAGTTTCAGATTCGCCCGCCAGTACTTGCGGCGGCGATGTTCTTCGTTCATGGCGGCACCATATGCGATGTCGGCCACCAATGAATCAGACTATTGACGTCGCTGCTCCGAGACGAACTCACGGCCGTGCGCGTAATCCGTATTGACCGGCACGTCCGATGCGCAGAGCGGACACTCGCTGGCAGGAATCGATGGTAGATGCACTTCATCCAGCGCGATGAAGTGGTCCACACCAAAGGCCTCTGCGCCAACGTTGCCGCGATTGATCCATGTCGCCACCGCCACGACCTCGCCTCCAGCCTCGCGAATGGCGTGAGCCACCAGGCCGGTTGAAAATCCGGTGTTGATGATGTCATCAACCAGAAGCACGCGCTTTCCCGCCACAAACTGGTCATAACGACGACGGAGTTCGAATCCCTCTCCGTCTGCTGTTCGCTCTGCGAACACACATTCCCATCCGAGTTGCAATGCCGTGAATTGTGCGCAAATCACCCCGCCTACCGCCGGACCGCACACCACATCAGCGTCGATTCCGGCATCACGCACTGCGCCCGCAAGCATGTCGCTCAACTCCTGCGGACGCGCAGGATCAATATTGAGGATGTCCTTCGCGATCCACCCACTGCCGTGTTCTCCAGAGGCGTAGACAAAGTGATCGTTTGTGATCAGTCCCCCGCACGACTCCATGATCTGCCGCGTTCGATCTGCCCTTGCCCCCCCATCAGGCATAGGAATGCAACCCGCTGATGGTGAAGTTGATGATGATCCAGTTGAAGATCATCACGACCGCGCCAATGAGCGCCAGCCACGCCGTCCACAGCGCCTTGTCTCTGACCTTGAGCCGCACATGAATGAGCAGCACGAAGATCAGGAAGGTGTTGAGCGCAAACACTTCCTTCGGGTCCCATCCCCATGGACGGCCCCATGAGTGATCCGCCCAGATCGCGCCCATGACCAAACCGGACCAAAGAAGAATGAAAGACAGTTCGACAAGCACCATGGTCGCCCCGTCCAGCACCTGTCCGAATGTCGTTGAAGGCGCCGCAATCGCGCGTGTGCCATCCGGCCGGCGTGTCATGAGGAATCCAGCCCCGCCCGCTCTGGCAAAATCGCTCCCCGCATCGACCTTCCCGGTCACCGACTGAAACAATCGACGAATCAGGAAGAGGCCAGCAGTCATCGCGGCAAGGAAAATCAGGACATAGGAAAAGATGATGACGTTGGTATGAATGTGAAGCCAGAGATCGTGCAGAACAGGCATCTTGTTGCCAATTGCTGGATTCAGATGCACCGGATCGAGATAGGCGGACATCAGCGCGACTGTCGAGCACATCGCGGCGCCCAGCAGGAAGAGGCCGCGCATCCTTGTTCGACGGACGATCAACTCCAGAATGAGCGCAAAGACGCTGGCGTACCAGGCGCTCGTTGTCACAGCTTCGAACATGTTGGTATTGGGCCAGCGGCCGGAGATGTAGGTGCGCATGATCACTGACGTTGTCTGCAAACCGAAGGAAAACAGGAACATCAACAAGCCCAGCCAGAACGCACCTGGCCATCGGTAAACGATCCACATCAGCAGCACGGCGACAGTGAGCACAAAGAAGATCCAGCCCCAAGTAAAGCCGCGCCACTGGAAGTACATGCTCTCTGCGCGTAGTCGCTCAGGGGAGGGATAAACCTCTGGGTTGATGCTCCGAAGAGATTGCGCAAGGGTTGCCGCCGCCTTGCTCACGCCATCGGCATCTCCATCCAGCCACGCGTTCTGCAGCGCCATCCATGAAGTGGCGACAGGTGAATCCGGACTATCGTGAACAGCTCTGCCAAGAGATGTCCAGGGTTGATTCAACGCGTCGCTGCCCGTTGGCGGCACAAGCATGAGCTCGCTCCGGATGATCTCGGGCCTTGCCACTGTCAGCGCGGTATCGATCGCCTGCACTGGCTTGGCAAAGCGCATCACGTCCGTTCGCATCTTGGACAGCATGGACTGCACATCAGACTGTTCAAGAAATGCCCGGGGAGCGAGTCCCCGTTCGATAAAGCGATCCAACCGCTCTTCCGAAGCAATGGCCGGCCTTGCATCGCTATCACGCAGCGCGCGAGCGATCTCGACCCGCACAAGTTTGTTCTTCACAAAGTAAAGATCTTCATCGATCCAAACGGCCGGTCGCAACATGACGTCGAGCATCGCCACTCTGGGCTGCAACCCGCCCGGCCTGCGTGGACCGCTGATCCAGTTCATGGTGTCGCGGGAGAAGGATTCGAAACTCTTCAGTCGACCATCCTGCCAGACCGTGACCTCGTCCAAGGGAGACAGATCGATTCGTTCATAGAACGTCGGTTGAGTCCCTGAAGCAGGCGCCGGATCGGGCGTGGCGTGGGCAATGCCCACCACTGCCAACAACATGATCAAGATGCGATTCATGTGGCACCCTCACTCTTCGCGTACACACGCATGGCTGCGCGCCGTTTGAGGGCGGGCTTGACATAGAACGCATAGATCATGCCGATCACACTCAAAATGCAGCCTGCCAACATGGTCCAGACCCCATTGCGATTCCCAACGCCAAGAACTGTGAAATTCCTTCCCGCCGAGGCAACACCGCCGCGAGAACCGCTTGGATCAGGTGGGTCCCACTGCGATTGGAAGAACCACAGCCCTTCAGACGGCTTGGGATCGTTGACGCTCACTTCGACATCCTCAATTTCGCCGTCACTGCTTTCGAACCTCACCCGACTGTGCCAGTTGAGAACACTGCTGATGCGGCCGGTAAATCCCCCGATGTGTGAGGCAATGCGAAATCCCTCAAGCGACACTGCCGTGGGCAAGGGGTGGCTTCGGCGCGACAGCATGAGCTCGATCAGACGACCGTCTGACAACTGCACGCGTGTTGGTGCATATCGAAATCCGAACACCGTGTCCTGGATCGACTCGAAGGGATAGTGGTGCATGGGAAGCCAGGCGATCTGGTTTTTTGTTCCCGGAATGACCGCGCGAACCATGCTGTACTGATTGGCAGCTGCGCGATCGCGCTGCACGCGAGGAACGATGTAGGGACGCGTCTCCATCCGGTGGCTGGGAGCCCATTCATCGACAGTCATCGTGATGCCTAACGCAAGATCAACCGTTTCACCGGGCGTGATGGGAATCAGGCGAGGCTCCGCCTCGAGGCCGATCCGGAGTTGCAATTGATCACTTTGGGGTCCGGCGAGCAATTCAATACTGGACGCTCCCAGCTTGGGAGGCAGGTATTGCATCTTGATCCGGGGATCAAGTGTTCGCGAACCGTCATGTGCAGGCCCGCCATCAAGAGGCATGTCTGTATTGAAGTCCGGATTATCAAAGACCCAGCGCAGCCAGGTCCGGTCATTGTCGGTGAGTTCCACCCGCGCCATTGACACGCTCTGTCCCGCAATGAAAAGACTGTTGTCAAAGCGCTGCACACGCCATGAAAAGGGCGTGCCTTCAACCGGCGTCATCGCCAGATCAGAATCTGCAGCAGTCACGCCTTCAATGGGAACTTCGGTAGTCACGCCGTCTGTCGTGATGCGCAACATGGGAATCGCGGATTTGACCGGATCAATCGTCTCATCGATCCATGTGATACCGAGTTGACTACGAGGCGCTGTCGAGTTTGCCTCGTCCCCCTCCATCACCTCGTACGACTGAGATCGTCCGTCGGCTGTCTGAAGTGTGACCTTCGCCCACGGGTTGGGCTGGCCCGATGGATCAGGCACTGCGCGCGATTGCAACAAGGCGTATCTCAGGTAGTCACTCACCATCACATCTGTTCCAGCAAGTGGGTCGGACGCATCCACGCTGGGTATGGCCAGTTGTATCGGATCGAGGTCAACCGACTCCTTCGGTGCGGTCCATACGCGCCCGGATTCTCCGACGCGATCGTGATACCGCGGAAGCGCTTCGATGGGACGCTCAACCCAAGGCGTCACAGGGATTGGTCGTCCCAGTTCGTCGATGGTCACTTCGCGCAGATAAAGCGATGTCTGTGCCTGAAGATAGAACTTCTCGCGGCGGTCAGGACCCATGGTGATGGACAACGATGTGTCGACAAGCGGTGAACCGTGAATCTTCTTTGCCCTTGCCATGGGCTGGTCTGGATCTCCGCTCGGAACGATGTCTTCCGTGTATTCCGGATAGTCAGCGATCACCTGTCGCATGAAAGATTGCGATGGTCCTTCAACAGAGATTGTGACCGCATAGGCGCTTTCGCCGGCATCGTCTCCACTCAGTAATGACCACTCTGGATCAATACTTGCAACCCTGAATGACCACATCCCGTCCTCGGCGTTCACAAATGTGCTCGCACCGGGCATCGCACGCATCTCAACTGTTTCAGCGCCGGGCACATCAATTTGCAGTCGACCCCGCGCGACAACAACATCGCCCTCTAGTTTCGTGCCGAAGTAAATCACGCAACCGAGGCACATCACAATGATGCCGCTGTGAATCATCCAGACGCCCGCATTGACAGCAGTGAGCGGAATCCGCCGCACGGTGACCGTTGCCATGTTCAGACATACAAGTGCAACCAGTGTGTAGAAGGGCCACCAGTTGAACCACTCATACTCTGTCATTTCAAGCAGGCGGTGCTCACGAAGTGGATACCACGCCGCAGGCTCCCAGATTGCCAGACTGACAGGAATCCCCGCCGATCCGATGGAGCAATAAATGAAGAGCACCGCGATCAAGGCGATCCCAAGCCAGACCTGCTCAAAGATGGCCAATGGGCCAAGCGGCAGGCGATTCGGAGGGGGTCTGCGGCTCATGGAGCGGAGATTCTAGGTTCAGAACCATGCAGGCGCGAGGCTATTTCGCCCCTTCAACGGAGGCTTGACCGTGAATAGGGCTTCTCGATGAGGTCGAAAGGGGCGAATTTGGCCGTTGGGGTCCTCAATTGAGGACTTTGGGGCTGGTCAAAAAGCATCTATCTGCCAGAATGGTTGGGCAGCTTTCCAATCGCTGCTACATGGGAGATGGAGTTGTGAAAATTGGCTGGGTGGGGCTGGCCTTTGTCTGCGTCTGCGGACATGGGCACGCTGAAACTAGAAGCAATCAGGAAGGCGATGGCGGATACGCGCTGATCGGGGATCTGATGGAACCCGGTTCTCAATCCGGCAACGCGATCGACATCTATGGCGACAGTGTCATCGTGGGTGCATTTGGTCATCTGGATTATCGTGGCGGTGCCTACATTTGCAGCCAAAGTACCCATCCCGAGATGTGGGATCAGGTTGCAGCGCTAGAGACGCTTCACACACTCCCCCCGGGTGCACGCTTCGGCTACGACGTGGCGATGCATGATGGGATGGCCGTGGTCACAGCGCCTGGTCTCGATGAGGGTCGCGCCTTCGTCTTCAGAAGCGACTCCCCTAATGACTGGACGACTCAGGTGATATTGCAAGCCAATCACCCGTCTCCAAATAGCTTCGGAATAAGTGTCGCCATGAATGACACATGCATCGTCATCGGTGATCCAGGGGCCGGAGATGGCGCGGGCGCCATCCATGTCTACCCCATCAGTGGCGGAGAGATCGTCGCGCCTGACTTCCCAATTGAAGTCGCTGGCACGATGTACGCTGAAGGCGGGAGCGAGTTTGGCACCGATGTCGCCGTCCTTGGAAACACGATTGCTGTAGGAGCACCGGGTCCGATTCATGGGCCTGATGGCGGCGGCCACGTCTACATTTATGAATTGGCCGCCGATGGCACTTCGGTCTCGCTGGAAACTAGTGTCTCTTCAGCAACCGATCCGCTTTCTCAATTCGGCATCTCTGTCAGTCTCAGCGACACAAGCAGTGGCCCTGCGCTTGCAGTGGGCATGCCTGGTATGGATCTGAATGCTGGTGAGTTCGGAAGCGTCGTCATCTATCGCCTGTTGGGAGGCGATGGTGGGTGGCAAACGCAAGAAACCGTTGTAGCCGAAATCCCAGACAATTCTGATCACTTCGGCACCTCGGTATCGATTGACAACAATCTGCTGGTAGTCGGCGCTCCTGATGCTTCTACAACTGGCTCATTGAATGGTGTTGCGTACATCTATCGCTATTCCCCTAGTTCTGGTTCGTGGACTCCTGAGTGGATGCTCAATCCGACAGGCGATTCTCGTAGCGGTCTCTTTGGCGCTGCTGTGGATGTAAGAAGTGGACTTCTCGCGGTTGGCGCGCCGAATGCTGAGGGTTGGATGGGTACGCAAAGTGGATATGCCGTGGTGTACGAAGAGCCTAGCGATGATCAATGGCAGAACGATCCAAGATTGCCCTATCCCATCATTCTGAACCGATCGGATCTCATGCACGAAGCGCCACTGCCAAGTTTTGGAACCACGGTTGCGATCAAGGATGACATTGCATTGGTGTCACAGCCGGCATCTAGACAAGTGTTTCCTTTCCGTAGACAGGGTGCCGAAGGATCTCCATGGGTGCGACTGCCCGTAGAAGTGCATGCGCCTGTTCCTAATAATCCTCCACTGGGATTCGGCCAATGTATCGAGATGATCGACTCTTTCGCCATCATCAGTGACGACGAGGACAACGGCAACGTCCATGTCTATCAGGATGTTTCCGGCATCGGTGAGAATTGGCAACTCATCCAAACCATCCCTGGAAACGTTGGAGGTGGTGAGTTTGGTGCCGCCATGGATACGATCCAGATCGGAAGCGTTCTGTGGCTGGCCGTCGGTGATCCGGGAAACATTTTCGACAACAACAACTCTGGTCAAGTCCACATGTTCTCACAGGTGCCAGGGCACGGTTGGGTAAATCGGGGGGGCGTCGTATGCCCGGGCTATGTCAGTGGCTGGCCCTCCGACTTCGGCTGTGCTGTTTCGCTGGCGGAATCGAACTCCGGGAAGTTACTGGTCGCAGTTGGTGATAGCGCTGGGGGTGACGACAACGCCGCAGGACGTGTCGACATCTTCGAATACGATGGTTTCTTCAATCATCAACAGACCATTCTGCCTGACAACGAGTGGGGCTTGCTCTTTGGTCAATCAGTGGCGATCACGAACGACTTGCTTGTCGTTGGCTCCAACTCGGTCAACCAGCGTGGCCATGCCAAAGTCTATAAGCGGAGCACGCCTTTGCGCGGACGGACCGATCTCTGGACGGATTACTACTTCTCGTGGACTCTTCAATCAACTGCAAGTCCGACAGCTGGCACCGAAGATGATTTTGCAAATCAGGTAGCGATTCTCGAGGCCCCCCCGCGCATCCTCGTCAGTGCACCAGGACTCGATTACACAAACTTCAATGCGGGCGGGGTCTATGTCTTTGCGCCGGCACCGGATGAATTCTCCGCTTGGAATATCGATTCATTGCTATGTAGCGCTGCAACACAAGCCAATGATCGAAGTGGTCCGTTTGCCATCGACGGGGAAACCGTTCTCGTCGGATGTCCGGGTGATGGGCTCGGTCTGCCACAGCGCGTCCTCGACTTCGAACTGACGAACTCTGTCTCCTGGATGTGGATGGGGGGCGGCTTCATGTCGTCCACATACAATTGGTCAGGTGACCCGTCCAATGCCAAGGGCCGATTCGCCCTTATGCTGGCCGACTGGTACATCATGAACTTCGACATCGATGTTTGGAATGGGTCGATTGAAGTCGCATTCAACGACGTGATCTTTGATCTGATTGGAGGCCTGCGTCAGATTGGCGGAGACATGAGTATTCAATCTCCCTCCTATCTAAAAATGCCAATTGTCGACGTCACCAACGGAACGCTCCAGATCGATGGCAGTCTGCATATCGGGCCTGCTGTAGGAGCGTTCTATACCTATGGCGAAGTTGGGCAGTTGCGAATCAGTTCTGCAGAGGTTGTTGCTCAGCAGAGCGCCAACATATCCCCCCAGAGTGTGTTGAGCCTTGAACTCCTCCCCTCGATGGGCAGATCAATGGACGACCCACACGACGAGCCTGGAGCAATGCTGTCCACCGGCGCCTTCTATGCCGATGGCACGCTCAGCATCACGGCGACTGACGCATCGGAATTCCAGATCGATCAGCAGTTCGTATTGCTCGAATCTACTTCGCAGCCGACCCTTGGAACGTTCGACGCCATCGTCCTACCAGGCTTGCCAAACGACCTCGCATTCCAACTCTCCACGACGCCCGGCTTGCGCGGAGGATCCGGCGATGCTGTGGTTGCCACAGTTGTCTCGCTCGCCGGTCTGCTTGATTTTGGTGACCCCAACAGTGTCGTTGTCAGCGGCGATGCCACCGCAGTTGAAGTTGTCGATCTCAATGGAGATTCTGCCGAGGAGATTTGCGTGACCTTCGCAGGTACTCCTGGGCAACTCGTGATCTTTGAAAATGACGGCGCAGGCGGTGTCGCGCAACAGATCATCGTCTCGACGGGCGATGATCCTGTGGATATCTCCAGTGGTGACTTTAATGCCGACGGCACCAACGACCTCGCCGTTGCCAACAACCTCTCTCAAGATGTCACCATCTACTACAACGACGACAATGATCCCAGCAATGGATTTGATCTGCTGGACATCGACGTGGATGGTCCGCCTACATGTCTGGCAGGTATCAGTGCCAATGGCGACAGTTACGGCGATCTGGCCGTCGGTCTTGATGACACCGATGGTGATGGGAACGGTTACTGGGTCATTTATGTCGGGTCAGACTCACTCCGAATGCCTGGTGGCATGGGAGAAGGCGGTGGCCTTGTGCCGAGTGGTGTCCCGCTTGGTGCAGATCCCGCCGATGAAGAAGATCAGAAGGATTATCTCTTTGCAGGTCGCATGAGCGACGGGAAAACTTCCGTTGTGAAGAACGACACAGTAGCTGCTGGGGGCTTGACACTTGTTGCGGATGACTATGTCACAGGCGCAGATGCGGCCGGGCTGACGACGGGAGATCTGGACGGAGACGGCCAAGCTGATCTTGCGGTCACCAGCCGCACTAACGGAACAATCGCGATCCTCCTTCAGGACACAAGCGGATCAGCAAATCCTGGAGATTTCCTCCCAGCGATCTACATACCGGTCGGCAATGAGCCGGGCGTCATTACTTCCGTTGATTTCGATAATGATGGGCATCGTGATCTCGCAACCGTGGTCACCGACAGCATGGGCGATCGACTCGTGCGGGTGCTCCAAGGCAACAGTGCGCTATCCTTTACAACGCTGGATACGGCCGAGGGCGAAGCTGTCGTTCTCGTTGACGCGGGTGATGTCGCCGGAGATGGCAACAGCGAACTGGTCACCATTGGCGGTGCTGCTGCGCTGCGTGGAGCCGGTGTACCACTGCTGACACTTCGGGAAGTCGATCAGCCGTCCTGCCCCGGCGACTTCGACGGCAATGGTGAAGTCGGCATCGATGACATTCTCGCCCTGCTGGGTGAATTCGGAAGTGATTGCACAAGTGGATGCCAGACGGACACCGATGGTGATGGTGATGTCGACATCGATGACATGCTCGCTGTCATTGGAGCATTTGGACCATGTCGATGAGCCCTTCAGGGCGTCCCCAAGGTGCCTGCCTTCTTGAGGATCTCCGATCGAAGTCTCTTTGATTCAGCCTTGAGTGGTTCCACGGGTTTGTTCGTCCCAGAGTCGGTCCATCTGGACTCGTATGTACTAATCAGATCTGCGGCGCGCCGGTTGATTGTGTTGGCCGCATCAATCTCATCAAGCATGAGATAACTGTAAGACATCACCAGATCGATTCTGATCAGTTCATAGATGCCAACTTGATCCCGACTCTGATCATCGTCATCGTATGACTGTGACCATCCGAGGCGCGCTTCTTCTAATGATGTGATGGCATCTTCATACGATCCTGCGCGGCTCTGCAAAATGCCCAATTCAACTAGCACACGCGCCAAGTCATCGCGCGCCCGCGTATCAGTCGGGCTGTCGACGAGAAGTTCCCGGGCCATAGGAACGATGTCCTGCGCATACAACGTCATCGCTTCTTCGATTTCTCCAAGCCCCACTCGATTCGTCGCGATATACCGATGGACATTATTGACATCTCGACGGCGCGTATTTGTCGCCTCATTCTCACGGAGCAGACGCTCTCGGATCTCTAGACTGCGTTCGTACCACTCGATCGCATCCTTCTGGTTACCCATTCTGCCCAGTGCGCTGGCAAGACGATTCCATGCAAGCGTGGCGTCTCGTTGGATGTGCTCCTGCTCGGGAAATGCTGCCAACAGTTCGTCCACCAAGGCCAGCATTTGCTTGAACGCAGGATCCTCTCGCGGATCTTCTCCTGCTGTGATGGCATGACTACGGTCCAATAGGACGCCCATCAGCAAGCGGCCCTGTTCAGAATCGGTCTGCGTCTCGGGAAGTTGCTCGACAAGCAGTTCCGCTTCAGTAAGGACTTCTGATGCGCGGTCCCCTTGTCCATTGCGACGGTATGCATCGAACAAGAGTGATCTTCCTCTTACCGCCAACATCAACACGCTCAATTCAGAAGGATGATCCGCGAGAAGTTCATCCGCAATCGCGATTGATTCTTCCCATTTCTCAACCGCTTGCCCAACATTGCCGCGGCTTCCACTCCGCAGGCTCCACTGGTTCATACCCGATTGTTGAAGACCTTCCGAAAGCATCCGGCGCAGTGAGGGGTCGGAGCCCGACTGTTCGCGCAGCCTATTGAGGTATTCCAGACTGACCTGCACCAACGACTCGCGGGCCTCCTGGCTGTTCGAGAGTTTGGCGATCGCATCGAAGGAATCCTTCATAAAGAAGGAGATCAGATCTCCCACCATCGCGCGTTTTTCGGCCCGCTCCTCAAGAAGGTTGTTTTGTGTTTCCAGCGCCAGATTGCGATTGATCAGAGCCATTGCGCCGCCTGTGATGGCAAGTGCCAGAATCACGACCATGCATGCAGCTGCGACCGCCAGCCCCTTGTTGCGGCGCACAACCCGCTTGAGAGATGTCACCAGCGTCGGCGGACGCGCCATGATGGGGTCGTCCTTCAGCCATCTCTGAAGATCATCTCCAAGTTCAGAAGCCGTTCGGTAGCGATCCGAACGGTCTTTGGCCATCGCCTTGGTGACAATCACTTCCAGATCGCCCGCCAGGGTCTTGTCAAATGTGCTGATTGGATCTGGACGTGACTCTGTGACGGTCTTGATCGCCGTGGCAATCCCACCTGACACCTCATAAGGGAGTTTGCCCGTCAGAAGTTCATAGAGCGCCACGCCCAGGGCGTAAACATCAGCAGAAGTGTCGAGATCGAGGACATCTCCGGCGCACTGCTCGGGTGCCATGTACTGAAGTGTCCCGACGATGGCGTGCACATCGGTCTGCATCGTGACGCGCTGATCGCTGTCCGTGCTTCTGGCGACTCCGAAGTCGATGATCTTCGGCCGACCCGCCGACGAAACGAGAATGTTTCCGGGCTTCAGATCTCGGTGAATGATGCCCTTGGCATGTCCCGAGCCCACCGCCTCGCAGACTTCCGCCATGAGCGCAACTTTGGACCGCACATCCAGATGATGTTCATTGGCATACTCGTCAAGCATGCGAGCATTGGGGACATACTCCATCGCAAAGAAGGGGGATGCCCCGTCGCCCTGATCAAATGTGCCAGCCTCATAGATCTGCGCAATCCCGGGATGCGTCAATCTTGCAAGCATCTGCGCTTCGAATTCAAATCGCTTGAGTGCCATCGGCGAAGCAACGCCCGCCTTCATCACTTTGATTGCAACGGCCCGTCTGGGTGTGCGTTGTATTGCCAGATAGACAGCACCCATTCCCCCCTGACCGATGACGCCCTTCACGAGAAAGCCGGCTATCTCCTTGGGCGCGCCTGAGGGCAGCGGGTCGAGATCGGCAAACGGATCGCCGTGCTCTGCGTCAAGCGTTGTCAGATCGTCAACATCCACCTTTCCGGTGAAAGTTGCAGGAAGCTCGGACTCGTCCTCATCGGGATGGGTCGTTGCCGGCGGGCGTTTGCGAATGCCCGAGGCCATGGTGGCCATGGAATCGACATCTTCCTGAGCCTCATCGGACTCCGGTCCTTGTGCCGACGACTGCTCCTCGGAGGACTCCCCGGCGTGTTGTTCATCCTGCGGTCTCATCATCACATGCCCGGCGATGAGTGTATCGGGTTGGACACGATCTCAATCAAACTGATTGGGACAGCCCTAAGGAACGGCTGAATATGAAGTCAGTAGGAGTAGTCTGCCTCGCCAGGCTTCAATATTGGTCCACAGCAATTGTCGAAGTCCCTGAATGCCGGTGGGTCGGGATGAGCAGGCCCGTGTTCGATCAACAACTTATCAAACCATGCTCGAATGTCCGCTTCATTGTCCGATCGCTTATCAGGGCTCAGTCCAAAGATCAGACATTCGAGCCGCCGTCTCGCCACCCGTTCAGTCGCCCCGAGTAACGCCCCCACGGCCCATCGCTCAGCCTTCGTTGTTGCTGCGCGTTTGCGATGCCAGATAGATCTCCAGCAATCTCTAAGAACGAGTGTGCTGAGTCCCGAAGCACTCATGTATCCCTTTCCATAGACTCCGACGAACCGAATGAAAGATGTCGATTGCGCTGCATCGTGCGCATGTATCGTGATGTCACGCCGCTCAGAAGTAGGCATCTCTCTGGCGCCGTGGGTGTCACGGCCTGCAATCACATGGAAAAGGTGTCTGGTAAGACGCGATCCTTGTTCATCTCGATCGTCGAGTCTGTCTCGAAGCGGATCCAACGCCGGAAGTCCCAGAAATGCGATCGCGCATAGTGCCGTCGACGCTGTCCCGGCGTAATCATCGTTGTCCAGAAGAGGCGCCAGAATCTCAACAATGCGATCCACGTGCTCCTCTGCATTTGCAAGACACAGCAGCGTCGCCGAGTTGATTCTGAGTTGAATATCCGGTGATCGCAGACCCTCGATCAATGCTGGCGTGGCTTCCTTAAGAAGTTGCTCCGATGAGGACAAGATGCCATATGCCCTACTTCCGATGAGGCCATGAAGCCCTTGCCCACCATCTCGCATCAGCCAGACACAGGTCTCCGCCAGTGCGGTGCGGTCAGAAACTGCTTCGGCCTGAAGCAAGATTTGAGATGCCACCATCCGCTGCTGCTCATCACCCACCATCATCACCAATTCAAGCTGAGGAACAGCAAGCGAGCCTGCTCGTGTGAGGAAGATTTCTGCGCCATGCGCGTTCCACTTGACGTCATCGTCCTTCAGATTCTGGATCGCCTGCTGAACCAAAGGAATCGCCTGCATGCGTAGTCCTTCGTCAACTTCTTCCTCTCTGACGAAGGACCGGATGAGCAGCCGCAAACTACGCGGGAGATCCATGTCCCACCCGAGATGTGCCCAGTTGCCCTGACGCGTTTCGGTGGCGATCTTCGACCACACATTTCCCTGTGGCGCGGCGACACCAGAACCGACGACGGCGGTCAAGAGGGTTGTCAAAATGCATGCCCCGGTTGGCATGATGGTCTTCTCGACCAACAGATCTGAAACACATCAGCGTGCTGATCATCGCGCAGCGTTTGCGCTTGATCTAGGTCGCCGCTGCTGCCTCTCGGTAATCGTAGACTCCCCAACCGGTCTTGTTACCCAAGCGACCTGCCTCTACCAGTTCGATTAGTTTCGCGCAAGGCTTGTACTTGTCCGGATGACCCAGACCATTGTGCAACACCATCATGATGTCGCGGCAGACGTCGAGCCCGATCAGATCGGCGAGGCGGAGCGGGCCCATCGGGAACGCGCAGCCGAGTTTCATGATGCCATCGATGGCCTCAGCCTCTGCCACACCATCATTCCAGGCGTGAAATGCCTCGTTGATCATGGGCATGAGCACGCGATTGCTCACAAATCCGGGATGGTCATTGGCAGCGATCGGTGTCTTCCCCATCGCTTCACTGAGCGCCATCGTGCGATCCAGCGTGTCCTGGCTGGTTGCCGGGCACTTGATGACTTCGACCAGTTTCATGATGGGGACTGGGTTGAAGAAATGCATGCCGATAACGCGATCGGCTGCTCCACCCACGCTGTCGGCAATGCTGGTGATCGAGATGGATGAGGTGTTCGTTGCCAATACACAGGAGTCCGAGTAGGTCTCCACCATCTGAGCAAAGATGGTCTTCTTGAGATCCTCATTCTCGGTCGCAGCTTCAATGGCGAATTGAGACTCGTTGGCCATGCAAGTCTCCGTCGCGTAGCCGATGTGGCCAAGCGCAGCGTTCGCCTCATCCTGGGTCATCCGTTCTTTGGCAACATTGCGCCCGACGGTTTTCTCGTGGTAGGCCTTCGCCCGATCGAGTTGCTCCTGTGAGACATCCACCTGACAGACCTTGATGCCGGCCATGGCAGCGGTCAAAGAGATTCCGCTTCCCATGGTTCCTGCGCCGATGACGGAGATGTGGGTGACGTCTGACATGATGGTGCTCCTGTATCCGGGGAGCAGAGCATTGTAGGGCGATCACCTGATCCAATCGGACCCTGTGGACTGGTTCGATCCAAGATCGCTACGGACACGGACCCCAATTGACGAGAACACTGAGGAGGTCTTCAATGCCGACGACACCGTCTCCATCCATGTCCGCATCAGCGTCATCTGTGTCCCAGGCTGTCATGATGGCATTGATCTCGTAAAGGCCAAGCTTGCCATCTTCATCGATGTCAGGACAATCGGGACAGTCGCCCGAAACAACGTTGCCGCCACTGTCAGTCCACTCACCGCCGATTTGATCAGGGTCGTTCGCACAAACACTGCTACTGATGATTGACAGGTCGGACGAGTCCCCATTTACATCGATTCCGCCGCCATCGAGAGCATCGTTACTCGCGATCCAGCACCCGCTGATCGTGACCTCGCTGTCCCAGCAGGAGATTCCCCCGCCCACTTCGCTGGCGTTGTTATCTGAAATCGTGCAGGTGCTGATCGTTCCATCGGAGTTAAAGATTCTGATACCGCCGCCATCGAACACAGCGGTATTTCCAGTAATCGTGCAGCCTGTGACTGTCGGATCACTATTGCTAAGTGAAATCCCGCCGCCATCGACGGTGGCGATGTTGTCCGTGATCGTGCAGTCTGTGATCGTAGGAGTGCTTGCGTTGCAATGTATGCCGCCGCCGCTCCAGGTAGTGGTGGCATTCCTCCTCCGCCGCCTCAGAAACCTTTCTGTACCTGAAATCGAAAAAAAACGGCAATTCTCTATGGGTTTCAGTTTGTTTCTAAT
>JAKVBW010000036.1 GCA_022446945.1 Phycisphaerales bacterium | reverse complement strand
TGCTTTGGGCTGCAGTGAATCTCGCGTTCTCAGCGGTTGGACTCGATTCTGCAGCGCTTACGGGCTCGAGTGGATATCACGCCCGAGCATCTTCGCGCGATTGCAGGCTGAATAGTCGGTCGATCGGCGCATCTGGCGCTGTGCCGTGAGATACTGCGTCCATGCAGAGCGTACTGCGATGTGTGGTGGGGTTGGTGCTGGTGGCAGTGGCCTGTATGGCCACGTTTCTCTCTTGTCAGTGGGGAACAGAATTGGACACGCCTGCTGTCCTCCTGCTTCCCGGCGTCTACCCATCTACGGGTTTGTATGCAGCACCTTGGATTCCCGGCAATGGATTCTGGGCGATCTGTGCCGGCGTTCTGCTTCCGACGGCCCTATTGACAGTGGCTCTTTGGATCTTTGTTCGTATCAGACACGCATGACCACGTCAGTGGCATTCCGGGATCCCCGTTGAGTCTGGGCAAGATGCGGCTTGAGCGTCTTGAAACCCTGATTTGAAGTGTTGTCGAAGCCCTCGATCGATCTGATTGTGCTGGTGCTGGGGTTGCTCCTGGTCTACATTGAGGGACCGCGCTCATCAATGTGCTGAACACGCAGGAGAGAAGGCATGGCAATGGGAATTCTGGCATCTGTCGCCGCATGTATCGCAGTTGGTTCAACCACGACGCTTCCGCTTCGGAACGGTGTCATTGACACGCCGCCGATGACAGAAGCAGCGGTCACGGCCGCATTGGTGGAGGTCAGTACGCGATCAGATGATGGGCATGCCATCGTGGTACTTCAGCCCGGGTACTCACCAGCACAATTGCGAGTTGAAGGGATCGATCTTCAGGCGAGTCTCGGCGGGCGTGCATGGGTGGCGAACATTCTTCCGCAGGCCGCCGATTCAGAGATCGCGCAGGGAGCTGTGCAGTGGATGTCAGCATTCAAGCCAATCTGGAAGTTGCATCCCTATCTCGCGAAAGGGGGCGTGCCGGACTGGACCATAGATCAATCCGCCACTGAGGCCCTTCTCGACGGACGGGCATTTCAAGTTGAGCAACTCCTGCGGGAGTTCGATGCGGTAGCCGATCCGCGTGTGATTCTCTATCTCCTTGCACATCGAGATGCGGATCTTGATCTCCTAGCCAGTGATCTTCCAGTGCTTGCTTCTGCCAAGGTGTATTCGCACTTGGAGAGCGTGCATGGTCTGGTCGTCGAAATGCCGATCTCTGCAATCGAGCCGCTTGCAGATGATGGCCGGATTCTCTGGATCGAACCGGCGTTGCCGAAATTCGCCGAACTCAATGATCAGAATCGCGATACATCGGAAGCAGACATTGTCCAGGATGCGCCGTACGGACTTGATGGTGAAGGTGTTGTCGTCATGGTTTATGACGGCGGTTATGCACTGGAGAGCCATGGTGACTTCGGAGGTCGCTTGACCGTACGTGACAGTGCTGGCCTCAGTGATCATGCAACGCATGTATCAGGCACCATCGGGGGTGATGGGAGTGGAAGCGGTGGTCAATATGCAGGCATGGCGCCTGGCGTCACCATCGAGTCATACGGTTTTGAGCAGGAGGGAGGCCTTCAGGAAGGCTTTCTTTACACGGATCCCGGCGATCTGGAGGCCGACTACGGAGATGCGATCAACAACTACGGGGCGGTGATTGCCAACAACTCCATCGGCACGAACACGGCGCCCAACGGTTTCCCCTGTGAGTGGACGGGCGACTATGGCATTACGAGTAGCGTGATTGACGCGGTTGTCCGGGGCAGCCTCGGCGGTGATATTCGCATCATGTGGGCCAATGGCAATGAGCGGCAGACCGACCGCTGCGGCAGTTTGTACTACACGACCGCGCCGCCTGCATGCGCGAAGAACCACATCACCGTCGGCGCGTTGAACAGCAATGATGAGTCGGTCACCTCATTTACGAGTTGGGGTCCGGCTGACGACGGCCGCATCAAACCCGACATTTCGACTGCCGGCTGTCAAAGTGATGGCGATGGCGGCGTCACCAGTTGCTCAAGCAGCGGTGGGTACTCGACCAAGTGTGGCACGTCCATGTCCAGCCCGACGGCTTGCGGAATCGGAGCCTTGATCATTCAGGACTGGCGCGCCCAGTATCCGGGCAAGGCTGATTTGGCCAATGCAACGCTCAAGGCGATGCTCGCCCACACAGCTGCAGATCTGGGTAATCCGGGACCGGATTGCCAATATGGCTACGGGAGCATTCGCGCTCAGGAAGCGATTGAACATCTGCGTGGTGGTTCCTTAATCGAAGCAGAAGTTTCCGATGGGGAGTCTTTTGAGTTCCTTGTCATCGTGCAACCGGGTGATCCACAATTGCAGGTGACTTTGGCGTGGGACGATGAACCTGCGACTCCCTTGGTGATTCCCTCACTTGTCAACGATCTCGATCTTGTCGTTCTCGCACCCGATGGAACGCGTCGATATCCATGGGCGATCGATCCTTCTGACCCCGGCGCACCAGCCACGCAAGTGGCTGAGGACCATCTCAACAATATTGAGCAGGTGACAGTCAACGCGCCTGACGCGGGGGTTTGGCGTGTGCAGGTGCAAGGTTATGCGGTTCCGGTGGGTCCACAGGGATTCGGCGTCATGGCGACACCGGATCTGGTGGCTTGCTCAAGTACAGGCATCGTGGGGCTGGATCGTGGGGTCTATCCCTTGGAGGGATCGCTTGGACTGACCGTTGTGGACTGTGATCTCAACACCAGTGACACCATCATTGACATCGTTGATGTTTGGGTGACCTCAACACTTGAACCTGCCGGAGAATGGATCACGCTGATCGAAGAGGATGCTGCGGCATCGACTTTCAGCGGTTCGATGCCTCATTCGACGACTGATGCAGTCGGCACGCTCCTTGTTGGCGACGGCGCGGAGGTTCAGGTGCTCTATGTGGATGCAGAAGATGCGGACGGCAATGTTGATGTCGACGTGCTGGCGATTGCGACTGTAGATGGTGTTCCTGCGAATCTGATCGATGTTTCGATCGGGACTGTGGAACCCCGCGATGCGACAATCCATGTCGAAGCGAACGAACAGGTAACGGTCTACGTGGACTGGGGGACATCATGCGGCGCGCTCGATGAGACCGATTCTGCAGCAGGTCCTGGCCCGTCTTACACCGTTTCCATCGGTGGCCTGACCGACGAGACCACCTACTACTTCAAACTCCGTCTCGTCGATGCGGCAGGCAATCTCAGCGCCTTCGATGATGGCGGAGATTGCTGGTCCTTCACAACGCCCGACATACCCGATTTCTTCACGGAGCAGTTCGGTTCCGGGTTCGATCTGGAGGGTTGGTCAGTTCGGTTCGAACCATCGGGAGGCGTGGATCGATATGTGGCGTGCGCTGTGCCGATCACAGATCTACCGGTGGATCCTTCAGGGGGGACGTCGATCTCCCTTGGTGATGATGATTTCGAAGCAGTGACGCCATCCCAGCCGGTCATGCTTTATGACGAAACATATGGCTCGGTCTACGTTGGGAGCAATGGGTACCTGACATTCGATGGCGGCGACACGAGTTATTCCGAATCGCTGAGCGCGCATTTCCAAGAACCTCGTATCAGCGCCATATGGGATGACCTCAATCCTTCTGTTGGCGGCACAGTCTCTTGGAAGAACACTTCCTTGGGTCTGGCAGTCACTTGGGAAAACGTTCCTGAGTACGGCAGTTCGAACGCCAACACTTTCCAGGTCATCATGGAATGGGACGGCACGATCCAGATGAGTTGGCTCACAATCGAACTCGGTGATGGCATCGTGGGCTTGTCAGCGGGAGGCGGTCAGGACCCAGACTGGTTCCCCTCAGATCTATCTGAACTTCAATCAGCATGCGGACCTCAGCCACCGCATGCGGGCAATCAATCCTTGTCCACGCCACCTGGCGTTCCGGTGGAAATCACTTTGACAGGCACTGATGACGGTCTGCCCGATCCTCCGGGGATGCTGACCTTCATTCTTGACAGTTTGCCAACGCAACCCCTGCGCGATCTGGCGACGGGCCAAGTGATTACTTCTCTGCCCTATGCGTTCACTGGCGGCGAAGCACCAGTTGTTCGTTACGAGCCTCAGGGCAATTGGGAGGGGTACGACGAGTTCATCTATCACGTCGATGATGGGGGAAGTGCGCCGGATGGTGGTCCCAGTGATCCTGGCCTGATTGGCATTGTGGTGAGTTCGGGTCCACAACTCATTCATGAGTGGAACATGGACAACGATCCCGGCTGGTCCATGGACGGGGATTGGGCATGGGGTATTCCACAAGGCAGTGGCGGCCAGTACGGAAATCCCGACCCGACAAGTGGCGCAACTGGCGATCATGTGATTGGTTTCAACCTTGCTGGAGACTACGGCAACAATCTGAGCGAGCTCTACCTGTCCACAAACTCGATCGATTGTTCCGAATTGACGGATGTCGAGCTGCGCTTCCAGCGTTGGCTTAATGTTGAGCAGCCAGCCTATGACCATGCCTATGTCCGCGTCAGTCTCGATGGAGGCTCGTGGCAGACGCTCTGGGAGAACACAAGCGAGATTACCGACAGCAGTTGGAACGAGCAGATCATCGATCTCTCGATCGCGGATGGCATCTCCGATGTGCGTGTGGCGTGGGTGCAAGGCACCACGGACAGTTCTTGGCAGTACTCCGGCTGGAACATCGATGATGTTCAGATTGTGGCGATCTCCACCGCATCGGACGTCCCGGGAGATGCCAATGGTGATGGCATCGTCAATGCCGACGACATCCTGTTGGTGATTTCTGCCTGGGGCCCATGCCCGCCCGGAGATTGTGACGGTGATCTCAATGGTGATGGAGTGGTCAATACGGACGATCTTCTGATGGTGATTGCCGGTTGGAGTCAGGGAGGCATGCCTCGTTCACTTGGAGAGGATGAGCAGGCGGAACTGACTGTTGATGCATCGGATGATGTGCGGCCTGTATTCGTCAACGCTGATCGTCTGTCGCCGGTTGATCTCGGTGGCCTCGTGTCCTTCGGCGGCGACTACATCCAACTGCCTGGTGCGGTTCTGGTCATGGATGTCTTTGGCCCGGTGCCCGTACAGGATCACGATCTAATGGTCTTCGACGGAGTGGCCACTTTGGATGGTCAGTTGATTGTTCGTCTGAATGACACTCCGATCGAATCAGGCGCGTATCCGCTTGTAGTGGCAAGTCGCATCGATGGAGATTTCAGTCGCATCGTGATAGAGGATCCTCTCGACCGCGATGCCTGGATCTGCGTCGGTCCAAGATCCGTCACGCTGGTGGTATCACCTGCAGGAGATGCATTTGGTGAGGCTCCTGCGGCCAATGTCATTCGAGCAGTCCTCCGTTCGATTGGGACGTCTGATCGCCAATGGGATCTTGATGGAGACAACATGGTCACCGAAGTGGATCTTGGCGTGATGCTGGACGGCTGGGGCGCTTGTTTGGACGATTGAGGGCGGCGTGACTGGTTGCCGGAGTCGCCTCAGGCGAGTAGCCTTTGCCATTCCCGGCAGGTCTGTGGCTTTCATGACCGGCATGGGTATCGAGGAGTTCCTGACCAATGGCCAAGATGTTCTACACCCTCAGCGAGGTCTGCGAGAAACTCGGCAAGACCGAGGAAGAAGTCGAGGCGATGGTTGCCTCACAGGAGATCGAGGAGTTTCGCGATGGCGATAACCTCGTTTTCAAGGTGGAACAGATTGAACTTCTCAAGCCCGAACGGGCCGAGGACTTAGATCTCGACCTTGATACGCAGGGACTCGGACTTGGGGACAGTTTCACGCTTGGCGGTTCCAGTTCTGGCTCCATTGGGCTGGCTGAAAGTCAGAGTGCGGAACTATCGGCTAAAGACGCTTCTGCGCCGGATTTGTCGGCTCACGCGGAAAGTGGCAGCGCGCTGGAACTTGGAGAATCCTCTTCGATGGCTTCTGGCCCAGCGATGCCAAAGGATGATCTCGATCTATCTGCTGAGATGGATGTTCCCGATTCGGCAGATGACGCATCGGCTTCTTTGTCTGCCTTCGATGGTGCAGCCATCGGCATGGATGAAGCAGGCGATACACAACTCGGTGAAGGCTTGGATGATGATCTCACTCTGGAATCGGTAGGTTCTGGAAGTGGTCTGCTCGACCTGACACGCGAGTCGGACGACACATCACTAGGCGCGGAGTTGCTGGAAGAGGTTTACTCGAGTGACGAAGAAGCTGATTTCCCTGCCGCAACAGGCCTGTTTGAAGCTGCAGCCGATGAGGGCAGCAGTGATGAGGCGCCGCAAGCAGCCGCATCCGCTCCAGCAGTAGCAGCAGCACCCCAAATTGTCACAGCGACGCAGGGTTGGGATCCGACATGGTCCGGACTTTCGGCTGGCATGCTGATGGGAGGCCTTGTGTCGCTCATGGCAGTCTTTGCCATTGTGGTCGTTGAGGTGATGGGCAGCGCTTCCGGGATCGCACAGATCATGGCCGATCAATTCTGGATCTGGGTCGGGAGCCTTGGGGGTGGCACGGTGATTCTCGGCGTGATCGGTTGGGTCATCGGCGGAAAAACTGGCTGATCTTGCGATGCGACTCGCGCCGGCGGGGGTACGCGAATGGGGCGGCGGGGGCATTCTTGCCATTCTGATTGTCGGGTTGGCTTGGTGGCTTTGTCCCCAAGATTGGATGGCGTGGCTACTAACCCTTCTGAGCGCGACACTGTGGATCTGCATAGCTTGGTTCTTCCGTGATCCATCCCGGCGTTTGCCAGACCACCTCCAACCCGGGGATCTATTGAGTCCGGCGGACGGGCGCATTTCTGCGATTGAGACCGTTGATGTTCATGATGCAGTAGATGGCGCTGCCATCATCATTCGAATCTTTCTGAGCGTTCTCAATGTCCATGTCAATCGCATGCCATGTGATATCGAAGTTCTGGAAACGATCTACACGCCCGGCCGATATCTGGATGCGAGAAAGCCGGAATCGGCACAGGTCAATGAATCGATGCTGACGTGCGCTAAACGATCTGATGGACTGCGTGTCGGCATTCGCCAGATTTCGGGCGCTATTGCTCGACGCATCATCTGTCCGGTTAGAGAGGGACAATCATTCAGTCGTGGGGACCGGTACGGCATGATCAAGTTCGGCAGCACAACTGAACTCATCATTCCCGATGACGGGCATGTTGATGTCTGTGTATCTGTCGGCGAGCGTGTCCTGGGGGGAAAAACGGTACTGGCACATGTGACAATGTCCGGAGCGTGATGACGCGCTGATCAGCAGGCAGGCGTCTGCCCGCTTTCCGAATCCTTGGTAATCAGGCGTTGCTCGCCGTTTCCGCCTCAAGTCGTGGAAAGAGCGCCACTTTGTCGATCTTCGAACCAGTCGGCAGACGTCCCCATTGACATTCTGTCCGTAGCTCACCACTGGGATCGCCCAGGCTCCACGCTTCTCGCAACTGTGAAACATGCTCGGGGATGACTGCTTCCAGAAGACAGGCAGCAATACGGACCGCTTCCGCGCATCGGTAAAGAATGTTCCCCACGGTTTCGGTATGGGCAGGATCTTTCGCCAGTTTGAACGGTGCAGTGTCGTTGATAAACGCATCCACCTGCCGGACGATCGACATCGCGGCCGCAATGGAACCAGCAAGATCGAATCGTTCCATTGACGCAATCGACTGATTGACTTGGTCTTCGGTGAATGTCGCCCACTCAACGCCACCACCTGCGCAAGCGCCAGTATCCGTCGGGCAGATGCCTTCGCAGTACTTGCCGATCATCGCCGATGTTCTGCTCGCGCAGTTGCCCAGCGTGTTCACCAGATCCGTCGTGTAGGTTTCATGGAATTGGGAACGTGAAAAATCGGAGTCCGTTGCCCCCAAGGGGCCCTGGGTCGCGAGGAAGTAACGCAGGGCATCTCTGCCGTAGCGATCGATGTACTGGGTCAACTGCTCAAGATCGATGAAGTTGCCCAACGACTTCGACATCTTCTGACCTTCACTGATCCAGAAGGAATGCGCATAGACGCACTTTGGAAGAGGCAGACCAAGTGCCATCAAGAGCGCGGGCCAGATGACAGCATGAAACCAGAGGATTTCCTTCCCGATCACCTGGACTGTTGCAGGCCAGTACTGCTTCCGTGTTGCAAACCAATCAGACTCAGGGGCTCCCATGCCGAGTGCGGTGATGTAGTTGAAGAGCGCATCGATCCACACATAGATGACATGATCTGGGGAATCAGGAACGCCGATTCCCCACGCAAAGTTGGTGCGACTGATGGGGACATCCTGCAGCCCCTCGCGCAGCCGGCCGAGGACTTCATTGCGTCTGGCCTCAGGACACACGAAGTCTGGCTGTTCCGCGAACAGGGCTTCCAGTCGATCCTGGAAATGGCTCAGCCTGAAGTAATAATTTTCTTCTGTCGCGCGTTCAAGCGGTTGCCCCGAAATCGGCGACACATGCCCAACCTCCCGGGCCTTCGTTTCGGTGTAGTACTCCTCCTGTCCCGCGTCATACCAACCCTCGAATGTGCCAAGGTAGACGTCGCCAGAATCCATCAATCGCTTGACAAGAGATTGGACTTGGGATTCATGACGAGGGTCCGTGGTGCGGATGAATTCGTCATTCGTCAGGTCAAACATGCCCATGACGCGTCGAAACTCCGCCGAGTTCTCATCTGCAAGAGCCTGAGGGGTGACGCCCTTGGCCTGAGCTGACTGTTCCACCTTTTGGCCGTGCTCATCAGTACCCGTCAGGAAGAAGACATCATCACCCATCAGTCGCATGAAGCGGGCCCAGACATCGCAGATCGTGGTGGTGTAGACATGGCCGATATGGGGCCGGTCGTTCACGTAATAAATCGGCGTCGTGATGGTGCGTGTGGCGCTGGGCATGTCTCGGCATGGTAGTGCGTAGGGTCTTGGCCTCCGAGTGGCCGGCGAAGAATGTGGGGCTATGATGATGTTCATGCCTCAGCGTCTTTCAATGGCTTCCTTTGCCGTCGCAGCCATCATTGGTGTCTTGGCCGGGTCGTCAACGGCTGACAACAGACTGCAGGCACCGAGGCTTGAAGGCGCAACGGGCGCCGGGGGTTACACCGGTGTCAGTGGCATCGGTGAACGGCGATCTTTGCCCAACCAGTACTCATTCAGATACAACGGTTCAGAAGGCCGTCGCTTTGAGCATTCGTTCGATATGACGACCAATGCACAGTTTCGACGGCACAATATTGACAATGTCGGGGAGCGACTGAGGACTGAAAGTCTTTACAACAATCCTTGGTATTGGCAAAACGTCGGAAGCTTGGACACAGAGCTCATGACTGGCGGGTCTGGGATTCCCTTGGCGTCCTATGAGTCAGATGGAAACTATTACAACCCCTACTTCTATGATCAGTGGCGAACGTCCGATGGCCAGCAACATTCAGGCAGCATGACTTCGGAGATTGGTTTAGCGAGCCGGTTCGCCCCAGAAGTTCATGACACGCGTGGAGATCGCCGTGATGGGCCCGCACTTCTCCCAGGCACCAACGCTCCAAGCATTCCCAACACGCCTGATGGCAATCGGGTGGGTTTATTGGCAGCGGATCGAACCGTCCTTGCAGGTGATCGGCTGGGGACGACACTGAGAAGCGACATCGACAGTTCTTGGTCTGGACGATCGCTTCGCATGTTGGGCACGGGCTACTCACCGAGCGGATTGATTCGATACCAGGGGTCGTCGATCCGTGGTTTGGCTTCCATGCCGATGCAATCCGCCACGGACACGGGCTTGACGAACTATGACGTGGCGAGATTGCGTGATGACCGCATGTCCGGTCGAATGGTGCCTTCAGTCGGCGCTCCTTGGGAAACGCGATTTAAGGATCTCTCAACGAGCTCGAATCGCATTCAGGCAGAGGGTGATGGTTCGCCTCCTCCGATGCCGACGCCCTTGGATTTGACGGAAACCTATCAGGCGATGGCGGATCGTTACGCCTCCTTGCATCCTTCCGCGATGTCACTGGAAGAGCGACTTGACGCATTGGACAGGGACTATCGGCGATTCCGCGGCGAATTGATTGTGGGCGAGATGTTTGACAAGGATGCACCACTGGTTCCCTCATCGCCTCCAGAGGGAGAGGGATTGGAATATCCCAAGAGCGACGAGCCAGAAGCACCTGGGGACGATGAGGAAGTGGAAGACATCAAGCCTGTTGATCAGCCGCCCTCACTACTCTCTTGGAACGATTACGGTCTTGTGCTCAAACATGGCCAACGCATCGAATCGATGTCGAGCGGCGATGGGAGCCGATTTGATGATCTCATGGAGGCCGCTGCCCAGCGACTGGCAGACGGCGACTACCTTCGCGCCGAAAGACGCTTTAATCGAGCCCTGCGTTTCGTCCGAGGCCATCCTCTGGCTACTGCGGGGATGGGGCATGCCCAACTCGGTGCCGGGCTTTATCTCTCATCTGCGTTGACGCTTCAGAGTCTCTTGGCATTTCAACCTGAGA
The DNA here is from genome assembly GCA_022446945.1 of Phycisphaerales bacterium. Taxonomy (GTDB): domain Bacteria; phylum Planctomycetota; class Phycisphaerae; order Phycisphaerales; family SM1A02; genus UBA12567. The sequence goes on along the minus strand of JAKVBW010000036.1, from coordinate 8,674 downwards.
TGATCGACGTTCAGTATGCGTCCAGCCTGCTTCCGGGGCAGGACGAACTTGACCGGGCGATTTCTGATCTCACGCGGCGGATACAGGGCAATGCGGACCTGGATCGCTACGGCTTCCTCCTAGCCTACGTGGGCCACCAGTTAGACCGACCAGGTTTGGTTGAGGATGGTTTGAATGCCATGCAACAGGGTGGTGCTGATGATCGATTTGTTCAGCTCCTGCGTGAGATTTGGACTTCTCAGACGACACCTAGCTCACCCTGACCCTATCAGTCGATTGCCAGGATGCGCCCTGTGGCAGCAAAGAGACCCGGTCCAATGGCATCGGGATCGGGTCGCAAGGGGAGTGCGCGTGTATCCGTGAGTCCTGCCTGATGCATCCAGATGCGGACATCATCGGTGTCAAATCCTAGGTGCAGATGGCCCATCGTGTCTCGATACTCGGCGCGATCATGTTGGATCATGTCGACAATCAAGAGTCGACCTCCCGGGCGCAGCATCTTTGTAGCCGCGGCAGTGACTTCTTCAGGAGAAGGAGTGTGATGAAGGATCAGAGAAAGAATGGCGATATCCACCGTGCCGGGGGTGATGGGAAGTTGCAACACGTCGGCCTGATGGAAGACCACATTGTCCGCGTTCATCAGACGCGTGCGTGCAGCGTCGAGCATGGCGGACTCCCGATCCACCGCTTCAATTCTTGCTACCCAAGGGGCGATCATGGCGGCAAGACTGCCCGTGCCGCAACCGAGATCTGCGACAACGGCATCAGGTTCAAGCAATGCCGGCAGCCATCCCAATTCGATTGTGTGTCCAAACAAACGTTTCCGCATGGACGCCCAATCATCTGCCACGGTATCGAAGAAGGCGTGCGAATCCATCCGGCGTTGGCTCAGAACTTCAGCGACCCTTCTGAGATCCTCATTGTGAGCGGGATCATCTTGCAGTGTGGCTGAGGCAATGTTCCAAAGATCCCGCATGCGCGGGGCATTCTCCAAGCCTGCTCTTCTGTAGAGGGCTTGTGGCCCGACACTTCGTCGACTGATCCAGCCGGATGCAAGCAGCCGCTTCAGATGTCTTGACACGGTTGATTGGGGCGATTGAATCGCTGCTGCCAATTCGCCAACGGACAGTTCATGACTGTCCAGTAGAGACAGAAGTCTCAAGCGGGATGGATCATGCAGTCCACCCAGTCGATCCAGGAGATCAGACGCAGGTGACTCGGATGTCGTCTTCACTGTCCGGTGGAAAGGCGCATGGTGGGGCCGGGAACGACACCGAGATCGAGCAGCGCAGTACGGACATCGGGGTCGGATGGATCAATGTTCCACGCAAGTGAAAGCGATTGAAAGGCATCCTGCTCATCTCCGAGTCTTCGCGACAATCTGGCTGCCTGCAGATACGACTCAACATCCGTTCCGCCGTCGACAGCAATGGCGGTGCGGATGGCCACTCTCGCCGTATCAGGATCGTCGGCCTCAATCGCGACGCGACCCAGCCTCAGCCAGTCGGAAGAAGAAGAAGTGGTGTTGGCACGGTCGCCGAGATACGCAAAGAGATCATCCCAAGCTTCTTGTTGTTCCAGTGTGTCGGCAAGATCGCGGGCAATGGCATCGTCTGCAGGCCGCAATGCAGCGGCAATCTCCAAAGCCTGTCGTGCGCGGCGGAGGTCGCCACTTTCAAGAGCGGCTCTTCCGAGCGCGGCTTGAGCACGCCAGTCGGTCTGATCCCGTTCGACGAGTTGGCCGTACCAGTTGGCGGCTGCTGGCCAATCGTGGATCATCATGGCCTGCTCGCCTTTCTGGCGCAGGGCTGGCGAAGGAATATGATTTGAGCACGCTGTCAGAGATCCGCCCAGTAGGCAGGCAGCGATCAGCGTGATACCGGTTGTCTGGAAGTTTTTCACGATCGCCATGATAGGAACGCATGGCCGTCAAGTCCCGTGGAATGCAGAGGTTGGTGGAGTGATCGTGGACAACGCGTCAACATTCTGGCCGGGAGAATCCAAGGCAGGGCCGGTCCAGATCAGTGTTTGTCTCCACGAATTGCCGGATGGCTCTCGACATTGGGATGTATTCGTGGAGAGAGGCCCTGAGGGGCCCCTCTGGAGCATGCGTTGTGATCAGCGGCCCGATCAGACGGCGGCGGTGGACATCGTCCGGCTGCCGGATCATCGACGCGTATGGCTTCAGAGCGGGACGCGTGCAGTCAGCGGCGGTAGAGGGACGGCCACAAGGGTTGCCAATGGACTTTTGACGAATGTGGGGGCCGGAACGGCTGACATCCAGTGGTCTGACGGGAGATCCCAGCGGTGGACGGTCAACGGTCAATCCCTGACATGTGAGTCCATCATCCAGGATTCTGACTCTTAATCCTGCTGTCCAAGCTCATGCGTCAGCAGAATTGCCCTCTGGAGTTCCCCGATCCTTATAGCGATCGCGTCCAGTGGCATAGGAAGCCGGGTTGACAGTCAACTGAACGGGTTGTCCATCGGCCCATTGCTGGTACATCTGCTTCAGGAACGGTCGGCACCAACCACAGCCGGTTCCGGCGTCGAGACATTCGGACAACTTGGAGACGACTTGGGGCTGCTCTCTTTGGAGAAATCGACGGATCTTGCCATGAGAGACGTGAAAGCACAGGCAGACATTGTCGGTGTCATTCACCCGAGCTGTTCTTTCAGCAAGGTGAGGCGATGGGCAACGACGGCCATCGATTCGGGCCGATCCTCACGGTCTACCGCGACGCAATCGAGGACAAGTTCGGAAAGAGGTTTCGGCACCATCGGATTGGCAACATGGGGCGGTGTCGGTGGCGGAATGTCATCGACATCGACAGCAGCGGCCAACTTGGCATCGGCGCCCTGAGGGGGCATGGCGGTCGGTATCACTTCACGCACAAGAACCCAGTACATCATCGCACCCAGGTTGTACACATCAGTCCGCTCATCAATGGCTTCGCGTTGGGCTTGTTCCGGCGCCATGTATCCAGGTGTTCCCTGAATCCGTTTCTTGACAGTGCCGATCGGACAAGCTTGGCCCAGATCGATGACCTTGGTCTTTCCTGACTCCGTGATCAGGACGTTGGTCGGCTTCATGTCTGCGTGCACGAAGCCCTTTGTATGCATGTGCCCAAGGGCATCCGCAATCTGCAGGAAGATTTCAAGCGCTTCTCTGTTCGTTTTGGGGAGTTGTTGATCCAGAGAGTTTGCATCGACCAGTTCCATGACCAGCGCAACGCCTTCCACTTTGAGAAGCGAACGTTGTTTGCGAATGCGTTTGATCCGACGGATTCCGGGGTGATCCAGTTTCGAGCCGATGTTGTACTCACGCTGGCACTGTTCGATGAACCGCTCGTCCTTCTCCTCCTTGAGCAGGACATGCTTCAACGCCCACACCTGTTTGGTTTTGGTGTCCTGAACGGCGTAGATGTCCGAACGAGCACCTTCCCCGATTTTGGCGAGGACATTGAAGCCAGCGATTTTTCTTGGTGCGGCCATGAGTCAAACTCCCCATCCGGCAACAGGTTGCCCGAGGCTGGGAAGACGCAAAGGATATAGGGGGTTCGGTCGGGGCTCAACGAAGATCGAGCAGTTGTGCTCGAAACTCGGCTTCTGGAAACAGCCTGCCCGGAGAGGGCACCGTAGGAGCAAGATCCGAGTGGAAAAAGACATCATCGGCGTCGATTTCGAAATCACGTTGGAGACGCTGGACCAGCCGGGTCACGTGCTTGATCTGCCGATCAGAGAATGTATGTCGATCGCCGTTGCCGATCAGACAGATGCCGATGGATTGTGCGTTGTGGAGTTGCCCGGCATCGCCGACAACATGTGCTCCCGGAAGCTGCTCAAGCCATCGATATCCCACGTACACCTGGCCATTCGCAAGGCCGTTGCCATTTCCGATCAGGAAGTGGTAGCCCAGGCCCTGATAGCCCCATGACAGATGTTGGCGATGAATGGATTCAGGGGTGCCGAACGGCTCGCCCAGATGATGGATGACGATCCCCGTCCAACGGCCCGGTTCCATCTCGCCCTCATTCGTGAAGGGGAGGAGATCTTGGCGATTGGGTTGGTCTTCAAGAGGCGTGACGGTCATCAGCGGAATGCCACCGGCATGTTGCGGCGTGTCGATCGCGAGCACAGCCATCGCTCCGGTCATCGCAACAGCGAATGCCGCGAAGACGAGTTGCGTACGGCGGCTTGGACCGCCTGATCCTGATGAAGTATGCGCTCTCATTTGTGGGGGCCGTCCTTGTCCCTCACGGGTTACATCGGCCAGCGCCCCCCATCCAACTTGAATTGCAGGCCGTTCTCCCGCAGAAAGCGGCATTTCTTGCCGATTTGCAGCTTCGGAATCAGGGCGTCCCATCAATCAGCAAGCCGTTGACGCAAAGTGGGCTGGGGATTTCCGAAGAGGTCATATTCCTCAGTCGGCATGGCACCGTTGCGGGCCGTGTCATAGTCCTCGTATTGATGCCTTGGCAACTTTTCGTCGAACAATGGCCGGTAACAACCCGTCAGAGGAGCGGCCAACAGCATCAACAGCAGAAATCGCATTGATGGCAGTCTACCGCGAGGTGACATCAGGGCATGACGGTGGAGGGTTGGTGGGCAATTGGCCCGCTAGCCTCGAGTCTGCGTCCGGTATGGAGATCGTCGTGGAAGATGTGCACGATCCAAGCTGTCGATTCGCCGGAGGGTTCAGGTACCGGTAACTCGATCAGATAGGTCGCGCCCAGAATCCCGCCTCGCCAAGCATCGCGGACATCTGCAGTGGTCATATCGATCGAGCTCACAAGTTCGGGAGTGCCGCCGGAAACGGGGCGCAGAACCTGCGCTTCAATGGGCCCATGAAGTTGAATCGGACGCTGCCGTCCGTCGGCTGCCGTCAGATGAATCTCAAGATGCGTTGTCTCACCTGTCTCATAACCGCTCAGTGGTGAGATCGAAAGGTGAGCAAGTCTCGGTGATTCGACTCGTGTGCCTGGCACAGAAGCGTTTGTCTGTTCACTTGCCAGGAGGCTCGCCTCAAGTTCCGCTTGGCGAGCTTCCAACCCTTCAACCTGTCGCTTGAGATCATCATTCTCGGTTCTCAGTCGTGCCGAAGCACGCCTGGATCGACTGTCACAACCAGCGAGCAGTACGGCTGAGATGAGCAACAGGCTCGTCGAGAATGTGGGGCGCATCAGGCGTCTTCAGCCGGCAGTCGCTCGATGACACGATCGACCAACCCATACTCCAGCATGCCATCCGCATCGAGCCAGCAGTTGCGTTCGCAGTCCTCAGCGATTTGTTCGTCTGATCGACCAGTGGCATTGGAGTAGATCCGATAGAGCACATCCCTGAGACGCACCATTTCGCGAGCCTCAATCTCAAGATCCGTGGCTTGGCCCTCGAGAACGCCGGCCAACAATGGCTGGTGCATGAGATTCTTGGCGTGTGGGAGGGTGCAGCGTTTGCCCTTGGCCCCGGAGCATGCAATGAGAGATCCCATCGAAGCTGCCTGCCCGATGACGAATGTGGCCACATCACATGGGACAAAGTTCATCGTGTCGATCACGCCCAATCCTGCGGTGACACTGCCGCCGGGGGAAGTGACATACAGATTGATGTCTGCCGAAGGATCTTCGTTTGCTAAAAAAAGCATCTGGGCAACAATCAGATTTGCCGTCTCATCCGTTACGGGACCCGCAAGAAAGACGATGCGGTCCTTGAGCAGACGTGAGTAGATGTCATAGGCACGTTCACCGCGCCCTTCCTTCTCGATGACGATGGGGATCAACTGCGACATGTCGGCTCAGTCCTTCTTCGTGCCCTTGGATTGCGGAAACTCAAAGACCTCATCGACAAGGCCATAGGCCTTTGCTTGGTCTGCCGAGAAATACTTGTCCCGCTCGGAATCAGCGGCCACTGTTTCATAGGGTTGTCCGGTGTGTTCCGCCAGAATTCGATTGAGGGTTTCCTTGGCTTTGATGATTTCCTCAGCCTGGATCTTCACATCGGTCGTCTGCCCCGTCACACCACCATATGGCTGATGAATCATCACCTTCGCATGCGGAAGCATATGCCGCTTGCCAGCTTCGCCTGCAGCCAAAAGGACGGAGCCTCCGCTGTAGGCCCGACCGATGCAATAGGTTGCGACTTCGCTGCTGATGAAACGCATCGTGTCATAAAGGGCGAGTGTGTCGTCAACGGATCCGCCCGGACTATTGATATAGAAGTTGATGGGCTGACCACGTTTCTGATCTTCGAGATAGAGCATCTGCATCATGACCCGCGCCGCAGAGGCGTGGTTGATCTCGCCAACCAGAAAGATGACGCGGTTTTCGAGCAGCAGTTCGTCCAGCGTCATTTCACGGGTCCGCTGATAAGAGGCGGACGCGCGTAACTCAGGCATCATTGAGAGCGGGTGGGGCACCGCGGTATCCATGGGTTGGAGTTCCTTCATTGGGAATGATCAGCTTCAGGTGACGCATCATAGTTTGATCGGGTCGGCGGCATCCGTCTGTTCAGAGACATCCCACATTGGGATGACTCATGGCTCGAATGCCTGATGGTCAGGCTCCGCAAGCGGTGGGACGTCCGTCTTGCCAGGATCCTCATGGGCTGCGTGCAAAGGCAGGCGAATTTCGAACGTCGCGCCCTGTCCTTGAGCCGATCGCAGGGCAACACTGCCTCCATGGGCTTCGGCAATTCTGCGTGTGACGGCGAGCCCCAACCCGGTGCCACGTTGGCCACGGCTGGATGCAAAGGGTTCGAAGATCTCTTCTTGGACCGCAACGGGGATTCCTGGTCCGTCGTCGATGACCGTAATGACCGCATCGAGCATGTCATCCGATCGGCCTGTCACGATTTGGACTGTCCCACGCCGAGGTGGGGCGGCTTCAATCGCATTGACCACGAGATTGAGCAGTGCTTGATGAATGGCGCCTGAATCGAATGGAACGGCCTCCAAATTCTCTCCACGCGTGCTCAGCGTGATGCGTCTGGTCTTGCAGATAGGTTGTTGAAGTTCAACGATGTCATCGATCAGCGGCTGAAGTGGCTGAGGCTCAATATCGAGATGATGGGTGCGGGACCAAGCGAGCATGTTGAATGTCAGATCGTGAATACGATCGAGATTCCGAGCGAGAATCGGCCATCCCTGTCGGGCAAGGTCCAGATCGCCTTTGGCCAACGCCAGTTCAATCGCCCCAGCGCCACCCTGCAGCCCCTGAAGAATGTTCTTCACAGCATGGCTGACAATTGCCACTGTTTCACCCATCGCGGCAAGTCGATCCTGGTTTTGTGCTTGGTCAGCTTTTTGAAGAATCTGCTGTACCCACCTTGCCAGTTCAACGCCAGGCGGCTCAGGTTGACTTCCCTCAGCGTCAAGGAGTGGTTGAATCTCGATCGCTTCATCTGTGCCCCTATGGGCTGCACGCCAGACAAGATCAAGTGCTTGTCTGCATGCCTCAGGATCATCAGGCAGTGTGGGTGGCGGAGGCAGGGGGCGATTCAGTGTCGCTGCAGGCCCTGCAATGAGTTCATCGACTTCAATGACACGCAGAAGTGTCTGCCCGCAGCGAATCACATCTCCAATTGAGACGCCGGTCAACTGAGCAACCTCATGCCCGTTGACGTCGGTGCCATTTGTCGATTCAAGATCTCTGATCAGCCACGTGTCATCACGAGGGGTTAGTTCAGCATGTCTGCGGCTGACGCTGGTGTCGCTCAACGGGATCGCTTCGGATGAGCGGCCGATCAACTGGGGCTCTCCCGGAGGCAGGGGAAACCGTCGTCCCCGGTCGGCACCCTCAATGACCTCCAACGCGAGCATGGTGTGCAGACTAGCTCACTTCGAGATCATGCCGCCAGAAGAATGGGTTCGCCCGTTACCCTCCACAACCATGGCTGCTCCGACATTCGATGCTGGCATGCGGATCGTTGCGTTGATCGGCGATGATGCCTTTTTGGTTCCGTACTACACCAAGCAACTCATCGCGGCACTGGAAGGCGCTCACGGCGAGATCGAAAGATTCGAGTTCGATGGAGACACCGTCTCACCAGCGGATGTGCTCGACGAGTTGCGTACATTTGGCCTGCTGCAACAGCACAAAATCGTGATTGTGAATCAGGCCGATCGTTTTCTGGCCGCCCGGGGTGATAGCAGCGGTCCGAGCCATGCAAGAGCACTCATGGAGAAGTACGTGGATGCACCCTGTCCGGACGCAACACTGCTGCTCCGCGCAACGACATGGCATCGCGGCAAAATTGACAAGGCCATCGATCGCGTGGGTCTGGTGCACCGGATCAAGGCATTGGGTCCCGCTGACACTTTGCGATGGGTGCAGGGAAGAGCCGGCAAGGCCCATGAAGCGGAGATTGATCGCTCTGCTGCAGAGCGACTGGTTCGACGTGTCGGTTGTCATCTCGCAAGGCTTGATGCGGAACTGGCCAAGCTGGCAGCAATGGCGGGCGGGCGGATGATTGACACCGCACTCGTGGATGAGGCGGTGCCGCTCAGTCGTGAAGAGAAGGCGTGGGTCATACAGGAAGCAGTGCTGGGCGGGGGCGCCAGACGGGGCATCGAAACGCTTCATGAGCTTCTCGGTGTCTCGCGACAAAGTGATGTGCTGGTGGCTTGGGCTGTGACCGACATGCTCAGAAGACTCCATGCCGCTGCAAGGATGCATTC
>JAKVBW010000035.1 GCA_022446945.1 Phycisphaerales bacterium | reverse complement strand
CATTGTGGGACAAGGACGGCACTGGCTTCTTCTCCTACGACTGGTCCCCTGACAGCCGGACGCTCGCGGTCACGACCGTCCGTGGACACAATGCCATTTTCCGTTGGGCCCAAACAGAAATGCGTCTGATTACGGTTGCCAATGGAAAGAGTAAACATCTTGACTGGCTGCCTGGTGGACCGAAAGACACCGTGACATGGTCACCGGATGGCAAATGGATCGCCTGGTCCGGCCGTGAAGGCGAAGATGGCACCTATGGCACCGAAAATCTTGAGTTGTGGATCTGCCAGCCGAACAAACGCGGATCGGCCAAATGCATCTCCAACAAAACAGACTTCTGCCTCATGGCTGCGACACTTGGCGACACCGCTGAAGTGAATTTCTCCGCGTCCATTCAATGGACACAGGACAGTAAAGCGCTGCTGGTGCGACTTGGCTGGCATGGCGAAAGCAATATCTTCCGATTCAATCGCCGAGGTGGCCAACCGGAACCGCTCACGCGTGGTCGTTCGATTCATGACCCTGGCAATCAATCTGCTGACGGACGATGGTTGACCGTCATGGTCGACTCTCCGACTTCACCCCCCGACGTGTACATCATGGATCCCCGGCCAGGACGGAAACACGCGTTGAAACGCTTGACGTCGTGCAATGCTGAACTGCTACGCAATCGCGCATTGGCCAAGCCAACCCGCCATTGGGTCACTGCAGAAGACGGCACACGGGTTGAAACCTGGATGCTGAAACCACCCAGTGTGAAGAACCCCCGTCGCCGGCCCACAGTCCTGCAGATTCATGGTGGCCCCCATGCCCAGTACGGGTACTCATTCTTTCATGAATTCCAGTGTCAGGCAGCGAAGGGCTGGGTCGTCATCTTCTCGAATCCGCGCGGGTCGAAGGGCTATGGCAAGGATTTCTGCCATGCCATTCGAGGTGACTGGGGAAGTGCGGATTGGATGGATATTCGCGCCGTGATCGACTGGATGTCAGATCGCCCTGAAGTCAATCCCAAGCGCATGGCCATCATGGGCGGCTCCTATGGTGGGTACATGACCAATTGGGCAATGGGACATACAAATGTCTTCGCGTGCGCAATCACGGACAGATGTGTGTCGAATCTCGTCAGCATGGGTGGCAACAGTGACTTCATAGACAAACCTGATGGGTACTTCCCCGGAAACTTCTGGAACAAGCCAGAGGCTCTGTGGAACTCCAGCCCCATCAGATTCGCCCACAAATGGAAAACGCCAACATTGGTGATTCACTCCGAAGGCGATCTCCGCTGCAATGTTGAGCAAGCCGAGCAAGTGTGGGCGGCCCTGCAATTGCGGAAGGTTCCATCCCGCTTTGTGCGCTATCCTGATTCAACCAGCCATGGTTTCAGTCGAGGAGGACCGACGGATCTTCGAATCCACCGTCTGCATGAAATCCTGAATTGGCTTGACCGTTACATCGGAAGTGGCAGGAAGAGAAAATGAGCGTTGACCTGTCGGACATCTTTGGAAGAGATCGGGACATCCTCATCGGGATGGTGCACGTCGGCGCACTGCCGGGGACACCTGCAAACGAGCATGATCCTCTCACGATCATCGAGCAGGCTGTTGAAGAAGCGTGCATCCTCCAAGAAGCTGGGTTTGATGCCGTCATGGTTGAAAACATGCATGACAGGCCATACAAGTTGCGTGAGGTTGGCCCTGAAATCATTGCCTGCATGACAGGTGTCACGTCCGCTGTGCGATGCGCCATCGATCTGCCTTTGGGCGTTCAAATTCTCGCAGGTGCCAATCAGGCTTCACTTGCTACTGCCCATGCATCCACTGCGGACTTCATCCGCGCCGAGGGCTTTTGCTACGCCACTGTGGCTGATGAAGGAATCATGGATGAGGCCGACGCCGGTCCCCTGCTGCGGTACCGGCGGATGATTGACGCCGAACACATCGCAATCCTCGCAGACATCCGCAAGAAGCACAGCAGCCATTCCATCACAGGTGATCTGACGATTGGCGACTGGGCGCACACAGCTGAATTCATGGGTGCCGATGGTGTCATCATCACCGGCAGCGCGACAGGCATGGCAGCAGATCTTCAAGACGCCACCGACGCAGGGGCTGCCAGCAAACTACCTGTCTTCGTTGGAAGTGGTGTCACACCGGAAAATCTCAGAAGCACCCTCGACAAGGCACATGGCGTGATTGTCGGTTCTTCCATCAAATTGGAAGGCCTATGGCAAAATCCCGTCGACCCTGATCGTGCTGCCCAATTGATTGCCGCACGCTGACGCATTGCTGTTCTTCCGGCATTTTCGGATCTCCTTTTCCGAATTCACCTATCTTTCAGAGGAGCGTTCCCAGACGCTGCATTCCTGGAGACCCCACGATGCGCATCCATCCCAGTCTCATACTGGCTGCGGCCCTGAACACAACGGCGATGGCGGAGTACTTCACCATTGAACCCGTGCCCAGCAACGCACCAAAGGGGTTCTCACAACTGTTCACCAAACATGTGGAAGTGCTGGGGGGTGTTCATATCTACGCCTCTGCCGGCACACCGGACGCGAAAGTGCTGCATGCAGCCAATGTGCTTGCCCAATATCTCGATCATGATGAAGACTGCGTCCCGGAGGACAGCGCCCTCATGGCGAACATGCAGTCTCGGCATGCGTCAGTCGTGATGTGGCCAAATGAACAGGCATTCGAAAATTCCAATGCCGAATGGATCATCCCTGATTCCGTATGGGACACCGTTCTGGTTCAACTGCTGTTTGGCGAGGAAACAAACCCTGGATATCCCGAGAATCAGGAGTTTGACTGGGCACTTGAGGAAGTGCTGCATCTGGTCTATGGCGGACTGGTAGAAGTTTACCCCTCGGTGTTCGGAGACTTTCACAACTCCTCACTGGCTGACGCGATGGACGTTGTGATTGCTGGCGGCTGGTATCACTACGATGATCCCACCTGCGACTATGGCTGCAAGGTTGCTGAGTTTCACTACTGGGGATTGACATCTCTGCTGGGCGCGCAGGATTACCCTTGGCGTATTCCTGAGATTGCAGATGAATGGGAACTTCCAACGGCCGAACTGATGCAGCAGCATGCCTCTGCCGCGACGCTGATTCTGACGGATCCCCAATATCACCACACCACCATTCTGCCCGATGGCATCTATGACCCTCAAATGGATGATTGTCCTGGCGACTTTGACAACAGTGGCAGCGTGGATGCCAACGATGTGCTCGCGATGATCGGTGCTTGGGGGACGAAGGACAGCGATATTGATCTTGATGGCGATGGTTTCATCGGCGTCAGCGATCTGTTGATGCTCTTGAAATCCTGGGGGGGATGTTGAGCGCCGAACAAGTCAGAGACTTGTCGCATCCGTACGCGATAGATAGATAAATGGTCTGAGATCCTGCAGATCCGCCACTGCGTGTTTCAATACTCGGACTTGAGTGTCACCAGATTCCGGCACAGCCTGTCAAGATGCGCATCTTCATGTGCGGCGCTGATCTGGACACGAATTCTCGCCTCACCTTCAGGAACAACGGGAAATCCGAATCCGATGGCAAATGAACCCAGTTCAAGAAGTCGCTTGCTCATCGCGATGGCTTTGGCCGTGTCATGAACGATGATGGGACAGATCGCTGTCGGGGATTCCAGTACCTCGAATCCGGACTTGCGAATTCCCTCTCTGGCTTTCTCCGTATTCGAACGCAGCTTGGCCACACGCTCCGGCTCTCTTGCAACAATCTCTATGGCCTTCGCCGCAGATGCAGCAACGGTGCATGGCAACGCATTGCTGAAGAGTGTCGGCCTTGCCCGTTGGACAATCATCTCCATTGCTGAACGAGTGCCCGCGAGATAGCCCCCTGCCCCGCCGCCAAGCGCCTTACCGAGCGTGCCGGTAAAGATGTCTATCTGAGAGGGATCCATACCCCAGTATTCATGCGTCCCACGGCCAGTCTCGCCCATGACTCCGGTTCCGTGAGAATCATCGACAACCAACATGGCGCCAAACTCATCACAAAGCTTTCGCAAGCCCGGAAGGTTTCCAAGATCACCTTCCATCGAAAAGACGCCGTCGGTTACTAGCCAGATCACCCCATTTGTCCCTGCTGTCTGTCTGGCCTGCGCAAGCACTTCACGGCAGTGGTCCATATCGGAATGCCTGTAAACCGCCTTATTGACACCCTTCTTGATCGCAGTGGTCAGCCGCATCGCATCAATGATGCAAGCATGGTTGAGTTCATCGCTGACAATGACATCGCCTGGATCACAAACGGTTGGAAAGAGCGCCTCAGTGGCGGTCCAGCAAGAGACAAACGTGTAGGCCGCTTCTGTTCCAAGAAATGATGAGATCTGCTGTTCGAGTTGCTCATGAGCGGTGAATGTGCCGCAAATGAATCGAACCGACGCCGTACCCCCACCCCACTTCCTGAGCCCTTCGATCCCCGCCTCGACAACCTCTGGGTGATTCGCAAGACCGAGATAGTTGTTCGAACAAAAGCAATCGACCGTTCCAACGCCTCTGATGTCGATGCTCGGGCCCATCGGACTTTCAATCATCTGCAGATGCTTGTACTGACCACTTGCTTCGAGTTCATCCAGAAGCGTGCGTGTCCGTTGGCCAAACAGATCTGCGCCTGAGGCATTGGTGGTCGTCATGAAGTCGCTCCTTCATGGGCTGGCGCATCTCCATATCGAGCACGCACAGTCGGCACGATGTACTCCCTCATTGCCTCATCAAGAGTCCAGCGTGGCTCGAAGCCCCAATCCTCCCGAGCACGCAGACAATCCACATCCGAAGGCCATGAATCGACAAGAGACTGTCTGCCTTCATGCGCATCGAAAGAGATCTCCGCACCGGGAAAATGTTCACAAACAGATTCGGCGAACATGCCGGCTGTCGCTGAGAAAGCTGCCACGTTGTAGACACACCGAGAGAGGACTGGCGCTTCCGCCAATCTCAAGATCGCTTCAACACACTCCGGCATCATCATCCACGGTAGTGCCGTGTCCTCACGCACAAAGCAGACGCACGGCTCTCCCCTTGCAGCAGCATGGATCATCTCGGGCACATAATCACTGGTCCCCCCGACCGGCACTGTCTCAGCGGAAATGATCCCAGGTAGTCTCAGACAGCGAAAATCGATGGGAGGCCGGCGTTGCCCTCGTGTGATCGATCGGTAATACCGCCCGTAGTACCGTCCCATGGCTTCGCAGTACAGCTTGTTGGCCCCGTACATCGTGATCGGAGTGAGCGCTTGATATTCACGGATCGGTGGTAACTCATACTTTTCACGCGGATCCACACCATAGATCGCGATCGTGCTGGGGAAAATGAACCGAATCGGATTGTCATAAGCCTGCGCATGCTCCGCTGAAGTGCGCAGGAGATTGAATGTCCCTTGTACGTTTACTTCGTGGGCCTGCTCTGGTGCCCGTTCTGCGGATGTGCTCAAGAGAGCAGCGAGATGCATCACCTCGTTCACGCGATGGAGTGAGACCACGTGCTCGATAAAGGCGCGATCACAGATGTCCCCCACATGGACGGCGTCGACCTTGTGTTGCAGATGCTCAGGAATCTCTCTGAGATCCATGGCAATGACACGCGTCTCCGGCTGTCCAGCCAGCGCGTTGATCAGCCCATGCCCAATCTCCCCCGCCGCTCCTGTAATGAGAATGGTCCGCTCGGACATCATGCGCTCCTCAATCAATAGCCCTCATTGTAACGGACCCCCCTGCTATGCTTCAGGCGATTCAATGACAACCGCGACCCAAGAAACATTGACCCACCCTGACCAGCTGCTCGGATCGACTTTCGATGATTGGGTGTCCTCAAGTGCGTTGTCGCGGAATGACGCTGCAGCGATCTACCGCAGGTTTCATCGGCAAGGGCAGCATCCTGCCGTTGGCTCGGATGGTCGTTCTATCTCCACCATCCAGACCGAAGACGAAACGAGGAAATTCATCCTTGAGCACGCTGATGGTCTTGGGACCGAATCCGTCATCCTCCCGATCGAAGGAAGAACTGGACGAATTCGTCGCACACTTTGTGTTTCCAGTCAAATCGGTTGCGCGATGGGATGCACCTTCTGCCAGACCGCCACAATGGGAAGAGTGCGACAGCTCACCACTGCCGAGATTGTCGCGCAGTGGCATCACGCACGCCACGCACTGAATGAGCGCATCACCAATGTCGTTTTCATGGGTATGGGTGAGCCGATGGATAACCTGGAGGCAGTGCTTCCTGCGATCGAAGTGTTGACGGATCACAACGCTGCTGCCATACCCGCCAGTCAGATTGGCATCTCGACGGTCGGCCACGCTGAGGGAATCGAGCGGCTGACCGCGTTCATGAATAGACCGGGAATGCGGCAGTTGAGACTTGCTGTCTCGGTGAATGCACCCAATGATGATGTTCGTCGAGAAATCATGCCGATTGCAAAAGCTGTGTCCATGCCCCGGCTGAGAAATGCGATGCAAAACTGGTTGGATGCAGGTGGCCGACCGATCCTCGTTGAGTATGTCCTCATTCCCGGTGAAACGGATGATGTGGATGCGCCATCACAGTTGGCAAATTGGCTGGATGGAATGCCATGCCGTGTAAACGTGATTCCGTACAACCCCAAAAGTGACTCACCCTGGCCTGCCCCAACAGAATCCGCAGTCGAACAGTTCATCACTGCCGTCGCTAGCGCAGGCCTACCAGTCAATCGACGACAAACAAGAGGTCGCTCTGTGATGGCTGCCTGTGGACAACTAGGCACCAGCTGATTCGTGGAGATCGATCACCGATCGCGGTCATCGGATACCGGCTTCGAAGCCGTTCCAGGAATCGAGTCCCATTGCGATTCGGTGAGTTGAGATTGCAAACGGTTCATTGTGTCGGCACTGAGCGCATGCCGATCTCGCTTCGAAGCATCAAGTAGCGGCGTCGACAAAGGCGCTGATTTCATTTCTCCAAACAAAGCATCCGTTCGACGAATGTCCTGCTCGAGGAGAAGTCGCGATTCTTCTCGCAATATCGCTTCCTGCTGCTGCACCTGCAGCATGGCCCGTCGATTCTGATGATCTTGTTGCAAGTGGGTAATCGATGCAATCTGATCGGGATCCAGAGATTTCAAGGACAATGCAGCCGCCAAGGCGCGAGCGGCACGATCTCCTCGCCAGATTCCAGGGAATGCCTGTCTGCGGACAGCAATTTCAAATGTGAGCCGATCCTCATTCTGAAGCACCGCTGCGATGGACGCCGCCCCCTGCAACGCATGATCCCTCACAGCTTCTCTGCTGAGCAGTACCTCTTCTGCTGCTTTTCGCCACATCACTGAGTTTCCACTCGCAACGGCGTCTGCTCCAAGCAGAGGCGCACGGCGCATCGCCGTACGCCGATCTCGAAGCAGATCCAAATGACGACGTGACCAGTCATTCAGAACGTTTTGGATGATCTCGTCTTCATCGATGCCACAGTCGTCGATAAGAGATCGCGGGTCGAGCCTCTCTCCCGATAACCGACCACGTTTGATCAGTTTGTTCATGGCAACAAGCGCAATCCAGTCATTAAATGGATCGACATGATCCTCCCCAAGAACATCCATCAATTGTGATTGGAGTTGTTCGTAGGTTTCGTCTTCACTGTCGTACCACCTCGAGAGCAAAGCTGACTGCTGGATAAAGGCTTCCCCCCATCCAGGAAGCTGATCGCCTGCAAGCGCTGCCGCTTCAAGATCACGTTCTGCTTCCAAGAGTGCTTCTTCCCAGGCTTCTCGTATCGCATGGGGATCATCCTTGAATTCGCCTTGACGACGTCGTGCTTCGATCTCGTCCCGGACGCGATCGACAGCAATCAGCCGTGCCGCCTCCTCATTCGCTGCGCCAGCTGCCCCTTCAGGCGCTGCTTCCGAGATAGCTGTTCGCACTGCGATGGCACCTGTTTGCAAAGTATCTTCATAACTGCGCATGAGGGCGTGCACGCGCTCAAGCTGCTTCGCATCGAGAGTGGCGACGTTGACTAATGTTTGCAAATCGCTTGCAACAACCAGAGGCCGGCCAAGATTCTGGGGGTAATAGCCTGGCAAATTGGACGCAACAACAGCAGCAGTCGTCAGCAACAGCCATGAAAGAAGTGCTGCCGCGCATCTCATGGCACAATCCTGAATCGCAGTGGCTCGCCGGACTCGTCAGTGAGTTCGCCCGAAAGAGCTGAAGGAGGCAGACGCACCGCTTCGGGAACTGCAGACCACAGATCAGCACCCAGCGCGCGTCGGAGGGCCGCCGCCCATTCTAAATCGTAATTCCTCCGCTCTTCACCCCACTTGGCCGCTTCTGACAATGCCTCATCAGAAGGGCCAGCGTCAATCCCGAAAAGTGCTGTTGGACCGAACAAGTCCGCCATCGCCCGCTCTTCGGCACGCATTGTCAATTGACTGGTTCCGGCAACACGCAGGGCATTGCGTTCGCGCATGGCCGCTAGCAATCTTCTTGAGAGAAATCTGCTCTGAAGACGCAAGACCTCCGCACGCTGCGTGTCGGATAGTTCCCCATGCAATAGCGCCCACTCCGAAATTCGTGATGCTGCGGGAGGGCTGAAGATGGATGGCCACATCGCTTCATTGAATTCCCGCCGGAATGCTTCCGCACAATCCTGGGACAACAAGCCCACGATGCGATCGTATCCCTCGTGATTGGCATCGACGACTGCCTGTCGAGCAACTGCTTCACGACGGGCGAGCGCCAACTGTGCAAGTCGGTCACGTCGATCGACCGCATCAAGCTGTCGAGGTGTCAAAATTGCCAACGCTTCATCTCGAGAACCCACCGCCCGCGACCATTCCTGATCATGCGCCAGCAGTGCGCCCTGTACTGCAGCGATGGTGTCAGTTTCGCCGCGACATGCATCTCTGAGAATCGCTGGAAGGTTGATCGATTCACCGGGAAGTCGTGCGGCAAATCGCGGTCTGTGGCGACGGATCGCGGTTTCCAGCCTGCCCCATTCTTGATCCGTATCGGCAGATGACATGGCCATGATGTCCCTGCGAAGACGCTGCCAAGCAGATTGTTGTGCCGTCATCCACTCATCTACAAGAACGGTTCTTTCCGAGGGCGGCAAGGCTTCACGTTGCTCAAGCACTCGCTGAAGTTCTGCCGCGGCCCAGGCCTCCTGCGAACGCAAATACTCCCCTGCTACCTGTACATCTTCAATGGCGGCTGCGGCCTGGCGAACTTCCAGCCATGCCTGGCGATAGTCCGACCAGTCCTCAGTCATCGATTCTGCGCCAGATGCCGCTTGGATCTGTGCCCTTGCAGCCGAAGCAGCCCGCTTCGATGCATCGATGTAGTCATCTACCAACTGGCTGAAGACAATCGCCTGCTGATCATCGGCCTGAAACACCGACAGAAGATGTGGCACATCTTGACGGAGCAAATCGGGCGCAAAGAGCGGCTCGACACCCGGTGGGGTGTACAGCATTGTCATCGATAACAGCGAAAGCACCTTCAGCATGTTTAGCGGAGCCGCCAAGGCCTTGTTGATAGTCTACGCCGATGGAACATCGAGAGGTACTCATTGTCGGAGCGGGGCCGATTGGTCTGGAAGTTGCCTGGAATCTGCAGTCCTGTGATATTGATGCACTGGTCGTAGATGCTGGCAGTGTCGGAGAGACCATACTTCGGCAGTTTCCACCTGGTACGCGATTTTTCAGTTCTCCGGATCGGATCGCCATCGCGGGGATCGACATCCCTTTGGCAGATCAGGAAAAGACCACGCGCGAGGCCTATCTGGCCTATTTGAGAAGTGTGGTCGTCAGCCACGCACTGGATGTGAGGACGCATCAGCGTGTGGAGTCCATCAAGCAGGTCTCGGATGGATTTGAAGTTGGCCTGAAGCATCTCGGCGGGCAGACAAGTCAGATTCTCGCGAAGAAACTAGTCCTTGCATGCGGCGGAACGCACCGTTCACGGCGTCTGGGAATACCCGGAGAAGACCTTCCACATGTTCACAACTCACTCGGAGATCCCCACAGATTCTTCCAGCGTCGTGTCATGGTTGTTGGCGGGCGAAACTCGGCCGCTGAATCTGCGCTGCGTTGTTGGCGGAACCACGCAGAAGTCAGCATCTCATACAGAGGGGACGCGCTCCATGAGCGTGTCAAGTACTGGATCCGACCAGAACTCCAGGCTCTGATCGATGAAGGACGGGTGAACGCCCATATGCCGACAATCCCCGTTGAGATCAGCCCACAGTCCATCTCGCTGAAATGCTGCCGAACCGGCGAGATCGAGACAATCGACATTGATGATGTCATTCTTCAAATCGGCTTTGAGCAAGACGACGCGATCTTCAAATTGGCAAACGTCGAGTGTGCCGGCGATCAACATGCACCTGTGTTCAACCCAGACACACTCGAAACCAACGTCGACGGTGTCTTCGTTGCAGGAACCGCCGTGGCAGGCACACAACATCGTTTCAAAACCTACATCGAAACGAGCCATGATCATGGATGCAGAATCGTCGCTGCGATGCAGGGACATCCGCCACCCACCACGCCCCCCTTGCGATCTCTTCCCGAAAACTGATCCGATTTGCAATTCGAACACCTACGGGCAACTGCCCCAACCACGCAAATCATCAAACGCAGAGGGAAAATAATCAACGCGGCACCGCCACCGGCGTACTTGAACGACGGCCACATCAAACCGCAGACGCCTTGAGGCGAGCCATGCCCTTGGCAGCCGCTCGGCGGCCCTGGCGATTCGAAACTGCTTCTGCGCATCCACCCTGTCAATGACCCGGCCATGTCCACGCGTTGATTTGACTTCGACAACAGCAATCAGACCACGCTGAGCGTGCGATGCCACGATGTCGAGTTCATCTCGCCCCACACGCACATTACGTCCGAGCACTTGCCAGCCACGCAAGCGCAACCACCAAGCTACCGCTCTCTCGCCGCGTCGCCACAAGCGACGCTGCGACTGAGGACGAATCATTTCGGAGGGAATCTCGACATGGCGATCGCCACAGATCGCTGGGCCATCAGTTCCATGTCGTCGTAAATGCCACGCTGGAGCACTTGCCCGATGAAGCGACTCTCCGCTTCGCGAGATCGGGTCATCGCCAACTGCTGCTGAAGCAGACGTTGTACTTCAGGGTCGTCGAGTGACCGTTGCTCCTGCTGATCGACCGACATGACAGACACCCAAATGGTCCATCTCCCCCGCTCGAAGGGCGAAGAGGTCTCACCTGGCTTGAGATTCTCAAGATGCGGTTTGTAGAAGTCGGCCAATGGCAGATCCTTCAACCCACCCTCAGGCAACTTGAACGACTCCCACAATCCATCGTCATTCATTCCTGCCTGTCTTGCGACAACATCAAATGGCTCTCCTGCCTCGAGTTCGCCTTGATACATCGCGATGCGGTCTTCATTGCCTGCTGTCGTCAAACGAATGCGCCCCAGGGTGATGATCGCGGACGGCTTGAACTCATCGATCCTTGATCGATAGGCCCGCTCAATGTCGCGCCAAGAAACGACCGCATAAGGCTGAACGCGTTCTCGCAAGACCTCCTGAATGAGCAACTTTTGCCGTTCATCTTCTAGGTATTCGTCAATCGTCTTGCCTTCTTCCGCCAAGAGTCGACGCTCCGCCTCACGTTGCACACCACCCCTATCCCGAATCGTGTCTTCCTTTAGCTGATCCATGAAGGCAAGCAGACCTGTTTGCTGCTCTGAACTCAACTTCGCACGTGATTCGGCAATCAGGAGTTCGTTGATCGTCACAGCCTGCAACTGATCGATGACAAGTTTCGTCAACTGTTCCTGAAACAAGCGGTAGGGCTGATCCTCATAAGTTGCGGAAAGACGATCCATGATGGGACCCAACACATCGTCTGCATAGATCGGTCGACCATTGACTTGGCCGATGAGACTGTCCACGACAACTTGTCGCCCAGGTTCGGCCTCGACATCGAAGAAACCCTCGTTGGCATCTGTGGGTGATGACTGCCCCCAACTGTCTTCAAGCGGCGGAAGTCCGGCCTCGATGAGATACGTTGCTGCCTCCTCCTCAGAAGGCCTTGCCTGAGCCTTCATCGAGGGGTCTGAGAAATCTCCCAGAGAGAGCCGTCTGCCTGAGGGCGAATGCACATCACAAGCAGCAAGGAGGAGCACTCCACTCCCCAGACAGGTCATCAGATGGTGACTTTGAGGCATCGATCTCGATGATACAACAGCTGACGATCTATACTCTCCGATCCGCCATTTGGCAGAACTAAGGAGCCCGCATGAGCACTGAAGAGACACCCAAGATTCAGGTTGACGCAGATTGGAAAGCAGAAGCCCAAGCCGAGAAGGAACGCCTTGCAGAAGCGGAGGCGAATTCGACCTCCTCGCCCAAGGGCCGAGGTCTGCCGCCAGCGGATTTCAAGGGACTGGTTGGCATGTTGGCTTCTCAAGCGATCATGGGGCTCGGTGCCGTCCCAGATGAGTCTGGCAAAGGTGTCCTGATCGATCTTGAGGGATCCAAGTTCGCCATCGACCTTCTTGCCGAGTTGGAGAAGAAGACCGAAGGGAATCTTTCGGATGAAGAGGCGAAGGAACTTTCCGCAGTCCTCACGGAACTTCGAGCGAGATTCGTCCAAGTGACCCAGTTGATAGCGCAGCAAGGCGCTCAACCTGCCGCTACAGCGACTGATGGATCCACACCGCCTGCATCGAAGATCATCACGCCCGATTGATCACATCAACCATGTTCTGACCATGATGACCGCGACAACGCTGAGCACTCCAGCCTGCAATGCGGCCGCCCATCTTGGAAGTAGCAGAATCCAGACGATCGGCAATACGGCTGCCCAAGCGAGTAGATAGCGATCGAAAACGAATCCTCTCGTCAGAATGTAAAAACAGCCGCCGAATAGAAGCGTCCAAGCTTGAACACGCATCAGCACTCCCTTTGGCGTATGCGATGGCAATTGATGCGCAGCCCCCAGCAGTGTTGCCAGCCCGCCGCCGCCCAGCCCCGCCAGCAAAGCAATGATGACAGCGCCCCCCAGCCCCTCACCCCCGATGGCTCTGGACACAGTCGCCGCGAATCCCTGATAACGCGATTCGGTTGAAGCCAAATCCAACTCTCCCGGCAACATCGGTATCACAGGTGCGATGATGGCAATGAACACACCAACGCCGAATCCCCAAACAGACCATTTGCGAAGCGAAGACCACTTGGGATGCGTCCATGCTGCCAAGAGGAAAATCCCCAGCATCAACGTCATGGCAGCAAGCAGATAGGTCAAACTGGCGAGTCGGAGTCCCATCCCATGGAGATTCTGAAAATCGGATGAGACCAATCCACCCCACCTCATCCAGAGCGGAACCCGGAGAACGCCTGCGAGAATGGCAGCCAACCACCATGGCCAACTACGCCATGAATCCCTGCAGAAAACTACCAGACACGCACCAGCCGCCCAAGCGACCGCATGGGGCCTGCTATGCAACATGACGGTGAGTACTAGTCCGAAGAGGATCGGACCCACAACCCGATGGGACGATTGATCGATCAGACCACAACCCCAAACCACCGTCATCACAAGTAGAAGCGACATCAGGACGAACGATGCTTCGCCCATCACCAACTGCCCGAAGATCGCCTCGTGAGGCAAGAGCGCAAAGAAAATGGCGACCATCAACAAAGGAGGCCCTCGCACACCACACCACCTTGCGAGCACGAGCAGTGGAAGCACTGAGAGTGCAAACCAGAGCATCGAGACCAGCCGGAGAATGTTCAACATCCTGGGTGGCGCGGGGTCGGGACCTCCGGGCAACGGCGAGTACCAGACTTCGGAAGCGGGCGTCACACCCCCACGTCCACCTGGCGGCGCTGCCTGTGTCGGCAACTCTCCAGGATCATCCACCATCAGTGCGCCGAGGGCTGCATACGGCCAGATTAGCGCCGGCCCCTTCGTTTCTTGAAAGTCAATGGCGGTGTCGACTGTCCATCCATGGCGGATCAGCTCGGCCATGGGCCGCGTGATCCATCTCTCATCGAACACGGGCCCCCGCGCGCTGATTTCGGTCCCCCACCGTAGCCCGAAAGCGACCACAAGCATGAACAGCAGAGATGCCAGCATCCAGAGACGATCCCCAGAACTGCTTGGTTGGCGCATCATGAGGACTGCTCCCTCGCAGCATGCACGTTGACATAACCGCGATCAGGACAGCGCCGCATGAGCGTGTCCACGTCCACAGTCTGCACAGCGCCATCACGCTCGTCGATCAGATTCAACACAAAGCCTGCATCCTGAAGATGCTCAAGCAGGTTGCGGGGGTCTGCGCCGGTTGCGCGGATCATCGCTGGGGCGAACTCGAGGAAGAGATGAAGTCGATCAGTGCCATGGAGCATCTGATTCATACCGGCGAGTACTGCAGGTTCGCCTCCTTGAACGTCCATCTTGATGACCGAGGGTGATACCCCGGCTTCGGCGCACCACGCATCGAGGCTGACAACATCGACTGCCATTCCGGATCCAGAATGGGTTAATCGATGATCGCCGGTATTGAATCTCGATTGACGGAGGTTCAAACTCCCCGCCTGGTCTGCGACCGCAAACGGCATGACGTCGACGTTGGTCAGTTCATGACGCGCAATGTTCACCTCGAGCAACCCTCGGTTCGCAGGGTCAGGTTCGAAGGCGATCACTCTCCCAGCCCCCCCCACAGCCATCGCTGCCGGCACAGCAAACAAGCCGACATGTGCGCCAATATCGATGAAGATGTCGCCCTCTTGAATGACGGCCATGCAGGCATGGCGGGTGGCGGGTTCGTAATCGCCCGTCTGCGCAATCTCAAAGGTGACCCCAAAATCCGCAGGATGCACTTCGAAGGTCAGGCCTTCGACTTCGACTACCGCCGGCTGGCGGCGCGCAAGAACCTTCATCGCAAGCCAGCGGACCGGAGGAATCCACTCTAGAACCGGCCGGATGGCTGGAGCGAGCATCGCACGCAATCTGTTGAAGTTAGTGACGCGATCCATAATGGTGGCAGACAGAAGTAGCCCCTGATCTCTCCCATCGGCCTAGAAGGCTGCACGCTTGCACCTTATCGGCAAGCCCAGACCGAACAATTGTTGGAACGCCAGTGGCGGTCATCAGCAGCAAGTGGCGATCCGGAAGCCACTTAGAGGAGCTCTCGGATCACGCCATCCGCAAGTAGGAGCCCCCTCGTGGTCAGGGCCAAATGATCTTTCCTCCATTCCAGCAACTCATCCTCAATCGCTTGCCTCATGACATCAGCGCGTCTTGCCCCACGGCCGGAGGTTGCGCACGCCGCGTCGACTGTTTGCTTTGGAACACCATCCAGAAGTCTCAAACCCAGCATCAGGACTTCACCCCAGCGACCTTCTTCGTCTAATTGCTCGATGGAATCTATGGGCGGGAGACCTTCCGAATCCAGGTACTCCCCGAGACGTGGCACATTTCTCCACCGCGTCCCTTCGACATGTCCAGACGCAGAAGGACCCAGTGGCCACCAATTTTCGTTACGCCAATAGATCTCATTGTGGCGACATCGACATCCCGGACGCGCCCAATTACTGATTTCGTAGTGTTCGTAGCCCTCTTGAGCAAGCAACGTGAGCGCCTCCTCGTATTGCGCCGCTTCCATCTCCTGGGACACCCGCGTCACACGCCCAGTCTCCAAACGCCTCGTCAGCGGCGTACCAGGCTCATAGGTCAGGCCATAACAACTCATATGCGTCGGCTTCAGGGAGATCGCCATTTCGAGATCTGCTCGCCAAGCCACGCGTGGATCGAGTCCTGAAGGGACGGCAAAGATGAGATCCAATGACAGGTCACTGATCCCAGCCTGTCGCAGCCGGTCCATGGCGAGCCCGACATGATCAGGATCATGATGACGCTCCAGCGCTGTCAGCGCCTGAGGCTGGAACGACTGCGCGCCCAGACTCACGCGGTTCACCCCGCTCTGCCCGAGTACATCGGCAATCTCCTCACTGACGGTGTCTGGGTTGGCTTCCACCGTCCACTCTGCAATCGACTGTCCGGTCTCCTGGAGCAAGGTCCGGAGGCGACTGAGAAGCCGATGCAGATCATCAGGCGACAGATAAGTAGGCGTCCCCCCTCCAATGAAGATCGACTCCATGCCAATGGGAAGTTGGGGCAGGACACATTCCGCCTCGGCGATCAAACGGTCGACATAACGCGACCGATCCTGTTCCCGGCCTGCGATGGTGAAAAAGTCGCAGTAGTGACACCTGTGGATGCAGAAAGGCACATGAACATAAAGGCCTTTCAAACAAGAAGATGGGGCCTGAAGGGCCTTGAGGACATCCTTTGCCGTCCGGGGTACGGCCTGAGAGGCACTATCATCGTTGACGACATGAAGACGGGGCATCGGCCATCGGCGTCCTGCTCAAACGTGTCCGCCCGCCACCGGCGAGCGTTGAGGACATCCTAAGAGGGCGAGCAGTTGAAACTGGCACTGATCATGGAAAGTGGCCACGGTGAGGATCGAACCTTCCCGCTTAGGGCGGGAAGGACGGTCATTGGCCGTGATGGTCGCTGTGATCTCAGACTTCCCATCCCCACCGTCCAGCCCCGCCACTGCGAGATCACCCTAGAGAATGCCCGGGCCGTGCTCCTGGCGAGCAGTCCGGACGCTGACACACTGGTCAATGGTGCCCCCGTCACCCGAGCCGAACTCGCCCACCATGATGAGGTACGGATCGGCCCGGTCGTCTTTCGGATCGCGATGACACCCACGATGGAAGATGATTCCCGCCAGATCTCCATTGAGCGCGACATCTGACGAGCCCGGCCTCTACTATTCCCTCGATGCATACACCATCCGCCACCGCCGTCGTGGGGCTCCAATGGGGCGACGAGGGCAAAGGAAAGATCGTCGATCTACTGGCAGCCGAGCATGATGTGATCGTGCGTTACAACGGCGGCGCCAACGCAGGCCATACCGTCGTCGTAGATGGTGAAAGATACGCCTTGCACCTGCTTCCATCCGGCGCCCTGTCGGAAGACAAGACCTGCGTCATCGGCAACGGTGTCGTGGTGGATCCCCGGCAGTTACTCAAGGAAATCGAAGGACTCACGGCCCGTGGGATTTCCTTGGAACCTGATCGCCTTCTTGTGTCTGACCGCGCGCATGTTGTCATGCCTTATCACAAGGAACATGATGGCGCACTGGAGGGCGTCCTCGCCCGCGCAGCAGGCCAAGGTGATGAGAATCTCTCCATCGGCACCACCAAGCGAGGTATCGGTCCCACCTATGCGGACAAGGTGCATCGCTCACTGGCCATTCGAATGGGCGATCTGCTTGATGCGGATGTCCTACGAAGACGGCTTGACATCGTGTGCGCAATTCGATCGCGCGAGTTAGAAGCACTGGGCGTCGATGCGCCACCTCTAGACCCCGCTGCCTTGGCCGATGAATACCACACATTGGGCGAGCGGCTGCGACCCTATATCACCGACACCGTCTATGGATTGCACGATGCCGTCGCGGACGGCAAGAGACTCCTGTTTGAAGGTGCCAATGCCTGCCTGCTCGACATCGATCACGGCACCTTCCCCTACGTGACCAGCAGCAACTGTTCTGTGCTCGGGATCCCACCGGGTACAGGTCTGCCAGGGACGGTGATCGAGGAAACAGTCGGCATCGTGAAGGCCTACGGCACGCGTGTCGGCGAAGGTCCCTTCCCCACAGAAGACCTTGGCGAAGACGGTGAGCGCATCCGTGAACGTGGCCACGAGTATGGCACGACAACAGGAAGACCGCGGCGATGCGGATGGCTCGATCTTGTCGCTGTGCGCTACTCGGCGATGATCTGCGGCTGCACATCTCTGGCCGTGATGCTGCTTGATGTGCTGAGTGGATTCGAAGAACTCCGATTGTGTACCGGCTACCGACTCCCTGATGGCACGGTTACCGATCGCTTCATGCCGGATGCGCGACGTTTGGCAACAGTGGAACCAATCTGGGAAGTCGTGCCGGGCTGGGAACCGGAGATTGATCACATTACCGAGGCTGCCGATCTTCCTCCCGAAGCACATGACTATCTCGAACGCATTGCAGCCTTCGTCGAATGTCCAGTCGCCATTGCTTCTGTCGGTCCCGATCGCAGACAGACGATTCGGCTCGGCCAACACGCGGCATCATGAGTTCCCAGAGCGATACGCTGATCATTCCTGAACATGTTGCCATCATCATGGACGGCAACGGCAGATGGGCAGCGGATCGCGGGCTCGACCGCACCGAAGGACACCGCGCCGGAACAGATGCTGCTCGAACAGTGATCCAGACATGCGCTGAAATGGGCGTGAAGGTCCTCACCCTCTACAGCTTCTCAACCGAAAACTGGAAGCGGCCCGCCGCTGAAGTCGCTGCCCTGATGGGCCTTGTCACGGAAATGCTCCCTGCAGAACATGAAACCATGCAGCGCAATGGCGTGCGTTTCCGCGCCATCGGCGATCTTAAGGGCCTTCCAGATGATGTCAGACAGGCCATCCGGTCTGCAGAAATTGCCACCCGTGATCATTCGCGATTGCTCCTTCAGGTGGCGCTGAACTACGGCGCGCGTCAGGAAATTGTGAACGCCGCCAAGATGCTCGCCGACAGCGTCCATGCAGGCACACTTGATCCCAGTGAGATTGACGAAGCAGCCCTCAGTGAGCATCTCTGGACCGCAGGCACCCCGGATCCGGACTTGCTGATTCGAACGGGCGGCGACATGCGCGTCTCGAACTTTCTGCTGTGGCAGATCTCTTATGCGGAGATCATCGTGAGTGATCTGTACTGGCCTGACTTCGATGAAGCGCAGTTCAAAAATGCACTTGCTGAGTTTTCTCAGCGACAGCGCCGATTCGGCGCCGTCTAGACACTGTCATGCGATGTCGTGACTAGTCCCCGACGCGGTCCAGCAACAAAATCCGCGGCCGGTCCCCAGGATGCTCGACATTGCTGCGATCCACCACCATCACATACCGCTCATCGGCAAGAATATGATCGGCATCCGTCGCATCCCAGATCTCCGTTTCGGGATCCTGCCTGAATGTGCGGACGCGCAGATGCACCGTAAAGATGTCCGATCGCGTGGAAATGATGTTGGAGATCCCGCTGAACAGGAGGTTCGCTTCTTCGTGGTCACCAGAG
>JAKVBW010000034.1 GCA_022446945.1 Phycisphaerales bacterium | reverse complement strand
CATTACGGAAATGGATTTCCACACGACTCGCGAGCACCTCATCAATGAGGGGCATCAGAAGATTCCGATGGACGATGTGCTCTGGGAAGAAGTCGATGTGCTCTTCCCATGTGCTGTCCAGGATGTGATTGATACGGACAACCAGTCACGCATACGGGCAAGTGTGGTTGTGGAGGGTGCGAACAATCCATGCACCATGTCCGCAAGGCATGCATTGCATGAGCGAGGCGTTCCGGTCGTGCCGGATTTCATCGCCAACCCCGGAGGCGCTATCGCAGCGAGTGTTGAAATGACCTCGAATGTGACGGACGAGGAAAATGCGAAGTCGCGTGCGAAAGTTGATGAAGCGAAGGCAGCGACTCGTTCCATGGTTGCAGGAAACGTGAGAGAGATATTGGCTTTGGCGGATCAGCATGATGCGCCACTTGTCGATGCGGCGACATTGCTCGCGCTTCGCCGGATCTTCTCTTCGGCAAAGTGATGGTGTCACGGCCGACATTTGATGATGTGTGCGCAGCGCATGATCGGATTCGTCCCGTCGTGCATCGCACTCCAGTCATGACCTGCGCAACACTCGACGAAATGGCAGGGCATCGATTGTTCTTTAAATGCGAACAACTCCAGCGAGTGGGAGCCTTCAAGTTTCGGGGTGCAAGCAATGTTGTGCTGGGGCTAACCGACGACGAGGCTTCCAGGGGGGTTTGCACGCATTCAAGCGGCAATCATGCGCAGGCGTTGGCACGCGCTGCCCGTGAACGCGGTATTCCGGCATGGATCGTGATGCCGACGTCAGCGCCCGCAGTGAAACGTGCTGCAGTAGAGGGCTACGGCGCGACCATTGTCGACTGTGTGCCGACACTTGAAGCCAGAGAATCGACTGCCGCAGAAGTCCTCGACCAGACGGGTGCGCTGTTCGTCCATCCCTACGACGATGATCGAATCATCGCGGGCCAGGCGACGGCTGCCAAGGAACTCATCGAGGATGTGCCCGATCTGGATGTGGTCATGGCACCGATCGGAGGCGGGGGGCTCATGTCCGGGAGTTGCATCTCGACGGCGGCGATGTTGCCCGAAGCGATCTTGTTCGGCGCAGAACCAGAAGGCGCTGACGATGCGGCACGCTCGTTGGCGAGCGGCAAACTCATTCCCCAGACATCGCCCGACACCATCTGTGACGGTTTATTGACGAGCCTCTCCGAACGCACATGGAGCATTTTGCGAGATCACCTCACGGCGATTGTGACCGTTGGCGATGACGCTGTCCGCGCGGCACAACAATTATTGCTCGAACGGGCAAAGCTCTGGGTTGAACCCAGTAGCGCGACAGTGCTGGCCGCAGTGCTCAAGGAGACCTCTGCTGTTCCGCAAGGTTCCCGCATCGGTTTGATTCTCAGTGGCGGCAATGCCGAGATGCCACGTGCGTGACGAGATCCCTTTCGGGAGATCGGATCAGCCCTTTGCAGCGCGTCGACGTTTGAGTTCCGAATCAATGAAGCCGTCGAGATCGCCGTCAAGAACGGTTTGGGGATTGCCGACCTCGTGACCGGTTCGATGATCCTTCACGCGATTGTCATAGATCACGTATGAGCGGATCTGAGAACCCCAACCACGGTCGACCTTCCCGCCCGTTGCAGCATCCAGTTCACTTTGCCGTCTCTCTTCTTCGATCTGTTCCAACTTGGCTTGCAGGATGCGCATGGCCTGTTTGCGATTCTGGAGTTGTGCCTTGTGCGTCGATGAAACGACCATGATGCCTGTCGGCTTGTGAACAATGCGGACAGCAGATGCGACCTTGTTGACGTTTTGTCCGCCGGGTCCTGAAGAACGCGCGTAAGTCGTCAGTTCAATGTCCTTCTCATCGATCTCGACATCTTCTTCCTCAAACTCTGGTGTGACATCAATCGTGCAGAAGGAGGTCTGCCGCTTTCCCTGCGCATTGAATGGACTGACGCGTGCGAGGCGATGCGTGCCCCTCTCACATGACATGTAGCCGTAGGCGAGGGGCCCTTTCACCAGATAGGACACGCCGCTGATCCCTACTTCGGATCCATGGACCAGACTGATCTGCTCGTACTTCCAGCCCTGCTTGTCCCACCATGTCTTGTACATGCGATCCAGCATCGAAGCCCAATCGTCAGCATCGTTTCCCCCATCACCCGCCTGAATCGCCACAAAGCAGTTGCGATGATCATGGGGACCGCTGAGCAGTGATTGCAATTCGACCTTAGACATCTTGTGGCCGAGCGCATACAGCCCTTCATCCGCTTCGGTCAGAAGATCTTCGTCACCGGATTCCTTAGCGAGTTCGTATCCCAGTGAAGCATCTTCGAAGGCTTGAATGATGTGCTCAAGACCTTCGGTTTGCGCCTTGAGTAGCCGATACTCTTCAATCACCTTCTGGGCAGCATCCTGGCTGTTCCAGAAGTCGGCATCGTTCATCTGCGCCTGCAGGCTGTCCCGGCGTTGGACCTTGGCGTCATAGTCAAAGGGAGTCGCGGATGGTCAAGATCCGCGCCTCAAGATCATCGATCACCGGCTGGTGGGCGTCGTAGTGCATCGGAGGAGGATACCTGCGGGATCTTCATGAGGCGGAGGGCAGGACCGCCGAAACTCGGGCCATTTTCGTCATCATGCCTTGCTTGAGCTCAGCCATTCTGTCCGGGCTGCTCTAGACGCGGTATTGGTGCGTGATGGCGTTCCGCGTTTCAAGTATCTTTCACCATCTTGAGACGCTCGCACCCGCAGTGAGACCCACCATGAACACCCAAATCATTCCATCCGTGTCACATCGTGCGGCAAGTATCAAACCGTCATCGACGCTGGCCATTACCGCTCGTGTCCGGGCAATGAAGGCGGATGGCCGCGATGTCATCGGATTCGGTGCAGGCGAGCCGGATTTTGGCACGCCGGATCGTGTCGTTGCCGCCGCAATGGAAGCCATTCAGAACGGGATGACACGCTATGTGCCCGTCCCTGGAACACCCGAAGCGCGGGAAGCGGTTTCTGCGAAGTTGCATCGTGACAACGACATTACTTGCTCTCCCGATCAAGTCGTCATTTCCAATGGTGGCAAGTTCTCACTGTATCTCGCGATTCAGTCGATGATCGATCCGGGCGATGAAGTTGTGATGGCGACACCCGCATGGGTGTCCTATAAACCCATGGTGGAACTTGCAGGCGGAACCTTCGTGGAGATTCCGACCACCGCGGACTCCGACTTTCTTGCGACTCCGGAAGCGTATGCAGCGGCGTTGACACCAAAGACGCGTTTGGTCATTCTCAACAGCCCGAGCAATCCGTGCGGGACGATGTATGAACCTGATGCGATACGGGCCATTTGCGATGTGCTGGCCGGCCATGAGCGCGTGATGTTGATCAGTGATGAAATCTACGAACGTCTTGTCTATGGCGGTCGCGCCCATCTTTCTCCTGGCTCGCTGCCATCGATGGCTGATCGGACCATCACCATCAACGGATTGAGCAAGGCATTTGCAGCGACCGGGTGGCGAGTGGGTTATACGGCGGCACCTCTTCAGATTGCGAAGGCCATGTCCAAACTGCAGAGTCAGATGACATCGTCTGTCACCAGTTTCACTCTTCCGGCACTGGTAACTGCGCTCATGGATTGCAGTGACGACATTGAACACATGCGCAAGGCCTTTGAGGAACGTGCGGCACTGATGGAGTCGCTGATCGGGACATGGCCTGGGGTGACCTGTCCGCCGCCCATGGGGGCCTTCTACGTCTTCCCAGACATTTCGACAGCTTTCCAGAAGACCTCTCCCGGTGGTCGGACGATCGATGGGGCGGGTGCCTTTGCTGAGGCGTTACTCGAAGAAACCGGTGTGGCTGTGGTTCCAGGCGATGATTTCCTGGGGTGTGGAAGCCGACATGTCAGGTTGTCCTTCGCCCTTGAGGAATCGGCCATCAGAGCTGGTTGTGAGCGGATTGGGGCCTGGATGACCTCACTGAGCTGAACCGGCTATCGGACCTTCAACAAGACGATGGCTGGCGGATGGGTCGAAATCCGGCTAGACTGGGCGATTCTCCACAGGCGCGGTGCCTGTGGATTGACTTGAAGGACCTTATATGGCCCTGACGCTCAACCAGAAGACACAGATCGTTGGCGAGTACCGCCGCGATGATGCTGACACCGGTTCCCCCGAAGTGCAGATTGCTTTGCTGACCTCCCGTATTCAGGAGATCAACGACCATCTGCAGTCAAACAAGAAGGACCATGCTGCACGGCTTGGTTTGGTCAAGTTGGTCGGGAAGCGGAATCGACTCTTGCAGTATCTATCTCGGGTCAAGCCCGCTGAATATCGCGAGTTGATCAAGCGACTCGGTCTTCGAAAGTAGTAGGGGATTTTCCCCAGTACGGGTCCAGTGTCCCTAGGCAGGTGGCAGTGGACAGACCACAGTCGCTGACTGCGTTCTGTCTTCTGCCCTCTGAGACCGGTGGGATCTGTACCCCCAAATGTGGTGATTGGCGCCAGAGATGCGCGGTCTCCACGGGAGTATTGAGATATGGCAGATGCCACAGTTCATTTTGTTGAACGAGAAATAGGCGGGCGGACGCTGCGCATGGAGACCGGAAAAATCGCGAAACTCGCGAGCGGTTGTGTCATTGTGCGGTATGCCGAGTCGGTCGTGATGTGTGCCGCGGTTCGCGCGAATCCACGTCCCGGACTTGACTTCTTTCCGCTGCAGTGTGACTACCGGGAGCGCATGAGTGCCGGTGGCCGGTTCCCAGGCGGGTTCCGCAAGAGGGAAGGCGCACCGAACGAGAAAGAAGTGTTGACGATGCGGATGATCGATCGTCCCATTCGACCACTCTTCCCGGACGGATTTATCGATGAAGTGCAAATCCAGTGCTGGACGATGAGCCACGATGGCCAGAACGACACCGATGTACTTGCATGCACAGGTGGATCTGCAGCATTGTTGTTGACGGATGCGCCCTTCCAGGGACCCGTCGCAACAATTCGTGTTGGGCGCATCCTGACCGATGACGGAGAACAGTTCGTCATCAACCCGACCCATGCTCAGATGGAATATTCCGATCTGGATCTGGTTCTCTCTGGACATTCTGATGGCATCAACATGATTGAAGTCGGTGCTGCAGAAGTACCCGAGGATGCCATCCTCTCTGCGATCGAGTACGGCTACGAAAATGGGATCAAGCCCATTCTTGAAATGCAGATCGAACTCATGGAGAAGGCTGGGAAGAGTGAGAAGCGTGATGGAGAATCATCACTTCCTCCGGCTGACATCATGGATCATGTGAAGTCGGTTGCTGGCGAGGAGATGGAGCGTTGTCGCCGGATCAATGGCAAGCATGACCGTGGCGATGCCGTCTCAGAGCTTCGCAAAAAGGTTCTGGATACCCATTACACGCTTCCAGAAAGCGGCTCCTACGCGGAGTATCGCGAAGCGGAAAAACGGCATGCACATGCTCGAGAGGCTTTCCGCAACCTGGAAAAGAAGACGACTCGCAAACTCATTGTGAGCGACGGCATTCGAGCGGACGGACGTTCATTTGGTGAAATCCGACCACTTGAGATCGAGTGCGGTCTCTTTCCGCGAACCCATGGCTCCGCACTCTTTCAGCGTGGAGAAACGCAAGGGGTTCTGACTTGTGTGTTGGGTACCGGCCGCGACGAACAGATCGTCGACGGTTTGATGCCTGAGTACGCGAAGAAGTTTTACCTTCACTACAACTTCCCACCTTTCTGTGTGGGTGAGGCAGGGCGCATCATGGGTCCCGGTCGAAGAGAGATCGGACATGGCGCACTTGCGGAGCGTTCACTTCTCGCCATTCTGCCTGATGTAGAGGATTTCCCCTACACCGTGCGGCTTGTCAGCGACATTACGGAATCGAACGGCTCATCATCCATGGCTTCCGTCTGCGGTGGTTGCATGGCAATGATGGACGCAGGTGTGCCGATCAAGGCGACCTGTGCGGGTATTTCAGTGGGTCGTTTCAGCGATGACACCGGCAAAGTCGTTCATGTGACCGACATCATCGGCGAAGAGGATTTCTTTGGCGATATGGACTTCAAGGTTTGTGGAACGCGGAACGGCATCACGGGCATTCAGCTCGATCTGAAAGCACGCGGACTCTGGTTCGATGAAATCAAGGAGACCTTCGAGCAAGCGCGTATCGGTCGTATTGAAATTATCGAAAAGATGGAGGCCGTGCTCGCGAAGCCGCGTGAGGAACTCAGTGAACATGCACCACGCATCATTCAGGTGATGATTGATCCCGAGAAGATCGGGAAGTTGATCGGACCTGGTGGCAAGACCATCCGCAGTATTCAGGAGCGGACAGGTGCGAATGTCGACGTCGATGACGACGGTACGGTCACGATTGCTTCAACCGATGGCAAGGCGGGAGATGCTGCCAAGGCCGAAGTGGAAGCACTTGGCGCGGAAATCAAGGTCGGCACGATCTACGAAGGCAAGGTCGTATCGACGAAGGACTTTGGCGCGTTTATCGAGCTTGTCCCCGGAACCGACGGCATGTGTCACATCTCCGAACTCGACAATGGATTCGTCAAGAGCGTTTCCGATGTCGTCGCGGTGGGTGACACTGTGAAGGTCAAGGTGATTCACGTCGATGACACCGGCCGCATCAAACTGTCTCGTAAAGCATTGCTTGAGCCGGAAGAAGGCGATGACAATGCTGACAATGGTGGCCGGAAGCGGCGCCGTGGAAAGAAGAACGAGGATGCTGTCGAGGCAGCGTCCTGAGCCGGCGAGATGAACGCCGCATTGTGGATTTTGATTGGTGCCGGCGCGATGACACTCGCGCTGGCACCGATCGTTTTCCTACTGCTCCGAAGTGCGGATCGCAGGGCGCGTGCTGCTGAGGGCGAAGCCCGGCACAGCCAGCGTCTTGCAGAACTCGGTGCCATGACGGGGGGGCTGGCACACGAGATTAAAAATCCTCTGTCAACAGTTGGACTGAATGCGCAATTGTTGATCGAGGATCTACGCCAAGCGCCACTTAAAGATGGCGAAAAGGACCGACTCATCGAACGCGTCGAGACGCTGAGACGTGAGGTTGATCGACTCGCGGGCATTCTCACTGACTTTCTGCAGTTTGCGGGTCGCATTCAACTGCATCCGGAGCATCGCAACCTAAGCGGCATCATCGAGGAGTTGGGCGACTTCTTTCATCCGCAGTGCGATCAGTCAGATGTCATTTTGCGTGTGCGCGTACCAGAAGACCCCATCCTCGTTGAGTTGGATGAGGGACTATTCAAGCAGGCGCTGCTCAATCTCATGATCAATGCTGTGCAAGCGATGGCAGGCGAAGATCCTCCCGGTGGCGAACTTTTGATTGACATGCATCAGCGAGATGAGGCCATCGAAATCACGGTGACCGACACGGGTCCTGGGATCGCGCCGGACATGCTCGACGAGATCTTTCATCCCTATGTGTCAGGACGTGCTGGTGGAACGGGGCTGGGTTTGTCAACGACCCGCCGGATCATTGAAGAGCACGGTGGACGTTTGGCGGTGGAATCCGAATTGGCCAGGGGAACGGTCTTCACCATCAGCCTGCCTCTGGGCAAAGGGCGAGCCAGCTAGTCGCCAAACAAGCTTTCGCTGTCAATGACTGCTTGAGCCACTTCAATCAAAGGCTTCCGACCACTGCGCGCCTGTTTCTGCAGCATGCGCATGGCTTCGGGCTCGTCAATATTCTTGCGTTTGACGATGATCCACTTTGCTTGTTCGATGATCTTACGCTGCTCAAGTCTCATCTCAAGCGAACCGACTTCCTCAGAGAGTTCAGCCTGCTTGATGAATCGTGCCCATGCGACTTCAAGTCCCACACGCAGTTGTTCGCGTGTGACGGGCTTGAGGAGATAGCCAAACACACCGATGCGATTGCCGCTGGAGACATATTCGGGATCCGAATATGCGGAAACCATGACAACAGGTATACCCAATTCGTTGTAGATCGTTTCTGCTGCAGCGAGACCATCCACATCCGGCATTCGGATATCGAGAATAGCCAGGTCAGGCATCACTTCGCGGCATGAGGCGATCGCTTGAGCGCCGGCATTCGCAGTCCCCACAACCTCGTAACCGAGATGTTCAAGAGAAGCAACGAGGCCAGCAGCAATCAAATGCTCATCATCAGCGATGACCAGTCGCGTGGGATGCTCTGGATAGGAAGAACCCGCTGCATTGTCTCGATCCCCTGAAGTCGTATTGGTCGTCATCCTGGACGCGCTCCTCGTTGTTGGTTCCAGCAGTCAAGGCTGGATCCGAGCATGGTAGTGGACTACCGCGCGGTCTGAAAGTGGCTGAATTGTCGCGTATTGCCTGGTCGACTGGAATGGGTCAATCCAGAAAGTCCTTCGCCTTCAGACGTGCAGGCACGTATTCCTCTGTGACGTAGGAGATGTCCTTGGTGATCAGTGATTCGACTTCCATCTTGAAACCGTTTCCAAGGAGTTTCTTGATCTCACGTTGCCAAGGACGTTTGTCCTTAAACCATGGGTACTCCGCGATCTGTCTGGCCCGTGTGATATCGCGTTCATTCAGCGCAATGCGAACATCAGAAGACAGTTCACACCGATCGTAATCCTCTGCACGAATCCCCATGAACTTGGCATCGGGTATCGCCATGCGTTGGCTTTCGAATGCAAGGTTGATCGACCCTTGCTTGATGACGCTGTAGATGTAATGTCCCCAAGGGTCGCAGTCGAGGAGGCAATAGATCGGGAGGCCCAGCTCCTTGTTCAGGCGATGAAGCAGGCGGCGAACACCCCGTGGGGGCTGTCCGGATCCTTCGGTCAGGATGCAATTGTGCGTTTCCCAGAATCTATCTTCGTTGAAGCGGCTCCAGACGGTGTCCTTCTCGACATGTAGAACGAACTTCGCATCACACTTCTTGAATTGAATGACGTTTGGCTCACAGATGCTCGGTATCGCATATCCACCCGTACCCATGCGACGGCAATCGATTTCGTCACCATTATCCTCGATGGTGATGTTCCCAACCATCGTCCCACGTTTCTTGGCGAAGACGTGCAGTTCTTCTCGCAGACCTCCAAGAGAGACTTCCAAATCCTCCAGCACAGTGTCGGATTCACTTTGATCATTGAATGTCTTTTCCGTGGTCCCCTCAATCGTGTGCAATGACATGTAGTACATGCCACGAAGGCTGAGCGTCTTTTCTGCCTTGATGAGTTCACGACTGCCTTTCGCAAGCAGAAGTGTCTGCATGAACTTTCGTGCCTGTCCAACATTGAAAAGGCTTCTTGTTTGAGTGGCGTCGCCCATCTCAAGAATGCGTTTCCGTTTGTTCCAGTTCATGTTCGTGACCGTGCGGAGTGGAATTTCGACACTCGGCTCGCGACCTTTAAGGCCATCTCTGGCCACATTGTCGGCAAGAAGTTCGATGGCCCGGTTGGTCACTTTGTCACGTTCTTTGCTGACGGCAGCTCGCCTGGGCTTTTTCCGTGGCGTGGATTTCTTCGACGTCTTCTTCGCGCTTGATTTCTTCGCAGTCTTCTTGGCGCTCGATTTCTTAGTCGATTTCTTGGCCGATTTTTTAGCCATCACTTACCCCCCTTTTTCTTCGTCCGCTTTGACTTTGTCTTCTTGCGTCGTCCTTTGAGGGTGACACCGCCGAAGAGATCTTCATCTTCGGCATCGGCTTCGCTGTCCGTCTGGAGATCCTCAACAATGATGACATCCTCATCCTTAGAGAGGCGGCC
This sequence comes from Phycisphaerales bacterium, assembly GCA_022446945.1. Lineage (GTDB taxonomy): Bacteria > Planctomycetota > Phycisphaerae > Phycisphaerales > SM1A02 > UBA12567. The sequence continues at coordinate 9,920 of JAKVBW010000034.1, read as the reverse complement.
GCCGTCGTCCACGACCTTCCCTTCATCATCAAGTAGTTGATCAGCTTCCGCGGTTTTCTTTGCAGCCTGTTTCTGCAGAGCGTTGAACAGTTTCTTGGGGTCAACACCAGTGATGGCATTGCATGCTTGCGAAATTTCTCCGATGTAACGCTCGAAAATGCTCCGTCGCTCGGATTCCTTCTTCATCCGCTGTCTGCGACGCAAGTACGTCCCCAGCTTCCGTCCGCATTCCTGCAGTGCGAGTCGCATTTCCTTGCGAATTTCGTCGTAATCCGCAATAGCTTCCTTGGATTCGCTCGTAAAGGGAACCCAGACGCTTGCCATGTGAATCATGATCACAATCGGTCCGACGGGCAGGCCCCCTTTGGGTTGTTGCAGGCTGTAGTTCTTCCATCCGGTTTCAACGACTGCCTTGAAGGAACTGCATGCGCTCTGCTGATACAGAAGAGGCACCCGGTTGGCGAATCGCAGGATGCGTGCGGATTCTTCGGTCTTGAGTTCACCGCCAAAAGCCATGGCGACTTCGATTTGGAACGGATTGCCGCGGTAAACGGCAGGGGGGCGTGTCGCTGCCGCAAAGAATTCGGCCTTGACCTCCTTGAGAAGACCTGCGAGAAGCGCTTTCGAGCCAATGGGCACCAAGCAGTCCGTTGGTGGCGCCATAATCGACGTGTCCTGAATGGCCTTGTAGAGCGCCTCAGCATCCGCATGATCCAGTGTGCTGATCCGTGTGCGTGGCGTGAGCGTATTGCTGGTCTTCTTGCCTGCGAGTTTGATCAGTTCGGCAGCTTTGCGTTGACCGACACGCGAGAATTCATCCTGAAGGAATGCACTGATGCTCTTGGGTTCGGTTCGCTCGAGCATTTGGATGAGCGTGCCGAGTTCGATTCCTTTCGGATGAGGTTTGATCTCCCTGGCTTCTACAGGAAGTTCATTCATCGCCCTCGGAAACTTGATGGTCTCATTGGCGGGCGTGATGTATGTGATCTCAGCATGTGGATTGGCGATTGCCGGCTGTTCCAGATACTCGTCAACGCTCTGTCGCCCTTTCTGGTACTTGCCTTCCAGTTCAATGGCGACGATCGTGCCACGGCCCTCCTTGAACAGCTTGTCATCTTCCGGGTGCTCGGTATCGCTGACAACCTCAGCTTTGTTCTTTGAGGTATCAATCTTCAGAACGACTTCATGAGAGGGTTTGCGACGTCCGGTTTTCGAGATGATCTTGACCGGCTTGCCGGTTGTCATCAATCCATACATTCCCGCAGCAGAGATGCCGATGCCCTGTTGGCCACGGCTCATTTTCATCCGGTGGAATTTCGATCCATACAGAAGTTTGCCGAAGATGTTCTCGATCTGTTTGCGGACGATGCCAGGCCCGTTGTCCTGAACGGTGATCTTGAAGCGAGTCTCATCGACTTGGAGTAGTTGCACTTTTAGAGCCGGAAGAATGCCCGCTTCTTCACATGCATCAAGCGCATTGTCGACCGCTTCCTTAACAGTCGTCAGCATCGCCTTGCGTGGGTTGTCGAAACCGAGAAGATGGCGGTTCTTCGCGAAGAACTCGCTGACCGAGATCTCCCGCTGGCTCGCCGCCATCGTCTCGGCAGTGGCTTTCTTTCGGTGCTTTTTCTTCGTTGCCACGGGCACCTGGGGCTCCATCCCTGGGGTGGTGAGGATCCGTCCTCGCCCCTACGGTAGCACGGAGGCTCCATGGGGTGGTTCATGGGCTGGATGTCTGGATGTGCCTGACCCAGAACAAGTGCGATTGGCCCATCGGTGGTCCCTTCTGGCATCAGCCGGCGAGCCCGGTCGATACAATCCGCAGCCCTGAGCAGGAGTACACCCCAAGATGGAAACCACCCTCATTATTTTGAAGCCAGACGCCGTTCAGCGGGGTCTCATGGGCAAAATCATCACCCGTTTCGAGGACAAGGGCCTGCAGGTCGTCGGCGCGAAATTCATGCAGATCTCCGGGGATCTGGCAGCCCGGCACTATGCCTCACATGAAGGCAAACCTTTCTACGATGGCCTTGTCGCTTTCATGACCCGCTCACCCGTACTCGTTCTGGCGTTAAGAGGGGTGGGTGCGATTGGGATCTGCCGGAAGTTGATGGGGGCGACATTCGGAAGTACTGCTGAGCCTGGAACAATCCGTGGCGATTTCGGCGTGTCAAACAGCTTCAATCTCATCCATGGTTCGGACAGCCCCGAGGCAGCCGAACATGAATTGGGCCTGTTTTTTGGCCAGGGCGAGGTCCTTGATTGGACACGGGCCAATGAGGCTTGGATTTACGATCTCAGCGGTGATGAACCCGAATAAGCCGTCTTTTTCGGGCCCGTTTGGGGCTTGGATTCACGCCACCATTTGAAACTTTCTGCAAGCACTGCCCAATAAAGTCGTTGGGTTCAGAGCATGCTGTTGGTCTGGTTGCAAATCTCGTTTTTCCTGGGGCGCCGGGGCCTGGCTGACGCATTTGAAAATGTCACGAACCCCCCGCCTACGCAGAGCGTAGGGGGCTGGCCGGAGTACCCGCGTGAAGGGACCGCTCGGGGCATTCAATCAAGGGTCCCATGAGGATGACCATGCCAGAACGATCGCCAGTCAACTCAGGTTCACCTGTTCTGCAGGAATCATCTGACACTGCCAATTCAGACGAATCTCTCTTGGCTGAGATCTTGTCTGCAGAGGTCGATTTCGTTCAGTCGGACGAATTCACCAAAGCCGGCGCAGAGCAGCGCATCTTCGAGAAAGCTCCAGAAGTCCGTCGGGCAGACGTCGGGTGGTATCGCCCGCTGATGGATCCCTATTCGACGTCGAATGCGCAGTCTGGCCGCAAGCGAGAATCGATCGTTCTGACCGCTGCGGAAGAACGCGTCATCTTCCTTCAGTACAACTATGCGCGATTCAGGGTCCGACAGATTCAGGATCGGATGCGAACCGATCGTCCCGGGGTTCGACAGCGTGCGGAGTTGCTGCGCTGGTACCGCGAGGCACAAGCGCTGCGACATCACATCGCCGAGGCGAATTTGGCGTTGGTCCTAGCGATGTCCAAGCGGATTCGCATGGGAGACATGGAGTTCAGCGATCTGATCAGCGAAGGCAATATGGCGCTTCTCAGGAGCATCGACAAATTCGATATTGGACGAGGCTTCAAGTTCTCGACGTATGCCTGTCGCTCCATCCTCAAGGCGTTCTCACGCTATGGCAGCCGACACCTTCGTTATCAGCAGCGTTTCGGTGCCACCTACGATGCCGAGTTCGAGCGATCGAACTATCCGGAGGAACGTCGACAGGATGAACTGCGTGATCGCGCGGAAGAAGTGAAAATGCTCGTTTTGGAGAATCGCGCAGAATTGACCGATGTCGAACGTGAAGTGATCCATCATCGCTTCCGTATCGGCCCTGGTGATGCGGCGGGGATCCGTCATGAGCGACCGCGGACGCTTGCGCAGGTCGGCCGAATCATTGGGCTGACAAAGGAACGTGTTCGACAGATTCAGAACAAGGCGCTCGGTAAATTGAGGCTGGCGGCCAAGGAGTCGTCGCTTCCTTATGCGGAACGTGCCACCTTCCGGCAGGGCTGGCGAGAGTCCATGAATTGAACCGGTTGAAATCGCTTCGGGCGAGTAGAGTGGAGTGGTGCCATGTGACCGTCCATCTTCGTCCGGCGTATCGCTTCAGGTCCTGCCTGAGAATGGGAAATCCAAAGCAGACGCTATTGGCTGGGGCCGAAGGTGGCAGATCCGGCTGACTGTTCTCTTGGCTGTGCAGATTGCGATGATTCTGCACATCATCATCTGGTGGATTGGGATCCCGTTCGGATGGGAGACGCTGTCACCGGTTGAGCCATCCGAGTCGATTGAGACTGTGTCCGAAGGCATCATCAATGCAGGCGCGATTTTCTTCGCGGTCACGCTCTTGTCCACTGCAGTACTGGGCCGGTGGTTCTGCGGTTGGGGCTGCCATGTGATTCTTCTCCAGGACTGGTGTTTGAGGCTGCTTCGCAAAGCAGGCATTCGACCGCGTGCTTTCCGAAGTCGCCTGCTGATGCTCGCCCCGTTTGCCTTGGCCAGTTACATGTTTCTCTGGCCGATCGTCTATCGGTTTCTGTGGGCGCCATTTGTGGAAGGACGCGAACCTGCCTGGCACGGATTCCGGTTGGAACTGTTAACGAGAGATCTTTGGGCAACGATGCCGGGTGCGGGGGTGGGGATCGTTTTCCTGCTGATTTGCGGTTTCATGACTGTCTATGTTCTGGGAGGAAAAGGTTTCTGTACGTATGGCTGTCCTTACGGCGGTTTCTTTGCACCTCTAGACCGACTGTCTCTCAGGCGCGTGACGGTTGATGACTCGTGTGAAGGATGCGCACACTGCACGGCTGCCTGCACATCCAATGTGCGTGTTCATGAACAGGTAGCGACTTGGGGGAAGGTCATTGACGTCGGGTGCATGAAGACGACGGATTGCATCGAAGCTTGTCCCAATGACGCGTTGTCCATGCAGTGGAGCATGCCTGCCATCAGCCCCGCGATGCGGGAGGATGTTTCGCAGCCGAAGAAGCGATGGGATCTCACGTGGATGGAAGAGATCATTTTGGCCTGCATCATGTTGGCAAGTGTGCTCGCATGGCGGGGTGCCTATGGACTGGTGCCTCTACTCATGTCACTTGGTGCCGCGTCGATCGTCACATGGATCAGTTGGAAGTCATGGCGGGTGCTGATTGATCCCCATGCATCCTTCCATCGCAAAGTGCTGAAGAAGTCCGGACAAATCACCCGGGCAGGGGCAGTCTTTCTGCTCTTGGCTGGCATCACTGTTGCCGCGACAACACAGGCAGGGGTCACGCAGATCTTAGGAATGCGTGCAGATTCTCTTGCAGAAGGTCTGCGACTTCGGATTTTGGCGCCACCACCTCCCGGCGTCACAAGTTTGACGCAGTCGGAAACAGAAAGAGCAAATCGAGCATTGCATTTGTACGGTTGGGCTGGTTCTGTCGCTCGAGGCGGCATGGGGCTTGCGGATGATCCGAACCATCTGCTTGCATCCGCCAGGCTGCAGGCTCGGCTTGGCCATGTATCTGCAGCGAGAGATCTACTGAACCGCATCACATTGATTTCGAAACCGAATCAGGATGTCTCCATTGAAGCCTTCATGGTTGCCGTGTCACTGGATTCACCACCTGTCCTTCTCGAGCGCGTAGATGCGTTGCTGCAAGAACAGACGGAGTGGTCCGAGTTGCGCCGAATTGCAGTGGAGTGGGCGCTGTCACAGGGGAATCTTGGCGCTGCAAGCCGTCTGGCATCGGAACCCGAGGCGATTAAGTACGCAGCGCTCGCCTCGATGCAAGTTGGCGATTTGTCCGGCGCGATCGAGAGGTTGGAACGCTATCTCGCGCTCGCCTCTGGCGATGCGCTGGGTTGGGTGACTCTTGGTCAATTGTTGCTGGTCAGCGGTGATGTGGAGGGAGCGGATCGCGCTGTCGAGCGTGCGCGTGCCGAGCGTTCATCTCTGAATGCTTCTGCCCAGGCGGACTTAGATCGTGAACTTCAGGCCTTTGACAGCGCACGGGCGCGTGCCGGCGATCAGCCTTCTCCCTGAAGGATTGCGGCAAGTCTCTCCGCCGAATCGGCGGTATAGGCTGCTTCTCTGGTGAGCCGATCACTCATGACGCGGCTGATCGCCCCGAGGATCTGAATATGAGATGCGGTGTCTTTGGGAGGCGAAAGAACAAGTACCACCAGTCGCACTGGCTGTTGATCAAATGACTGGAAGTCGATCGGGGTAGAAGGCAGGCCGACTGCCATGACAAGTCTGTCGATGCAATCACACCGTCCATGGGGGACAGCAAGCCCTTCCCCGATGCCAGTGGTTCGCTCTAGTTCACGCGCCCATGTCGTCTGTATCGCGCGTTCTGCGTCAGCGACAAGCCCTTGATCTGCCAGAAGTGTGACGAGTTCACGGATCGCGCCAAGACGGTCGGATGCCTCCAAGGGCACACGCATCAGGTCCGGTTCGATCAAGGTTGCGAGTTGCATCGAGAGGCTCCACAAGGGGAAGCGGGGCATGGTACTGCCGTACTCATCCCGGCTGTACCTGTCGCCGGCGTAGTTTCGCGAAGAAGCCGCCATCCCGCCAGACTTCCGGATTCTCTCCAGGCAGGCCCTGCCCACGCTCTGCACACATGATCTCGACTTCCAGATCATGCCACTTTGTAAGCCACTCGACTTGGGACTCATTCTCGTCTGGATCAATGCTGCAGGTTGTCCAGAGAAGAGTGCCCCTTGGACTCAGCAGCGCGAGCGCATCGGCAGCGATTTGTCGCTGCACATCTCTCAACTGAAGTCTGAACTCAGAAGTTTGGCGGTGGCGGGCCTCGATTCTTCTGGCCAAGACTCCGGAGTTGGTACACGGGACATCGAGGACGAGCAAATCCACTTGGCCGGCAAGCGCTGTCAGATCCGCTTGTGTAAGAACCTCAACGCCCAGCGGCTTCAGTTCTTGAAGTGTTCGCAGATGCAATTTGGATTTGTCCGATGCGATCAACCTCGCATCGGGATGCATCGCTGCCAGTTGGCGCGTCTTAGTTCCACGTCCGGCACAGAAATCGACGATGCAATCGGGCACCATGGATTCTGTCGCGCGGACTGCCGCGGCGGCAGTGGGGTCCTGCACAATGGCGGAGGGGCAGTCTGCCAGCACGCCTCGAAGAGATTCACCGGGACGCAGAATGTGAAAGCCGGGTTGCTCGTGCGGTGCAAGCGCATCACATGCATCTGCATGATGAAGAATGATGGGGGGGTCTGCCATCGAGTGCAGCGCGATCCGGGTGGCTTCATCCTGCCCGTGCAGTGCGGCGATCCGGTCATAGAGAGGGCGACCGCACCCGGTCTGTTTTGATACCCGATCGGCAATGTCTCCCGCGAATACCGGCTCGGTCAGAGACCAGCCTGAACCATCCGTTCGGATGATCTGATCGACCTCGGACAGATCCGCTTTCTCGATCCTTTCGCAACGGAGCCTGACAATCCTCCTGAGAACGGCGTTGACAACACCCTTGGCGCGTTCGGCGGGGGTACCTCGACACCATTCGACGGATTCATCGATTGCTGCATGATCAGGAATACGGTCAAGCAGTAACAACTGTGCAGCGCCTGCCAGAAGCGCTGTTTTGACGACATGATGCTGTTTGTTCCAGGGCATGGAAAGCATCGGTTCGATCACAGCCTGAAGCGTGAGCCATCGCAGTGTGACCGCCCGGTCAATCGCCATGGCGAGTCGCGCATCACGGTCGTTCAAACCCGTGACGTCCAACTGTGACGGAAAGAGATCCGGATAGCGTTTGACACGTTCCGCAAGATGACCGTAGGCGAGACGTCTTGCAGCACTGACGCGTTTTTGTGTGGATTCAGACACTAGCGGCATCGAGTGCAGCGGCTTGCTGCAACGCCTCGACCCGATCTGTTCTTTCCCAACTGAAGGATCCAGGCACGCCTTCATCCGGTGTTCGGCCAAAGTGTCCATGGGCTGCAGTTTGCAGGTAGATCGGTCGCAGAAGATCCAGAGAGGTAATGATGCCGGCAGGGGTCAGATCGAATACCGATTCGATGGCCTGCTGGATATTTGTCTCTGGGATGGAAGCAGTGCCTTCGCAGTCGACATGCACACTCGTCGGCTTTGCAACACCGATGGCATAGGACAGTTGGACTTCACAGACATCCGCGAGACCAGCTGCCACCACATTCTTAGCGACGTAGCGTGCCATGTAGGCGGCACTGCGGTCTACTTTGCTCGGATCCTTCCCGGAAAATGCGCCGCCACCATGTCTGCCACGGCCGCCATAGGTATCGACAATGATCTTGCGGCCCGTCAGACCACAATCACCGAGTGGGCCGCCCACTTCAAACTTGCCGGTTGGATTGATCCAAAGCGTGATGTCATCATGCCAGAGATCGCCAAGGACGGGTTTGATGATGTGATCGCGCACTTCAGCGGAAAGATCCCCGTGCCGATCAGACCACTCTGGTCCGTGTTGCGTACTCAGGACAACGGTCTTGACTCTCTGGGGGGTATTTCCTTCATAAGCGCAAGTGACCTGTGCCTTTGCATCGGGACGCAGGTGCGGGATGCCATCAGCTCGCCGGACATCGGCATGTCGTGCAACGAGTCGGTGACTCAGATCGATTGGCAAAGGCATCAGTGATTCGGTTTCCTTGCAGGCATAACCGAACATGAGCCCTTGATCGCCTGCGCCCTGTTCGGCATGCAACCCAGCGCCGGAATCAACGCCTTGCGCGATATCCGGTGATTGTTTGTCAAGAGCCACCATCACTGCGCAAGAGTCGGCATCAAAGCCCATCGCGGAATCGGTGTAACCGATGTCTCTGATCGTGTCACGGACAAGAGAGGCGATATCGACATAACCATCACACGTCACTTCCCCCGCGATGACTGCCAGTCCGGTTGTCACCATGGTTTCGCATGCGACCCTAGAGCCCGGATCTTCTCTGAGCATGGCATCGAGGACGGCGTCAGAAATCTGATCAGCCATCTTGTCAGGGTGACCCATCGAGACTGATTCGGAAGTGAAGTCGTAACTCCGGTTGGTCATACAAACTCCCATCTGTTTCCAGAAAGTGTCATGCGTGTCAGGGGCGATTCAATCCCGACATGGTAGTGGCATGGGTCACAGGTGGGGAGCCTGTTAGTATCGACGCTCGGAGGCGCAGATCCATGGATGTTCAGATGACGCTAGCCAGGATCCTGATCGGCGAAATGAGTGATGCTCAGTTGATCGAGCTTGCCGAGATCGACGGGGATCGACGCATTCCCATTGTGGTTGGCGTTGCTGAGGCATTTGCGATCGAGAGACGTCTGAAGGGCATGCCCATTCCACGCCCATTGACGCATGAACTCCTGTCATCGGTGATTGTGGTTTTGGGAGCCAGATTGGCGCGGGTCGTGATCCATGATCTCAACGAGGGGACGTTCTATGCCATGCTCTGTCTGGAACAGGGCGGAGAAGAAGTGCAGATTGATTGCAGACCCTCGGATGCAGTCGCCCTCGCCGTCGGCGCAGACGTTCCCATCTTCGTCAGCGAGGCGGTTCTGGACGAAGTTGAGCAGGATGCAGGGCTCGGCCCGTTTGACGATCCTGACGGCGGCGAATCGATCGAAGGACATGATCCAGAGTGGTCGTGAACCCCATCTGTCCTGTTCAGCGTGATCGTCCTGAGGACTTTCTGGTCCAGGAATTGAGCGCCTTCGAACCGTCTGGTGTGGGGGATCATCTTGCCCTGTGGATCGTGAAGCGGAATCTTGATCATCACAGCATGGTGGGCCGCATCGCCCGTGCGTTTGATGTACCTCGCCGGTCGGTTGGATGGGCGGGGATGAAGGATCGTGTGGCTGTGACCCAGCAGTGGATCACGGTCAAAACTGAACGGGACTTCCCATGCCAATTGGACAGCGAAGATCTTCAGGTACTGCAATCCGCACGTCATGACAGGCGATTGCGGGTGGGACACCTGACCGGGAACCGATTCACTGTTCGGATGCGTGGTGTGGACCCCGTCATGGCGCCCCGCGCGATGCAGTCGCTTCGAGCATTGTCTTCAACCGGCTTACCCAACCGCTTCATGGCGCAGCGGTTTGGAAGCTTTGCGCGCAACCATCAGATCGGCGCTGCCATTCTTCAAGGACGACCTGAGGAAGTGCTGGACATCTGGCTCGGCAGACCCGACAGCGAAGATGGATCCGAGGACGCGATTCGACGAACGCATTATGAAGAAGGTCGTTGGGAGCAAGCGAGGCAGCAATGGCCCGCGAGTTGGAAGCCAGAACGTCAGGCGTTGAGATTGTTGAGCCAGGGGACATCTGCTGCCAAAACGGTCTCTTCCGTTCCGCGATCCGTTCGCATGCT
>JAKVBW010000033.1 GCA_022446945.1 Phycisphaerales bacterium | reverse complement strand
ACAATGACGTCGAATCGCACATCTGAAGGCACGCCGACGCCAACAGGATCCTCGGCATTCCCTTCAAGAACAACCACATTGTCAGGAAGCCCCCCTTCAACTGGCTTCAGATCAATCCCCCAAGCTCGACCTTCAGATCCCACCCGGTCAGCGATCACCTGCAACCATGAACCTGGCGCACAGCCGAGATCGAGAACTCGATCACCTTTTTGAAAAACCTTCTTTCGATCATCGATCTGCAGAAGTTTGAATGCCGCACGCGAGCGAAAACCCTTTCGCTTCGCCTCGCGTGACCAGTGATCATGGATCTCCCGTTCAGCCACAGCTTCAGGCCAAGCTCAGTTGTCCAGCACGTGCTGTTTCGACAATTCGTTCAGCAACTTGAACAGCCAACAGACCTGCCTCCGCATCGACAGGCGGACGTGCACCTGTTCGTACGCTTCGGAGAAAATCCTCAGCTTGCAGCCGAAGAGGTTCGGCATCCACAATGTCGAGATCTTCGAATTGAATCAACTCGAGATAATTCACATCACTGAGATCTTCTCCCGAAGCGAGCCTATCTCTAAGCGCTGAAATCTGATCGGCATTTGCTGCTTTGCGGATGACCTTGACACTTCTGTCAACAAAGTCGGCTGACACGTATAGATCTTCCGTAATGAGTCGAAGCGTCCGCTCTGTCTTCATCGCAAGTCTGGAAGCCGTCAGATTCGCCACGCATCGATAACCACTTTCATCCGCGGGATAACTCATGCGTACATTGCAGACATCCTCGGCGTCGCCAAGAACTGCGACTGCGTTCGCCTGTATGTCTTCTGGCGCGGTTCCAACCAACATTGTCAGAAGATCAAGATCATGAATCATCATGTCCAGAACGACCCCAACGTCAACACTGCGAAATGTCATCGGGCTGATCCGATGAAGTTCGAGATGTCGAGGCCGCAGTTCGCCTAATGACTTGATGGCCTGCATGACGGGGTCGTATCGAACAACATGCCCAACTTGCAAAGCCACTCCGGCATCGCTCGCCGCCTGGGCAATCGCGTTCGCATCCTCTGCAGTCGGGGCAAGCGGCTTTTCGATCAGACATGCGACGCCTGCACCAAGCAGTTCCTCGGCCGCAACGCGGTGGTGTGTCGTGGGCGTCGCGATCGTGACGGCGTCTACGCCTGCAGCAAGAATGTCCTTGATCGATTCAAACGCCTGGCCGCCCCACTCTTCGGTCATTTCCCGCGCACGTGACGTGTCAAGATCGACGACCCCAACAAGTTCTACATCAGGCATCTGCGAATAGACCCTGGCGTGATGCCTCCCCATCCTCCCGACACCTATGACGCCGCATCTTGTGACCTGATCGCTCATCGATTCTGCTCCATTCGAGATGGCATGGTAGAGCCGACTGGCCAGTCTGCGTCACTCGAAAGGGTGATCTGTGGAATCGGGCTCTTGAATCCGTGCCGCCAAGGCACGATCTCGGGTTCGGGCGTCTCGCCGTGCCCTGATCGTCCAAGTCGTTTCACTGAGCAGGTCCTTCATGGATCTGGCTGTCCTGATCAACAACCACCACCACGGCCCGATGGTGATCAGAACGTAGAAGACAGCGATGAATCCTGCTGGTCCTTCCGGAATCACCACACGGTCCTCCGGAAATGGCATGATCCATGTGTACACCCCGACTGGTACTGTCAGAAAAGCCGACGTCGTGAATCTCCGGGCAGAAGCATGTAACTCATATTCGCGCGCAATGGATGCTCCAACGGACACCAGAAGTGCAGCGCCGACGATCCCAGCAGCCTCAAAAGGCACAGGATCCCATCTCACCGCTGGATTGTCAGCAAGATCCCACAGACCGATGGCCCACAGCCCAAGGCCGATCCGCGCCCCCCACCGCACGACCTTGTACATGGGCCGCTCAATATCCAAAGATCTGGGCGTGAGTGGCCAAGCAACGATCGCAGCCACTGTTCCCATCCAAGCTAGATAACTGAAGTACTGCTCGTTTGGCATTCCCAACATCGACATCAAACCCACGCCCACGATTCCTAGGAGCGTGCAGAACAGCGCAAGAATCGAACCGCGAAATGCAATCGAACCCGTAACACTGTTCGTGATTCGAAATGACAACTCCCCCTCTGATAGATGCGCACGCTTGCGCAGCCTTTGGGGAGGAGTCCCTTCTGGCACATCCTCCATAGTCAAATCGAGATTCCCCGACACAGGTCCACCCAGTCTTGTCGCACAGTGCACACACATGGCCCCGAGGGGAAGTCCCGGAACAGGCTGACCACACTTCACGCAGGCGACACCTTCGGGCATTGAAGCCCCGATTGCAGAAGCGGATGATCTGCTTACTGGCTCACCGGTATCCAGACTGCCACACTCTGGACAAGGACGCGTAGAGGGAAGTCCCCTGCGGTCGTATCCGCAATACAGACATGGGCTGGGTTCCCCAGTCAGGTGCAGATCGGATTCAGTCGGAGGTCCCTCGTATGGAGCCATGTATTTCTCCAGTGTCGAAGGTCACTCTAAGACGCTGCAGGCACTCGCTGCATGACATGCATCACTGCAGATTTGAACATTTGCAAACCCGGTGGTTCATGTGCGCGATCATCCAAACGCGTCCAGTATGGATGCTGGTTCCAACTCACGTAACGCTCCGGATGAGGCATGAGTCCGAGCACAAGTCCCGTTTCATCGCAAATGCCTGCGATGCAATCAGTAGATCCGTTTGGATCATCGTCCCCGGCATACCGGACCGCAATACAACCATTTGCAGCAAGTCGATCAATCGTCTCCGGAGATGCATGGAAACGCCCTTCACCGTGTGCGATGGGCAGCATTGCCTCTTCACCTTCAGACTTCAGACCTTGGGTCCATACGCAGACGCTTTCCGGATATTCAACGCGTACCCATCGATCAACAAAGTGGCCGCCCCTGTTTGCTAACAGCGCCGCTTCTGTTCTTGGAGGATTTCCACTCTGAGGGCCAGGCAACAGGCCAGCTTGAACTGCAATTTGGAATCCATTGCAGGGGGCAATCACCGGAACACCTCTGGCAACTGCGGCGTGCAAACGGTCGATGATCGTTTCTCGCAACATCACTGCAAGTATCCGACCTGCTGCAACTGCGTCGCCATATGAGAAACCGCCCGGCAGGCCGAGTAAGTCACATGAGTCTATGACAGAAGGGTCCGCATCCAACTCATTGAGGTGAATACGACGCGCTTCCGCGCCTGCAAGTTCGAAAGCTTCGACAAGTTCCAGATCACAATTGATGCCGGGCGCGGTCAAGACGATGGCATTGGGACGACTTCCCATACAACAATGGTAACCGCGATCCGGCAGAATCAAAGTCGCAGACCATGACGCCATGCGCGTCGCAGTTGCTCCATTGGCGTTCCTAGATCTCCCATTCGGAGCAGCGGGTCGCCAGTGAATCTGCCGACTTGAGTGATCGAGTGCCCTTCGAGCCTTGAGCGCACCTGATCAACATGCTCAGGAGCAACCTCCAACAGATAGCGTGATGGGGTTTCTGCGAAGCACGCAGTCGAGGGAGCCAGACCTCCCGACATGACCGAAGCGTCATCCATATCGAGCCCTAAGCCCCCCGCCATAGCCATTTCAGCTGCGGCGACCAGAAGACCCCCATCGCTGCAATCGTGGGCAGCGAGGACAAGCCCCTCGGCAATCACTGAGGCAACCTCTCTCGCTCTGGCAGGCGCTTGAGCCAGATCAACTTCTGGGAGACTTCGATCACCTGTTGCATCAGTGAAGATAGACAGCAAACGACTCCCACCCAACGCGCTCGTTGTGTCGCCCACCAACAACAACACATCACCTGCAACCTTCGCATCCATCGTGCAGCATTTGGCGATGTCATTGACGATGCCAAATCCACTGATGAGCATGGTCGGTGGAATTCTGATCGTTTCTCCCGCGTCTGTAGTGAACTGGTTGTTGAGGGAATCCTTCCCGCTGATGAATGGCGTTCGATACGCAAGACCTGCCTGGAGACATCCGATCGAAGCTCGAACCAACTCGGCCATTCTTTGTGGATCATCACAACCCGGCCAACAGTAGTTATCAAGAATCGCGATGCGATCTGGATTGGCACCAACGCAAACGAGATTGCGCACACACTCATCCACCGCTGCGAGCACCATGAGGTAAGGATCGTCCGACAAGCCCGTCGCCAATCCAGTACCGATTGCGAGTCCTCGGCTCGATCCACGGACTGGCGTAATCACTGCAGCATCACCAGGCCCATCGCCTCCCGGCCCCACAAATGGCTTGATCATCGTTCGACCTTGAACTTCATGATCGTACTGCTGCACGATGTCCTGCTTGGAGGCGATGTTCGGGTCAGCGAGCAACGCCATAAGAGCGTCGCCGATATCCGGTTCATCTGTCTTGGTTGGCGTGCTGATCTCAGGAGCGGTCCACTCAGCGATGCGAATGCGGTCCGGAATACCGCCGTGCATGAATTCCATCGACAAACGCCCAACTTCGGTGCCATCCCAACGAAGAATGAGTTCGTGATCCGGTGTGCCAAACTTCCCCAGGTCACACCACTCAACTTCATGCGTCTGACAGATTTCCGCAAGATCGTCGAGCTTGTCCTCGGGAACGGAAAGAACCATCCTCTCCTGAGCTTCGCTGATCCACACTTCGGTCGGCGTCAAGCCGGTGTATTTCACAGGCGCACGATCCAGATGGACATCCGCTCCCAGATGTTCACCCATTTCTCCCACTGCACTGCTGAAGCCTCCGGCTCCACAATCAGTGATTGCACTGAACAGGCATCCGTGTTTGTGATCACGAGCCGCAAGGATGGCGTCCAAGACCTTCTTCTCAGTAATGGGGTTGCCGATCTGCACAGCGTGCGAGAACTCATCCGCATGAGAATCGGTCAACTCTGCGGATGAGAACGTCGCCCCGTGAATGCCATCACGTCCGGTTCTTCCGCCCATCGCAATGATGTGATCGCCCGCCTGCGGATCGCCGTGAACGCGGTCCCGAGGCATGACCCCTACACATCCACAAAAAACGAGCGGATTACCGACATGCCCCCGATCAAACCAGACCGTTCCGTCCAGAGTCGGAATGCCCATTCGATTGCCATAGTCTCGAACACCTTCGACGACTCTTTTCAAGATCCGGCGTGGCGGAAGACAGCCTGCTGGAATGTCGGTGGTGTCCAAGGGGGCGACACAGAAAACATCCGTCGCGGCAATGGGTCTTGCGGCAAGACCTGTGCCGATGACATCTCGAATGCAACCTCCAATCCCAGTTGCAGCACCGCCGTATGGCTCAAGCGCCGATGGATGATTGTGTGTCTCTACTTTGAAGCAGACGGCATGCTCTTCATCAAAGGCAACGATACCTGCGTTATCGACAAACACTGAGAGGCACCAATCCGAGAGACCTTCCTCCATGAGGCGATGCGTCGCAGCCGCCACGGTTGATTTCAAAAGATTGTGAATTCGATGGCGGCCATCAGGAAGACGCTCGATGTCGGGAATGTCATCAATGCCTGGCAGATCTCCCGCATAGTCAACAGTTGCCTTGAGCGTCTTGTGAACACAATGCTCGGACCATGTCTGCGCTAATGTCTCCAACTCGATTTCACGAGGCTCTCGGCCGCGTTGACGGAAGTGATCCTGAATCGCCTGCATCTCATCAAGTGAAAGAAACAAGTGCGCATCACGACTCAATTGCTCAAGCGATGGCTCATCAAGATCAAGAATTGGAACCTCTCGCACCGCTGTGTCGTGGACATGTCCCTGCTGAAAGGCGTCTGGATGCGAAACCCCGCCATGGACATCGTGAATCAATGGATTTGCGAAACACATAGATGCAATATGCGCCGCATCAGATTGTTCGATGCCGTGCATGTCATATCTGATCGCAGTACGAACCTGCACATCAACACCAAGCATGGATTCGATGGCTGACTCGACGATTTCCGCATCAGGGTCCATCACACCCGGGAGAGGGTGAACTTCAACAACGGCTGCTGCATCTTGAGCAGATGCCCCGAAAACCACTTCATCGGTGATGGGATGTGACAACAACTCATACGCAATTCTGTCCAGACAATCAGGCTCAAGATCGCCCTCGACCAGATAGACCGATGCGGTATCAATGCTGCTCGGAACCGTAGCAATATTCGAAGCCTTGACATTCTCAATGGCGGTTCGCCCAGCAGGATCGCCGGCTTCCTTGCGAGGTCGCACTTCAAATCGGTGCACGGTCACATCAACGTTCCTCTGCAAACATCTCTGCTTGCTGCTTCGCCAACTGATCGCAACGCTCATTCTCAGCGTGACCAGAGTGACCTTCAACCCACTTCGTTTCGATATCTAGACGCGCGCATTCGATATCGATTGCGCGCCAAAGATCTTCGTTTTTAACTGGCTTGCGGCTTGCCGTGCGCCATCCACGTCTCTTCCAATTTTCCAACCATTCCGTCATGCCTTTGAGAACGTATTGACTATCAGCAGAAAGAGACACTTTCGATGCATCTGGCAGCGACCGCAGGCCTTCAAGGACAGCCATCAACTCCATTCTGTTGTTCGTCGTGGCAGGTTCACCACCGGTCAAGACCTGCTCATCCCCTTCCGGCAAAGGCCTGACAATACATGCCCAGCCCCCAGGCCCAGGGTTACCCAGACAGGCCCCATCGGTATGCAACTCTACGTGATAAATGGGTTTACTCACCGCCAGTTGGGTCCATGATCCGGAAGGCAGTCTATTCAGATTCGAGCTGTTCCGCCTGATCTCCCGAAAGCCGACTTCACACAACACGAGACCGGATTTGACTCATACATCCATCCCCCCATCCACGAGTTATCCACATTCCCCATACGGCTTCTGGACCCCTCAAATGTGACGCAACGTCCGATATGGACTGGGTTTCCAGACCATTGGCAAACTGCCATAAATCGCCCCCTTCCTGATCAAAGTGTCGACTCCAACCCCCCTAATGCCCTTGAACGCCGCTCTGGTCCTGATACACTGCTCGGCTCGCCTTTCTGGCGACCATGGAGAGTCTATGCCCACGATCAACCAACTCGTCCGAAAGCCTCGACGCAGCCCCAAGGCAAAGTCGAATGTTCGCGATTTGGCAGCGTGCCCACAGAAACGTGGCGTGTGTCTGCAGGTCAGAACAGTGACCCCGAAGAAGCCGAACTCGGCACTTCGAAAAGTGGCGCGTGTGCGGCTCTCCAACGGCAAGGAAATCACCGCGTACATCGGTGGTGAAGGTCACAACCTGCAGGAGCACTCCATCGTGCTCGTCAGGGGTGGTCGGGTACGGGATCTGCCGGGTGTTCGATATCACGTCGTCCGTGGAAGTCATGACACCTTGGGAGTCGATGGACGTGCCAAAGGGCGATCTAAATACGGAACGAAACGGGCCAAGAAGTAGGCCTGATGAAACATCGTCACTCGCACTGCGGGTGAAGGCAAGTAATCGTCTCCCATCGATCTTGAGACGGTGAACAAAGACCCGCATGACGGGTGGATGAGCCAGAGGAGATCAAGACATGGCCGGTCGAATCACAGCATCTGAAAAGCAACTGCAGCCTGATCCCCGCTACGGAGATAAGGTCCTCGCCAAATTCATCAACTGCGTCATGCTTGACGGCAAAAAAGCCATTGCGCAACGTGTCGTCTATGACGCACTTGAGAAGATGAAAAAGAGAATGGACAAGGACAAGCGGGAAGGAATGCCCACCACTGTTATTGATGCATTCCGTCAAGCCATCGAAAATGTGAAGCCCAATGTCGAAGTCCGCTCTAAGCGTGTCGGCGGCGCCAACTATCAGGTGCCCATGCCGGTGACCCAACGCCGCAGGCAAAGTCTCGCGTTTCGCTGGATCATCACTGCCGTGCGTGCTGAAAAGGGCAAGCCCCTCGCCGACCGCCTTGCGAAGGAACTCTATGACGCGGCTAATGGTGAGGGAAAGGCGTGCAATACACGCGAACAGACTCACCGAATGGCTGAGGCCAACAAAGCATTCAGCCACTTCGCCTGGTGAATCCTCCCTCCAATTCGGGACTTCGAACTGCGGGGATGGCTCGCTACTCTCGTCAAGAATTGTTGCCGGATATCGGTCTCGAAGGACAGCATCGCATCGCATCTGCAAAGGTGCTGATCGTTGGCGTTGGTGCGCTGGGTTGCGGCGCCGCAGACTTATTGGCACGTGCTGGGGTTGGAACCCTGCGAATCGTAGACCGCGATGTTGTTGAATTGACCAATCTGCAGCGACAGGTGCTCTTCGATCAGGCAGATGCAGAGGCGTGTCGCCCCAAGGCACTCGCTGCAGCAGAACGCCTCAAAGAGATCAACCCCGAGATCCGGGTCGAACCCTGTATTGAGGATGTTCGTCCTGAGAACATTCTTTCATTGAGTAACGACTGTGACCTCATCCTCGATGGTCTTGACAACTTCGAAACGCGTTATCTGATCAATGATGTCGCCGTCAAGACCGGGCTGCCTTACATCTACGCTGGCGCAATCGGCACCGAAGGACTCGTCATGCCAATCCTCCCCAAATCTGGTGGAAGTGGCAGCATCACTTGGCCAGAATCGGAAGCCACGCCTTGCCTGCGGTGCGTGTTCCCAGAGCCACCCTCGCCAGGCTCTTCTCCGACCTGCGATACTGCCGGCATCCTTGGGCCGACGATTGGAACAGTCGCAGCCCATCAGTCAGCGATCGCAATGTCTCTTCTCGTCGGGCGATTGGAACAGACGGACCGTTCACTCCACACAATGGATCCTTGGAACGGCATCAATCGACGCATGGCCACGGGCGATCCCCGCAGCGATTGCCCCTGTTGCGAGAAAAAACACTTTGAGTGGCTCGACGGAAACCGCATTAGTTCGACTGATTCCATTTGCGGAAGAGAAGTCGTGCAGATCAGGCCTCGGACAGATGGCTCTGTCGATCTTCTGGCACTGAGAACCCATCTGAAGAATGCCGGTGACGTCCGGGGGGACACTCATGCGGTCCAAGTAGATATCCAGGAATGCGATGTTCGAATGACAATCTTCGAGGATGGCCGCGCTCTTGTCGGGGTATCGGACATCTCACTTGCGCGAACACTGTACGACCGCTACATCGGGGCATAAGATCCCCCGCATGAATTCCATACTCAAGCAGATGCATGCGCATCGATCGATTCGGCAATACGCCAGTGGCGAAGTTCCCGAAGATGATCTACGAACGGCTCTCGAAGCTGCGCAGTGTGCGGCTACCAGTGCGAACATCCAGGTTTACAGTGTCATTCATGTGACCGAACCGGATGTTCGTTCCCGGTTGGTAGAGTTGACGGGCGGTCAGGAAAAAGTGGCTGAATCTGGCGCCTTTCTTGTTGTCTGTGGAGATACAAGAAGACACCGCATACTCGCAGAACAGGCGAACGAACCAATTGAGGAGAGCTTGGAATCCTTTCTGCTCTGTGCCGTCGACGCCTCTCTGTTTGCTCAGAACCTCGTCCTTGCCCTAGAGTCGCTGGGCTGGGGAACGTGTTACATCGGTGGTTTGCGAAATGATCTGGCAGCAGTCAATGAACTGTTGAATCTTCCACAAGGGGTGTATCCGTTCTATGGCCTGTGTGTGGGCGAGGCAGCTGAAGAGCCTTGGAAACGTCCTCGATTGCCGCTCGATGCGGTTTTCTTCAAGAATGCATACGCCTCAGATGCTGCGTTACTGGAAATCATGAATCGATATGACGATGACATGGCTGCCTATTACGAAAAGAGAGGCGCTTCCGGCCGGAGGTGGATTGATCAAATGGAACGGTTCTTCGCCAAACCGCGAAGAACGGGCGATCGTACTTTCTACGAGTCACAAGGCGCTTCCTTGCGGTAGGCTCCTGAGGAGGACATCGCTATGCCAGTTACCAGACGAACCCTGATCCAGACTGCCGCGACCAGTCCGCTGCTGCTATCGGCTGCTTCATGGGGACGTGTCCTTGGAAGCAACCAAAGGCTCAATATTGGCGTCATCGGAACCGGGGGGATGGGAACCGGACATCTTCAAAGACTGGTCAAACGCGCCAAGGATGATGAATTGGACGTGAGCTGGGTGTGTGATGTCTATCGCCGGCGTTTGGACAACGCAAGGAAAGTGGCATCACTGCCAGCAGGCAATGCGACGATGGAGTACAGGCGTGTACTTGACGATCCAGATGTCGATGCCGTCGTGATCGCCACACCTGATCATTGGCACACCAAAATTGCGATCGAAGCGATGGAAGCCGGCAAGGATGTCTTCTGCGAGAAACCACTTTCGCACACAATCCCGCAAGCACTCGCCTGCCGGGACGCTGTTCATCGAACTGGACGGACACTTCAAGTCGGTCCGCAAGGAACCAGTGATGGGCTCTTCTGGTCTGCACGACGCGCGATTGCAGAAGGTCGCATTGGAAAACCGACATGGAGCCAGGGCGCATATTGCCGCAATTCAAGAGGCGGTCAGTTCAACTGGCATATTGACCCTGACGCAGGTCCACACAACGGAGCCAATGCGTCAGGTTACGTCTGGTGGGATCGTTGGCTAGGACATGAGTATGGCTTGGCACCCGAGATCGAATGGAACCCGGATCACTTCTTCAGATTTCGGAAGTACCTCGCATACAACGGAGGACTTGCCACTGACTTGCTCTACCACAGACTCGCCCCTCTCCTGTTGGCGATTGAAGGGCTGAACGGCGCCTATCCGAAGCGTGTTGTCGCAAGTGGCGGTCGGTATCTCGAGAAGGATGAGCGGGACATCCCGGATACGTTCTTCATGATGGTTGACTATCCCTCGGAACACACCATCTGTCTCTCAAGTGTCATGACGAATGATGACACATGGCCCACCGTGATTCGTGGCCAGTACGGCACCATGAGGTTTCAGGAGCAACTCATGCTCTCGGAACAGGCGCCTTGGTGGAGAGAGTTTCGGACTGCGAATGGCATGAATCTTGGCGGGGGAGATCCGGACCCCGAGCCCGGCGGCGCGTCCTTGTCTCTGGACCGGCTCGCCAGACGTGACCACATGGGCAATTTTTTCGATGCCATCAGAGATGACGCCCCTCTCGCTTGTAACGTTGATTTGGGCTGCGCCACGATGGTCGCCATCAGAATGGGCGTCGATGCCTGGAAACAGGATCAGGTTCTGCGGTGGGACGCCGATCGGGAGATGGCGATTCCGACCTGATAGGTCGAACCAGAACGCAAAATTTGGCGTAAATTTGCCGTATCCTCGGCCAATTCACAATCCAAAATGGGCCACATTTCAGGCGAATGGGTAGGATTGCCGCTGCCTTCTTCCGGGACCACATGATCCACCCCGTCTTCAGGAGACACTCAATGCGAACATCACTCATACTTGCCGCTATTGGCGGACTCGGACTCGCGACCGTTGCACTCGCAACAGACGCGATTAACGCCTCAGAAGACGGGTTCGACCCACGCGTCGCAGCCACTCACAGCGGAAGCAAGCCGGATTTCCCGAAGTTTGATTCGGTTGTGAAGGACAACTACAAGAAAGTTGTCTCGACTGTTGATGGAAAATCCGGCATGTACACGCTTTACGTCGATCACAAGACGGGCAACGTGATGGCAGAACTTCCTCGGAATTTCTCCAAACAGAACGTCTTCTTTGCCTACACGATTGCGGGAGGCATCCCTCAGGCAGGCGTCCAAGCTGGCGACATGTATGCGAAGTGGCATCGGTTTGGCAAACGTCTCGCTTTGATTCAGCCGAACTATGCCGTTCGATCAAGCGGAGACAAGCAGTCCAGAGCAGGTACCAAGCGTGTCTTCACAGATCGCGTCATTTTGGATGTCCCGATCAAGACTTTGGGGCCTGGTGGTGGCCCAGTCATTGATCTCACGGACTTGCTGGTCAAACAATCGAGCAAATTCTTCGGAGGCATGACCAGCGGCGCAAACACGCGACTCGCGACCGTGGAGAAGGCAAAGGCCTTCCCGAAGAACATCGAGTTGGCTTTCCAAATGCCCCTTCGTGGTGGTCAACTTGGAACGCTTGCCTACTCGATTGCTGAGATACCTGAAAACACGGGTTACAAACCACGCGTTGCAGACGAACGCGTGGGCTACTTCACAACGGTGCACCGCGATATTGGTGATGCTTCCAAGGAAGACCCCTGGATTCGCTACATCAACCGATGGAACATCCAGAAGGCCGACCCGAAACTCCAGTTGAGCCCCCCGAAGGAACCCATCGTCTTCTACGTCGAGCACACGACACCTGTCCGGTATCGCCGCTGGGTCCGCGATGGCATTCTTGAGTGGAACAAAGCATTCGAAAACGTGGGCATTGTGAACGCGATCGAGGTGTACCAGCAGGATGCTGATACAGGCGCCCACATGGATAAGGATCCTGAAGACGCTCGCTACAACTTCTTCCTTTGGACGAACGCGGATATGGGCTTTGCAATCGGTCCCAGTCGTGTACATCCGAAGACGGGGCAGATCCTTGATGCCGATATCGTGATGGACGAAGGATTCATCAATGGTTGGTCAAAGACCTGGAAGGATCTGGTGCCTGAAACAGCTTTGGAAGGCTGGGGACCGGAAGCCTTGGCATGGATCGCTGATCGCCCTGAATGGCATCCTCGCGTACTCCTGGCAAGTCGTTCGGAAAGAAGTGACACACGTCAGGAAATTGAACGTGAAGCTTATCTGCGCGCCTCCGGTCTTCTGCCCGGATTCTCTTCACCCACCGTCGAAACCGATCTGATTGGTGATGAGCAGTTGGACGGGCTGATCAATCGAGTCAGCCAGGTGAATGGCAACTGCCGGCACGCTGCCTGCAAGGCAATGGAAGTGGCGATGTTCCGTCTGAATCCGGAACTCATTATGAATCTTGATAAACCCATCAAGATGGTCGCCGATGAGAATGATCCCATTTCAGGCACTTGGTATGGCTCCATGGAAATGGCTGGTCCTGATGGATCGACACACTCCATGGATCTCACACTTGAACTCGCCATGGCCAAAGACAACACCGTTGAAGGCACAGCTGAAATGGGAATGTTCGGAACGGTGGAGCTTGAAGGTGACTGGGCTCCTTCGGATCAGCGACTGACCTTGAATGCTGTCGACGAAGAAGATGGTGTGCCTCTCGTGCTCACTGTCGAAGATGGCCAGATGACCGGTGGCGTCTCAGAAGGACGCGTCTCCATGACACTCAACGCGACGCGTGAAAGTGCTGACCACGCCGGTGGCCATGATGGAGAAGGTGTCTCTGATGATGATCTCGTCAAAGATGACATGGACGAGGAAATCGAAGCGGACGAAACAGATGAGTCGGAAACTACAGAAGAAGTAGCCGCCGCCCCACAGAGAAGAAATGATGGCGGCCCGCAGTATCTGGACGGTGTTCCTGAAGAGTTCATCGGCCCCCTGCTGATGGAAGTCGTCATGCACGAGGTGGGACACACGCTCGGCTTGCGACACAACTTCAAAGGCAGCACGATTCATACGCTTGCCGAAATCAACTCTGAAGGGTTCAACGGTAATGCCCAGTCCGGTTCGGTCATGGACTATCTACCGATCAACATCAATTATGAACTTGGAGAGAAACAAGGCGATTGGACACAGATGTCCATCGGTCCCTATGACATGTGGGCGATCGAGTACGGGTACACGTCCAAGAAGCCTGACAAGGTCCTAAAGCGAGTCTCCGAACCACAGCTCATCTATGCCACAGATGAAGACACTTGGGGTCCTGATCCTCGCGCACGTCGCTTCGATAATGGGCAGAATCCCCTCGTCTATGCTGATTCACAAATTGGCCTTGTCAATCATCTCCGCGAACAGATTCTTGAGGAGATGGTTGAGGAAGGTGAAAGTTGGGCCGAGGCACGTAAAGCGTACGACATGCTCCTTTACAAGCAGCTCAGTGCCATCAACATTGCATCGAATTGGATCGGTGGCAGCTATCTCAATCGAGACAAGAAAGGTGATGCTGGAGATCGTGAACCAATCACCCCCATCGAAGCAGACATGCAGCGACGGGCTCTGAATATTGTTCTTGAGAACACGATGAAGGATGAGGCTTTCGGCCTTTCGCCCACACTTCTCCGCCGTATGACGATTGACAAGTGGTGGGATGCTGGTGGCCAGCGATACATCTTCGATGACGAAACCTACCCCGTTCATGACAAGATTGCCGGCATTCAATCCATGGCCATGAATGGCATTCTCAATCCTCAGACGTTGAACCGTGTCTATGACAACGAATTCCGCGCCATGGATGATGAAGATGTCCTGACGGTCCCCGAAGTTCTCACGACCGTTCGGGATTCCGTCTGGACCGAGTTGGATGGTGGACCGCAGGGTGCTTACACCGCGCGCGATCCGTACATCACCAGTCTTCGTCGAAACGCACAACGAGAGCATCTCAATCGCTTGATCGATTTGAGCATGCCTTCGGGAAGTGGTTGGTATACGGCCCCCGTGTCGAATCTCAGCCGCATGCAGTTGCGGGAACTCAAGGGAACAATCGACAGTGCCATGCGGCGCAAGGGTTCGGATCTTGATCCTTACTCAAGAGCGCACCTTGCAGAAGCAAGTTCTCTGATTGATCGCGCCTTGAACGCGCAATACCTCTACAACACTGATGACATCAGCAGTGGTGGTGGTGGCATGATGTTCCCGTTCCTGGGACAACCTTCCGAAGCATCTGCTTCAAACTGATACCCGTCTCCTGACGGTGGATAACGCAGCGGGCTCGCCTCAAGGCGAGCCCGCTGTCGTTGATACGTCGACAAGTTGATGTGAATGAGAGGTATCATGCCTCGATGCAAGCCACGCTCATTGCTGGTATTCCCTCGGCCAATGACACTCTCTTTCACGCTATTCGTTTTAGTGCGGGAGATCCCGCAGCGTTGATCGACTTCGGCGACGAGCGGCTCCTCATCATTCGCGATATAGAGATGGATCGGGCCCGAAGTTCTGCCCGTGCCGATCGCATTGCATGTCCTGCTGATTATTCCCCAACAAACGGTCTCTCTGGCGATCGAGAAACAGCCACTGCCCAAGCAACTGCAGAGGCCATCGTCCAGAGGGGCATCCGTTCCGTAAGGGCCGATCGCACGCTCCCCCTCTCCTTCATGTCAGCGCTACGCGAGGTGAATATCGAAACTGTCTATGACGAAGATCTGGGCGTTGTAGATCGTCGCCAGAAGGATGAAGAGGAGATTGACGCGCTGCGTTCTGCTCAACGTGACACACAATCTGCGATTGCCCTTGCTTGTGAGCGGATTGCGAATGCCGAAGTGGGAGCAGATGGCTTGCTCCATGATGGCAGCGAAACGCTAACGAGCGAGAGGGTCAGGGCATGGATCGATATCCATCTTTTGGAATTGGGATACGCCAATCCCACGAGTATCGTGGCGGGTGGTCCACAAGGCGCTGACTGCCATGATCATGGTCATGGAGCGCTACGAACAAGCGAACCCATCATCATCGACGTTTTCCCAAGATCAAGAACGAGTCGCTACAACGGAGATTGCACACGAACAGTCGTCCATGGGGAGATCCCACCCACGATCGAACGTATGCATAGTGCTGTCCTTGCTGCCAAACAAGCTGGTGAATCATCGGCTCGGGCAGGTGTCACTGGGGAAGATGTACACACAGCCACGACGAAGATCATCGTCGAACACGGATTTGAACTGGGTCTACCGAATCAAGATGCTGATGCGGGACGCATTGCCATGGTTCACGGAACCGGGCACGGCATCGGACTTGCAGTGCACGAGCCCCCTTTGCTTGACCGAGGGGGACCGCCTCTCGTTGCAGGAGATGTGCTAACAATCGAACCTGGACTCTATGGTCCCGCTGTTGGTGGCTTGAGGCTGGAAGACATGGTGGTCGTCACAGAAAAGGGATGTGAAGATCTCGGATCAGGGCTGCACCTGGGTTTGACTTGGATCTGATGAGCGAGAAACGATGCTGAACGTGTCACCCCAAAGCACTGTCGGGAACAATGGGAGGCATCGGCACAGCAAGCACTTCGGCCACCGCACGCACAATTTCAGCTTCCGCAATAGTCGTCTGGCCATCGTGATCTACGATTGACACGACTGCTTCCAGCAGTCTGCGGCGCTCACTGAACTTCAGTGACCGCAAATCATGAACAGCCTCTCCCAACGCGGCAAGCGAGACTCCAGATGCGCCTTTGTCCTTCACTTTCATACCCAATTGATCACATGCCGCCTGAACTGCGGCATTGACCTCTTGCTCATCCATCCCTCCGGCAAAGGCAACGACTGAAAGAATAGACCACACGCTGGAAGTCATCGAGTTGATCGTACGTCGTGCCGAATGACTCGGTTCTCCCCCTCGATCCAGCATGGCGTCCACGATCAATGCAACGACCCACTCGAAACGACTTACTTTGCGATCAGCCGCGACCAGTGCTTCTACCAGTGTCCGCAACTCCTGCGATTGAGTTGGCGAAAGCGACTGAACTGCTGCGCTTGTGAGATCCAACAACGGAATGCGGGCAGCAGCATCCAGATTTGCTACGGATGGAGCGAGATCCGCCACACGTGTGGCTTCATGCGAGGGAAGCAAACGATGAATCGCTTCCTGCTGTCTGCTGACGACTTCATCATCCTTTGGACTATCCTCGATCAGCATTGCTGCGATTAATGCCCTTGCTGCTTGGGGCGTGTGCGCTGCATCTCGCAGAACAAGCGGGATGGAAGCGATCATTTGCCTTGTCCAATCTACTGGTGCCTTATTGATGTCCCCCGCGGAAGCGATTGCCTGATGAACATGGCCAATCGCAACAGCAGTGGCAGCCAATCCACTCATTGGGGAATCTGTGGAAGCCGATTCTTCCGGAGCATCCTTCTCTGCAAGAGGCGAGACATCGATCGCTCGACCTCCGGTGATGCGGCTGATCCGCAGATCAAGAGGCGGGTGCGTGGCAAATAGTGCGGGAACTGCCTGAGAAAAGAACATGTGGTTGAATTGACTCGCCTCTCCAGCGATCCGTGTCTTCATCGGACGCTTGGCGATGCGTGCCAAAGCTCCGGCAATGCCGTCGGGGTTACGCGTGAACTGCACTGCGCTGGCATCCGCGAGAAACTCGCGCTGTCTGGAAATCGCAGCCTGAATGATCCTTGCGACCAGTGTCCCCATGAAGCCAATTGCAGCAATCATCCATCCAAGAACAATGATGCCAACTGCAATCATCAAGCCACTGCCCTTGTCATTACTGCTTCGGCGACCACCCCCGCTCATCAGAATGCTCCAACCCACATAACGTGCCATGAGCAGACCCGTGATGCCAAGCACCATGACGCCATTGATCACCGCGATCAAACGCAAATTGAGCCGCATGTCCCCATTGAATATGTGACTGAACTCGTGTGCCACGACGCCCTGCAACTCTTCGCGTGGGAGCGAGATACATCCGCGTGTTAGACCAATCGCAGCCTGATCAACCGTGTGTCCAGCAGCAAAGGCATTGATTGAATCGTCTGGGATTTCATAGACCGGCGGGACAGGAACACCAGACGCAATCGACATTTCTTCCACCACATTGAGTGCGCGTCGTTGCTGAGAATCACTGGTATCGGGAAGTAACCTGACACCCCCCATCATTTCTGCAACTGCTTGTCCACCTCGCCGAAGTTGCAGATAACGAAACAAGAATCCACCGCCAACCAAGAGCAGCATGATCCCAAAAGTGACCAGCAGAACATCAATGGACCACCATGTTCCCAATTCGATTTCGGCCCATCTCTCAATCGCATCTGGGCGATATCTGCCGCCATCCTTGGCAGCGCGTGATTCCTCCATCGCTGTCCATCCTCCAACCAGATGGACGGTCAACATGACGACAAAATACAAACCAACCGTCATGGCAATCAAACCAGCAGTCAACATGCCGATGAGAAAACCAGTTCTACGGTGCGCCTTGTCTTGCGCTTCGAAGAAATTCAACTGTTCACCCTTTCTTCAAATCTCAGGTGAACTGAACTTTTGGAGCTTCTTTCTCCGCTGCATCCTCGATTTCAAACGAGGACGCCTCGGAGAAGTTGAACATCCCAGCAATGATGTTTGATGGGAACGACTCCCGCTTGGTGTTGTAGACCATGACGGAATCGTTATATGCCTGACGAGAAAATGCGACCTTGTTCTCTGTGCTCGTGAGTTCTTCCTGCACTTGCATCATGTTGGCGCTGGCCTTGAGATCCGGATAGGCTTCCATCGCCACGGTCAGATTTCCAAGTGCGCCCCGCAATGCTCCCTCTGCTCCGCCGAGTGATCGAACAGCGCCACCATCGGTGGGGTTGGCACTGACCGCCTTTGCAGCAGCCATCGCCTGATTTCTAGCACTTGTTACAGCCTCAAGGGTTTCTCGCTCATGCTGCATGTAACCCTTTGCAGTTTCGACGAGATTCGGGATGAGATCGTAACGTCGCTTCAATTGCACATCGATCTGCGCCCAGGCGTTCTTGACACGATTTCGAAGGGCTACCAAGCCGTTGTAGATCGCGATGACCAGAACAATCAGGAACAGAACGATCCCGCCGATCACAATGAGCGTCATGGCAAGTCCTGTCAGCGCAAGTAATGTCGTTGTAACCACGGTGATGCCCTTTTCTAATCTTCACCAATGCCAAGCGGCTGTCCTCTCCGATTTGAGGCTGAATCCCGCAGGCGCAAGGTGCAGGATATCACCACGCGTTATGGAACGCTCAAATGCGATTCAGACTCTTCGGATGACCAACATGCTCAAATCATCGTTGATTCGGCCACCGTGCCACTCTTCCGCCAAATCTATCCCGCGACTGCAAAGTGCCTTTGCGCCTTGTGTTGCGTGTGATTGCAGCCCCTCAACGAGACGTTCGGGGCCGAACATCTGACCGGAGCTCGATCTCGCCTCCGTCAATCCATCTGTGTACACGCCAATCCAGTCACCGGGATTCAATGTCGATTGCCGCGATGAATAGGAAGCCTCCGGCTCCACGCCGAGGAGCAGCCCCGTACTCGGACCTTCCTCCGCAACTGTACCGTTGATGCACATCAGTGCGGGCAAATGACCAGCGGAGACAAGTTCCAACTCGCCTGTTTCAAGGACATACCGCATGATGACACCCGTGACGAAAAGTTGGCGTTCATTAGATCGACACAACGCTTTATTCGTACGCTTCACGAGTTCAATCAAGCTCAAACCAGAATGATCGTTTTGTCTGAGCAGTGTCATGGCGCGCACCATCACCAACGCTGCAGGCATCCCTGATCCTGCCACGTCCGCCAAGACGGCTGTCAGAACGCCTTCTCGAACCCAGTAGTCATAAAAATCTCCAGCCACGTGTCGAGCAGCGACGTTGATGGCGTGAAGATCGACAGAGGGATACTCGTGAAGGAGCCCATCACTCGGCGGCAGCATTTGCCTTTGAATCTCCGCCGCTGTATCCAATTCCTGCTCAACAGCCTGACGTGCTGCTTGTTCGTCCGCGGCGCGTTCGACCGTATCCACTAACTGCTGTGTCATCTTGTTGAAATCAACTGCGAGTTTGCCTAACTCATCTTTTCTGGAAATGCCCTGAACAGACGCGCTCAAATCACCGGCAGTAATGCGATCAACAGCCGCACTCAGCCGTCGCACATCCCCCGTCAAGCGGAGGCCTGTGGCAAGCACAATGACTGACATGACCAAACCACCCGCCAACAGAAGGCCAATATTCCAGGTCAACTGTCGACGGACGGGACCTATGACGTCCTCGCGTGACATCGCAG
>JAKVBW010000032.1 GCA_022446945.1 Phycisphaerales bacterium | reverse complement strand
CGCGCCAAAGCACGTCGAGAACTTTCAAAAACTCGCTCGATCCGGCTTTTATGACGGCGTGAGTTTTCATCGCATCATCTCGGACTTTGTCATTCAAGGTGGATGCCCCGAAGGTACCGGCGCGGGTGGTCCAGGTTGGACGGTCGACGCTGAATTCAATGACCGCGAACACCATGAGGGCGTGCTTTCAATGGCCAGAACCGCGGATCCAAACTCCGCAGGCAGTCAGTTCTTCATCTGCCTCGGACGCAATCATTGCCAGCACTTGGATGGCCAATACACCGCTTTCGGGAAAGTGACCGAAGGCATCGACGTCGTTCGTCAGATCGGCGGCATTGAAACAGATGGTGCAGATCGTCCGCTTGAGCCTGTTGGCATGATCAGCGTGACTGCTAATTGAGATTCAACTCCTCAATCGCTCCACCAGTCGCTGGCGGACCATCCCCGCATCTGCAGCCCCGCCACTTGCCTTCATGATGTGGCCCATGATTCGACCAACCGCCGCATCCTTGCCCGCAGCGAAATCTTCTGCTGCCTGAGGCTGAGCTGCGATTGCATCGCTGATCCAGTCATCGAGTGCCCCGATGTCGCTGACCTGTAGAAGGCCAGCCGCTTCAGCAACCGATTCTGGAGTCTGATCCGATTCGCACAACAACTCGAACAAAGTCGCTGCGGCAGAAGATCCAACATCTCCATCAGCCCGCATGGCAATCAGCCGCCCAAGTTGATCGGGTGAGATTCCACAGGCCTGAGGTTCGACACCTCTTTCACCGGCAATGCGAGCAGCCGCATTAAGAACCCATTTGGCCGACTCCTGTGCCGCAACCTCTTCTTCCATCCCACATGCCTTGGCAGCATCAGCGCATGCATCAAACCAAACCGCCGTATGAGGTGACTCCGTTAGCGCTGCGGCATCTTTCGCTGACAAGCCCCAATTCTGCACATAGCGATGGCGCCGTTGCATGGGCAGTTCAGGTAATCGATCGCGAATACGCTGTCTCCAACAATCGTCAACTTCTAGAGGGACGAGATCCGGCTCGGGGAAATATCGGTAGTCATGCGCATCTTCTTTCGATCGCTGCAGGACTGTGACCCCTTTCACATCATCCCAGCCTCGTGTCGATTTGGCGCCTGGGCCCATGACGACGCCGTCAGATTTCCATTGCTCAACCTGACGGTCAGCCTCGTACTCGATGGCTCCTTGAACGGCGCGAAATGAATTGAGGTTCTTGATCTCAACAATCGGCGTCGCGATTGTGCTGCCATCTTCAAAAGTGATCTCGACATTAATATTCGGTTCGAATCGCATGTGCCCGCGCTGCATGATCCCCTCGGTAACACCGAGTGCTCGACAGATGGCACGCAACTCCCTTCCGAAAGTGACGGCGTCCTCAGCGCAAGTCAGATCCGGCTCCGTGACAATTTCCAGCAGTGGCGTCCCTGCACGATTGAAATCGATGATTGAACCGTCGGTCTTCACACCGCCTGGCAGTTCGTGTCCCGACTTCCCTGTGTCTTCTTCAAGATGGGCGCGCGTAATTCTGATCGAACCTGTACCCCCGGCATTCATAGGAATCTCGACGGCCCCCTCCGCACAAAGTGGATGTTGATACTGACTGATCTGATAGCCCTTGGGCAAATCGGGATAAAAGTAATTCTTCCGGTCCCAGAAACATCGATCCGGGATTCTGCAACCAAGTGCCGTTCCGACAAGCATGGCCATCTCGACCGCCTCACGATTCATCGTGGGAAGCGCGCCCGGCAAGGCGAGTGAGACGGGGTCACAGAGGGTGTTGGGCTCAGCGTCGTAATGGTCAGGATGTGCAAGATTGGGAGAGCGCGAAAACATCTTGGTCTTCGTTGAGAGTTCGACGTGGATCTCCATGCCAACGATCGTCTGGATATGTGTGATGTTCTCGCCCATATCATTCTGCCCCGCTTCGAATACGTTTCCTATACAGCACGCTCATGAAGTTGATGTACGCATCGTACGTACTGTCGCACGTGTTGAAGCAGTTGTGCACATGTCGCCGAGGTGATCCGAGATCGCCGGCCACCCCCATGGCCGATCCGCCTGAAATCCGGCTGATCTTCCAGAAATCGGAGACTGCGAGATCGTGTATCTCGGATGACCCCCCACTCACCCTCTTTGAGTGGCGGGGGAGTTACCCTCCTGCAAATGGACACCCAAACACTCGCTTCCCGAATTGCCGAAACAGCCGTACTCCGCGGTTCATTCACGCTCCGGAGTGGTCGCACAAGCAGTTGGTACATCGACAAGTACCGGTTCTCGACGCAGCCCGACATCCTTCAGTCACTTGGAGAGATGTTCTCCGGCAGGATCCCGGATGGCACGACCTTGTTGGCGGGCGCGGAACTGGGCGGTATCCCTCTTGTGACAACAGCGGCGATGGCGTCTTCGCTTCCGTGCCTCTTCGTCCGAAATCAAAAGAAGGAATATGGCACAGCCAAGCGGTTTGAGGGGGCCATTACATCTGAGGATCGCGTCGTTCTGCTCGAAGACGTGGCGACAACGGGTGGTCAGATTCTCGAAGCAGCCGCTGAAATCACTGCTATGGGAGCGCAAGTTGTTCGCATCATCGCCGTGGTCGACCGACTCCAGGGAGCACGTGAAAACATCGAGTCAGCAGGTTATGAATTTGACGCGTTGTTTACGGTCCGTGATTTTGGCATCGACCCTGACGACGATTGATCCATCACTGCACGTTTAAGTGTTCCAGACAGTGACTTCAATGACCAGCCTCCCAACGGCGCAAGGACGATCAAAGTCCCGATACGCACGAGGATGTCGGCCATGACCCCCAGCACCAGCGCATCAGGCAACAATTCCAAGCGTGATGTCATCCACCCGACAGCCCACTCCCGAAGCCCAGGCCCCCCACCGACGAACGGCACACTGCTCGCGAGATTTGAGGTTCCTGCCAGTGCTTCGCTGGTGACAGCATCGAGCGACGTTCCGAGCAGATAAAAGGCTGCCACATACCGAATGGCGGATAGTCCAAGATCCACCCACACAGCCACAGCGGCCCATGATGCGGCTCTCAGTGAGGGCCAGAGGCCGGGCAGCGTCAGTCCAGCCAGCATCGCGACCCAGACGGCAATCGCCCAATCAACACCCCGCGGGCCGACAACCCAGGCTGCACACAGGATGATCAGGCCACCGCCAGCAGCGAGTAGGCGCGAACCCACGATCGCCACACCCGATCGCATCGGTTCGATGCCATGGACCACACGGTGATAGCCGATCCTGCCAAGTGCGCCGGGCCACAGTGGAAGCATGTTGAGCAGCCCCGCGGCCGAAACGAGCCGTGACATCTCTCCAAGAGGAACATGCACGCCGCTGGAACGATGCAGCAGTATCTGCTGGACCACTGCCGAGAGAGGAATCGATGCCAGAATTGTTCCCAATACGATCAGAATCGCCAGGGGGTCCGGTCGCTGAAGGGACTCCCACGCAGCCGCTGCCTCCTGACGATGTGTGATGATCAGCCAAATCGCAACAGCAAAGAGCAAGAGTCCCATCGCAGAGCCTGCGATCCGCCAGCGGTGCCAACGGCGTGTTGCGGGAGTTTGGCCGGTCGATATGCTCACCTGAGTTGTCCTCTCTTGGCGCAGCGTTGCCTAGGGCCCTGGTGTGATGTTGCCCTCATTGCCATACAGCTGCTCAGCACGAAGCTGGAGGGTCGCTTCAATCCACTCCGCCAGTCTGCGAATGGCATCGTCGTTTGATCGCAAACCTGCTGTCACAACCGGCTCTTCCAATGCCTTTTCTGGACTGGAGTAACGGCCCACGATCCTCATCAGAACAATCTGGCGCATGATCGAATCGGTAGATCCCTGGATCAGTGACCAAAGGCCATTCAACCGGTCGCTCTCCGGCATGGCAGTCGCAATCCAGCGTTGCGAAACGACATCGAGACGAGGCCACGCTTCAATGAGCGTTGCGACAATCTCAGATTCGCTATCGGCAGACAGTTCGGTGGGTGCTGCGGTTGCGTCCTGATCATTGACCACACATCCAAGCAAGGTCATGGTGATGGCGTCGTCCTTGGCGGACGCATCTCTGAGATTATCAATTGCAGACCGGATCCAAACATCTGTTACACGCTGGCCATCAACACGAACCGGTTCTATTTCATACTTGCTGCCCAGCGGTCCTGAGCGTGGAGAGGGCCGTCTTGACTGCTGGGCGGTTGCAACGCGTGGATTGAAATAAACAAGTGATGAAACGACTGCGCCATTCAAAGGTCGCAGATTCAACGTATCCCCCACCCATGTGGTTCTCAGATCTAGGGAGAACTCCAATTCGCCGTGTGCGGGGATCTGGAGACGCTGGGCGATGTCGACCAAGACCGGTGCTCCAGATGTTCCTGATCCATATGGCTGATCGACTGAAGGGGCGAAGAGCACGAGATCTCGGATAGGACCATTGGGACCGATTGCCATTGGCATCCCCGTGTGATTCGCGATGGTGCAATCAACGATCACGGGATCGAATACATCAACACGGCGTTCGCGTGCTTCCGCCCGCATCAGGACTGCAAGACTCGGTTCAAAGGGGTATCGATCAGTCACCGCTGGCACACTTGCAAGCACAGCAGACATCGACTGCGCAAGATCCTCCATCGGAATCGGCGCGTTCAAGATTGCAGACAGTCGATGCCGGGCGAGCATCCCAAGCAGTGTCCCTGGCGATCGTCGCCAAGTAGCTAACAAGACGCGCGCGGCTTCCTGCTTCTCGCCGTTCTCCAGCAGCAGATTGGCAAGAACGAGAGAGGCCACAGCGGACTGGGGCGCCTGCGCCCGCAACACGGACACTCTTTCTTCAGAACTGGGCATCCTGCCCAATGCTGCATCCACCAGTGCCTGCTTGTCCTCGTCGAGCGGCTCCATCTCTTGAATACGCGATTCAACTTCTTCAATCGCGCCAGTAGATCCATTGAAGACGAGTAACAATCCCAATAACCGGTTGAAATTCGGGATTCTGACCGACTCAGATAAATCCTGTTCTAGCCGAAGAAGATCGAGATCATCAGCTGCCTCAACCGCAGTCGCCAAAGCGTCCGTCAGCTCAGAAGCATCCTCGCGATCAGCAGCAATCATCACGCCGATCATCGCCAGTTTGGGCGGCAAAGGGCCCTTGATCCGAGCGACTTCCAGTGGTGTCAATCGTTGGTCACTCTGTGATGCAGACATGGCTTGATAGGCCTCGTCCAGCAACTGTTCGCGTTCCTGCAGAAGCATCTCGGCAGCTTCAAAGTCGCCAGATGCCCAGAATGCAGTGATCAGATCTGCATCAAGCGCAGCCCCTGCATCCTTGCCTGAAGCAGCCTCCAGCGCGCGGGCCATGGACAGCATTCTTGCCGATGCTGCGTATGCGCCATGATGGAGCAAGTACAAACCCAGCTCTGCAGCGGCACCCGCATCAGTCAAATCTGCGAGATGCAACTGAACCAAAATTCTTGTCCAAGCAACGGGGTCAGACTGTTCCAGCTCTTCCAGAAGACCCGCGCGAAGTGCCATCGCGTCCCGATAGTTGGGATCCAGCATCAAAGCCCCGTCAAGCATGTTCATAAATGTGTCGACTTCGCCGGCCCTCCGATGCAACAATCCCATTCGAAGCATCAATCTGGCGGCTACATCTGGACCTATGACTTTGATCACCTCAGGGGTCAGAAGCTGATCCGCAAGTCTGGACTTCTCCCGCAAGGTCTTGGCATCATCGAGCACCTGCCAGAGCCGTTGAAGGCGGGCTGTGGTATCACCTGGATCCAACCGAACAATCTCGGGGATTGCCTCAGCAACAAGATCCTCCCGCTCGACCAATAGGGCACTGCGAAGCAATAGCCTCCATGCGGAAGCATCTTCTGGATTCAGTTGGGTGGCAGCATCAAGAAAGTGGGTTCCAGCCAGCAGACCCTCAACAGACATCGGATCTGTCCCAAGAACTGCCCGACCATAGCGCGTCAAGGCAGCGGCAAGACGTGAACGCATCGCTTGAGTCGAGCCTTCATCTGCAACGACGATCTGCGCCATCACAGGGGTGCTGAGAACCGCTGCGACGAGGCCGATAGAGATGAATCGTGGCATCTGCATGATCTGGTGATCGGCCCACCTTGACGGCTTGACACAATGTGTGGCAGCCTTGCGTGAGGCAATGGTAGACCGGTCAGCCGGGCGATGCCAGCCAGAACCCGGACTGCTACCCACTCGGTCGAAGTCTGCTCTATGCTGTGCATTCCTGCCTAGCGCGAAGGAATGTGACGAAACGAAGGACTGGACGAGATGCCGCATCTGAGAATTTCAAATCGATTGGTTGTGGCAGTCGCCTGCCTGCTCGCCACTGGGGCAAGTGCTGCGTTGGCCGTCCCGCCGAAGAACTTGTTGACACTCAGCAAACTGTCGTCATTCACGCCTGAGCAGGAAGCTCAGCTAATCGCTTTCATCGATTTGCATGCGTCAGCACTCGGCGGTGATGACGAATCAAGTAGGCCAGCAGCTCGCCAAAAACTCATGATTGATCTGACCGGACGTACGGGCGAGCGAGCAACCCCGATCTTTCGGATGACCTACTCCGACCTTCTCCTCCCCAAACTGAAGAACATGATCTCGGATGGGTCCACGACCGCAGGAATTGCCGCGACACAGGTCACCTCAGCACTCGGCACTGATGCGGCTGTGACGGTCTTGACGCGTCACCTTTCACCTGCCCAGGAGCCGCGAGAGGCTATTCGAATCTGGGCGGCTGCCGGCATGAGGTCGCTGATCGCAGAGCAAAATGTGTCCTCTTCCCGCCTGACCCGCGCGGTCTCGGATCTCGGCAGAGCTGCGCAGAGCGAGGCATCATGGCCCGTCCTCCGACAGCAACTCGCTTCGATTGGATCTGCGACCCGCAACAAGCGCACGAAAGACAGTGGCCAGCTTGAAATTATGAATGCTGGAGCCAAGAATCAATCAACTGCGCTCGTCGCCGTCATTGGCCGGCTGCAGGGTGGCGATTTGGCGATGCTCGAAGTGATCGAACCACACATGAGAGAGATTCAAGCTCAATTTCTCGATCAGGCTGATCCTGCTGTCCTTCGCGTGCTGGCGCGGACAACCGCTCCAGCTTTGGCCACCCTCTTTGAGGCGGTTCTGGCCCAATGGGATGCGATCCTCGCCGATCAGCGGTCTGCAGAGTTGGCCGGAAGATCGCTGAACAGAGCTGAAGTCATGATTGGGCAGTTTGATGACACGCTCACCGGTGATACCCGGACACTGAGCCCCTCTCACCATACGTCGTTGGCGAACGGAGATAACACCGAACTCCAAGCATCGCAAAGACGTTGGGGAAACATTGGATCCCTGCCTCGATATCAAGAGTGACACTTGATCGTCGCTGGTAATCTTGCAGCATGAGCCGCTTGCTTGTGCCGCTGATCATTCTCTGCGCCGCACTCGGAATTCTGCTGTCCATTGAACAGCCGGGAAATGACGCGGATCTGATCATCGCATCCGAAGATGAGATCAAGACGCTGGATCCCCAACGCATGAGTTGGCTGCATGACATGCGCCTGGCCTATGCGTTGTATGAGGGTTTGACACGATGGAATACGAACGACTTCACCATTGAATCTGCGATTGCGCAATCCTGGAACTCATCTGAAGATGGTCTCCTGTGGCGTTTCCATATCGACCCTCAAGCTCGCTGGTCGAATGGCACGCCCGTGACAGCACATGATTTCGTCTGGTCATGGCAGCGGCTTCTTCTTCCCGACACAGCGGCTGATTATTCAGATCTTCTTTTTCCGGTTCAGGGCGCGGAGGAGTTCTGGAATTGGCGAGCAGAAAAACTGGCATCCTTTTCTGGAGGTGAACAAGAAGCTGAGGAGTTGATGGAAGAAACGGATCGTCGATTCCACGAGACTGTTGGCATTCGGGCACTAGACCACTCCACGCTCGAACTGCAGCTCGCAAGACCTGTTCCCTATCTCCTCGATCTCCTCGCCTTCGCGCCACTTCTACCGGTACACCGCCCGAGTGTGGAGGGATGGATGGTGTCGGATGCCGATTTGGAAGATATGAAGGGCCCGTCGGGGTGGCACTTCATGAATCCACCTCCATGGTCTGAACGCAGGTTCATTGCGCTCTCCCCACAAACCGGTCGCCTGCAAGTTGATCACCGATGGGCGCGGCCTGGCACACTGGTGAGCAATGGTGATTATGTACTGGATCGTTGGCGCTATCGGCGTGATCTGCGTCTGACACGAAATCCAGAAAGTCGACGCCCTTTGAATGGCGCGGCCAGAGAGATCCTGGTCGTGTCGATTCCTGATCCCAATACCGCGCTCCTCGCCTTTCGTGCGGGGGAAGTCGACTGGTTGACCGGCGTCTCCGCAGATGTAAGGAGGGATCTGCTGGATGCGGCTTCTGATTCACAAGCAGATCAAACGCGTCTCGTTCGTTCGATTCGCGCAATTCCATCCTTCGGCACGGATTTCTTCAGCTTCAATTGCAGGCCAACACTTCCAGATGGACGGGCCAACCCTTTCCATCAAGCAGAAGTCAGACGTGCCTTTGCCTTAGCGACTGACAAACAGTCCATCGTCAATCATGTCACGGGACTTCACGAACCGATCAGCGGCAGCATGTCCCCCGCAGGGGGCATCAAAGGATACGAACCCCCGAATGGCCTCGGATTTGATCCTGATGCCGCGCTTCGCGAACTTGCCTCCGCAGGATGGGGATTGGATGACGAACACAATCTGCGATCTGCTTCAGGCGAACTGTTCCCTGAGATAGAACTGCTTTATACGACCTCATCTTCACGACATCAGAGAATTGCGACTGCCCTCCGGGGGCAATGGGAGGAAACGCTTGGTGTCAATGTGCGGCTGGTCGGAAAGGACAGCAAAGCTTTCAGCGTCGACCTCAGGCAAGGCGACTTCATGATTGCCCGCGGACGCTGGTACGGAGATTGGGGCGACCCCACGACGTTTCTCAATCTCTTTCGCACTGGCAATGGAAACAATGATCGCGGGTTCAGCAATGAAAGCATTGATGCGGCACTGGCCGCGGCGGATGTCCAATCCGATCCTGCTGCTCGATACAGATCGATGGCAGCCGTTGAGAAGGACTTGTTTGAAAAACACCTCCCCCTCTTGCCGATTTGCCAGATTGTAGAAATCGGCATGTACGACCCGCAGCAACTCTCGGGCATGACGACCCATCCAAGGCTAATTCAATATCTTGGCGACATTCGCTTTGTGAAAGAAACTCCATGAAGCGCGTCATCGCCATGCGACTGGTTCAACTGCCCGTGATACTCCTCGCGGTTTATACGTTGACATTTGCACTTGCATGGCTCATTCCAGGCAACCCCCTAGAGCGCACAGACGGAAGAAGGCCTCCAGCTGCCATTGAGGAAGCCATGCGCGCGCAATGGCAACTGGATGACCCTTGGCAGTTCTACTGGTCATATCTGGGCGATGTCTCAGGCGTGACCTGGCTCAGTCGGGGCGGCGAAGGTCCGGTCATCGACTTCGGCCCCAGCATGCGACACGAGAACTGGTCGGTGGGCGAGATCATTGCTGGGCAACTCCCCATATCCATGACAGTAGGTTTGTCTGCAATCCTGCTGGCGGTCATCATCGGTGTCACATCGGGAACGATTGGAGGGATGCGGCCAGGATCCTGGTCAGATCTGGCAACAGGTTTGATCGCTGTCGTGGGCGTCAGCATTCCCGCCTTTGTCATTGGTACTGCCATGCTCCTCGCAGGAGGTGTTTGGCTGAAATGGTTCCCCGTCACTGGATGGGGATCATGGGAACACATCGCGCTGCCCGCTCTGGCACTGAGCCTTCCATTTGCAGCATGGATTGCCAGATTGACCCGCCAGGGTGTGATTGAAGAAATGCAGGCAGATTATGTGAGAACCGCACGTGCTAAGGGAATATCCGAAAGAGCCGTGATGACGCGACATGTTCTGCCGAACGCGCTACTTCCTGTCGTTTCCTATCTAGGTCCTGCAACAGCAGCAGCGATGACAGGATCATTCGTCATCGAAAAGGTGTTTTCCATTCCCGGCCTTGGCATGCATTTTGTCGATGCCGTCCTCGGCAAGGATCTGCCCATGATCATGGGTGTCGTACTTGTGTATTCAAGTTTGCTTGTGCTGCTGAATCTCGCAGTCGACGTGATGTACGCATGGATTGATCCCCGCATCACCTTGGGCTCCTCAACATGACCGGGAGAGATGTGCGTCGGCCAATCTCAAAACGCATCACTGCGATCCTGATCTCCCTTTTGATCTTCTGGGTGATCTGGTGCGTGCTGCTTTTTTTCCTCCAGCACTTGCTGATCTTTCCTAGCGGCATGGCCAATGGCCGAATGCTCAACTCGGCGCCTGCTGATGTGGAATCCTGGTCACTGCAGATCGAAAACCAGGCCCCTGTCGAAGCCTGGTTCCTTCCCAGTGATGTGGAGAGCCCGACACCTGCCGTCGTCATCTTGCACGGCAACGCCGAGTTGATCGACGATCAACTGCAGATAGCGCGTGCCCTTCGCAATCAAGGTGTTCATGTTCTGCTGCCCGAGTACCGCGGCTATGGTCGAAGTGGCGGCAGTCCCTCTCAGAACGCGATTGTTGATGACACTGCTGCGTTCGTTGATCGCCTCTCGAGCCGTGATGACGTCTCGGGAATCATCTATCTCGGACGCTCGATTGGCGCAAGCGTCGCTACGCAAGTCGCCTTGCGACATCCGCCGCGTGCCATGGTTCTGATGATGCCGCCTGCGCGAATTGACACGATGGCTTGGCGGTTCGGATATCCCCCCATGTTTGTGCGGTCACCTTTCCGATCCGATCTTGCGATTCCCCAGATCCCATCGCCAATCCTGATTATTGAAAGATCGGATGATGAGATCATCCCCTCCGCACACCCCCAACTGCTTCATAAACTCGCGCCGAACAGTCGGCTGATCACCATCGAGGGTTCGCACAACATGGTCGAGGGGCATGCTGAAGCAGAGCGTGAAAGATCCGCTATCTGGTCGTTCATTTTCGATCGAAACTGAACAGTCCACATCTACCATGCAGGAAGAACCGGCGCATCAGCGTAACTGCGGCCGTCGACATCAAACGCCGTAGACGGCGTCACTGCCCAGCGCGTCACTGATGCGAAGCAGTTGATTGTATTTGGCAGTCCTGTCGCTTCTGCAAGGCGCACCGGTCTTGATCTGCCCCGCATTGGTGGCGACAGCGAGATCCGAAATGAAGGCGTCTTCAGTCTCGCCACTTCTGTGACTGATGATGGCATTGAAGCCTGCCTGCTGCGCCATCTTCACAGCACTGAGTGACTCGGTGAGTGTCCCGATCTGGTTGACCTTGACAAGAATGGCGTTGGCTGCAGACTCGTTGATTCCTCGCTGCAAATACTGCACATTTGTCACGAAGAGATCATCGCCGACCAACTGCACGCGCTCTCCAAGACGACTCGTCAGTTGCTTCCAGCCATCCCAGTCCTCTTCTCCGAGCCCATCTTCGATCGAGGTAATTGGCCATCTTTCGCACCAGTTGGCCCAGAGCTCGACCATTTCGTCGCTTGAAGCAATGCGATCTGGATCACTTGAAAAGAAGCAATAGCCTTCCTTCCCTCGCTTCGCCGCTTCAGACACCATCTCGCTCGTCGCAGGATCCAGAGCAATGAATATCTGTTCACCGAGTGCGTAGCCAGCCCGTTCAGTGGCCAATGCGATCACCTCAAGCGCCTCTTCATTTGACTTCAGATTTGGCGCAAATCCTCCCTCGTCCCCAACAGCCGTCGAGAGGTGGCGATCATGAAGAACTGCTTTGAGCGCGTGGTAAATTTCAACGCCGGCACGCATGGCTTCATCAAAGTTGGAGAAGCCTTTGGGCTGAATCATGAATTCCTGGAAGTCGACAGTGTTGTCTGCGTGTTTCCCGCCATTGAGAATATTCAGCATCGGCACGGGAAGAACGTGAGCAGATGCGCCGCCGAGATAACGGAAGAGCGGCAAGTCGCTCGCATTGGCCGCTGCTCGCGCATTGGCAAGCGATACTGCGAGCATCGCGTTCGCGCCAAGCGAGGCTTTGGTCTCCGTTCCATCAAGATCGATCATCAGAGCATCCAGCCCTTCCTGATCGCGGACATCCCAGCCAACGAGTTTCGGCGCAATCTTTTCTCGAATATTGCCGACCGCTGATGAAACACCTTTCCCACACCAGGCATCGCCACCATCACGAAGTTCCACTGCCTCATGTTCACCCGTACTCGCCCCACTCGGGACAGCTGCACGCCCAGTCACGCCACCAGCAAGTCCAATCTCACACTCAACGGTGGGATTGCCGCGACTATCAAGAATCTGCCGAGCGGAAATGTGATCGATGGTGAAAGACATCGTCAATGGCTCCGGAATCAGTTGGCCTCAAATGAAAAGGGAGAGAATCAGCCTTCTGTAATCTCAAAAAGAACCCGCGGGCGGCATGGTACGCCGCCCGCGGGAAGAATGAACAGAAGAGAGTACTGGTGATCAGGGAACGCTTGTATCGATGATCGGGTGGCGGTTGAGCGTTGATGGAGAATCCATCAGCCAAAACGAACGCCAGTCATCATGAAGTTCCCGGCCCTGAATGTTGTAGATGATCTGATCATCCCACCAGATATCGGCACTGGATTCGGATACGGATGTCAACTCGGGCGTTAGATCTGATGAAAGCTTGTTGGTGCTGACCATGTAGGCTTCTGTGCAAGCCCGGTTCATCGCTTCAATCCGGCTCTGCATCTCAGGGGTGTACTCACCGAACACGGTGAAGTATCGGGATGCGTGCTCACGCTGCGCATCTGCTCTCAGTTCAGCAAGCGCATCTTGCATCCCTTTGGGAAGCGTCGCCACTTCTGATGATGTATCAGACAGATAGAGCCAGGACTCCGGCAAATGCGCTTGCTTGCGCGCAATCGCTTCGGATACACGCTCAGGCGAGGTGCAACCCGCGAAGAGACCTGAGGCAAGAAAGAGACCTGACAGCAGACACATGTTACGCATCAAAGTTCGCCCTTCAAGACTGCCTTCATCGCATCTGGATATTCGATGCCCCGTAGCAACGCGAGTGTGCGAGGACCGAGCGGGATATCAAACATGCAGGACGCAACGACCGCATTGTGGTGGACATTGACCAGTTCCACCGTCACATAGACCTTATCCAGCGCTACTGAGTAGGTGCTCAGCAACACAGCCCCGGCATTGTAGTCCAGCGCCAGTTCCTGAAGGTCACGGGACAGAAGAAACTGCCCTTGTCGCGGCACGATGGGCATACTGCCCTGGCGGAGTGTGGTCTTGATGACCTTGTTCTCCCAATGCTGCGTCAGTGCTGTCGCCAACGCCTCGGACATCAGACGGCCGAAGTTCGTGGTCTTGTCGAAATCGTTGAGATCGACCGTGGTCGAATACAGCACTGGCAAAGATGAATCAAAGACATCCCCTGCGACAAGATCGTCGTTCAGGATCGATTCCTCAGTCTCGTCGAGCTCGCCAGCACGAGCCTGATTTTCCACATGGCTGGCAATCGCCGGACGCGCAGTCGCCAACATGTGGCTGACGGCGTTATACGCAGTCAACTCATAGTTGGCATCCACCGTTGGCAGATGCGTCTGCGTGTTATCGATCACGGTGATGTGGTTTTGAAGCGATCGGTTGCCGCGTGCCTGCCATTCGGCAAAGCCCGTCTTGCCTCCCTCCCAATGGCCTGCTGGCGGTGCAGCGTGCCACCGTTGACAAGCGCCCAATGAGAGCGGAAGAACCAACCCGATCAGGGCTGTTGAGAGCATGCGATGCATGGTCATGTACTCC
Organism: Phycisphaerales bacterium; assembly: GCA_022446945.1. Taxonomy (GTDB): domain Bacteria; phylum Planctomycetota; class Phycisphaerae; order Phycisphaerales; family SM1A02; genus UBA12567. The sequence continues at coordinate 5,981 of JAKVBW010000032.1, read as the reverse complement.
TTTCCGGTTCTCACTGGGACCCGATGACCGTATAGCGGCGGCCGGGCAGTGGATGACGATCCTTGTCGAGCGTGATGGTGTGATCGCGGGTGATGATCTCATCCTCGCGATTCCACATACGCTCTTCTTCTTGACGCTTGAGATAGATCATCCGTTCTTCAGTCTCCCAGTCAACGCGACGGCTGCGATCGGCGACAGTCCACTCAAGACTCATGTCGTAGATTTCGTCATATCGATTCCTGAAGCCTTCGGCAATGCGGTTGTACTCGGATCGCGGAATCGAGGTGAGAATCCAACACTTGTACGACTGCCACTCGTCTCGCCCCTCGGCGAAGGGTCGATCCCATGAATCGCCCGTCTCGTGAACGTGCCATTTCTCGAAGTAGATTTCCTCTTCACTCAGTTGCGCAAGCATCGCTGGCATCACGGAATCGATGCCGACATTGAGTACGTTCATATCACGCCCCATGTAGGGAGGGCTGTTGACATAGTCTGCTCGCTGGCGATGATCTGTCGCAACGGAGTGCACCACAGTTGTGCCCCCACTTTGACTGATGGTAAAGTTGTGCGAATCGCCGCAAGTGCCACAACAAGATGCCACTGCTACAACCTTGCCTCTGTTAAGGGCCTTGCTGCCGCAAGGATCACAGTGGTTCAGCGAGACTTCTCGACAGGAAGATCCCTGTTTGTTTGGCGCACTGTGGTTGCGGCCGACATAACAGGGAGAACTGCAAGGGGCTTGGATCTCGGTATTGCCCGTCCAAGAAATGCGGTCTCCGCAATCCAAACATGAGCCACTGTCAATGTTCATGGTCGCAGTCTGGCCAGTCGTGCCCACATTGCGTGGCTGCAATCGCTGACGGATCTGATCAAACACGTCATTGCGCGCGCTCTGCACTGCTTCACGCTCATCCATGACGGTGTAACCAACGCGAATTTCCGGATCTCGAGGATTGGGTCCGGTCCCATGCCATGTGCCGTCCACATATGCCTCTCGGTGATAATCGGGGGTATGACTTCGGCCAACGAAGTAGACGCGATCCTCGGCCATGGGCATGCTGCCCTGTACCCAACTCGGGGCGGCCCGTGAGGATGGCTTGGAATCTCCCATGACCCGGGCATCATGTGTTCGCCAATTCGAACCACAACCCGCCAATGTCCCGCCGAGAACGACGGCGGCTGCGACTGGAATCAGTGTTCTACTCACACAGTGCTTCACGATGTTCTCCTCGATGCTCATCTGCTCGCCCGCGAGTGTGCTCTGGGCACGATCTCGAGCACACTCACCGGCACTGACCTGGCCGGCAGAGGCCTCTGCACGCGCAGAGAAACCCCGGTCACCATTGCATGCGGGAACCGGGGCATAGAGAGGAACCGAATTCCGGCAAATTTCTAAGAGATTCAGCGCGTGCTGCTCAGTGTTTGCCGCAAACACCTGTGAAACATGATCTTAAAGATCTTCAAGATCCTCTGTCGCCCGGTTCCAATGCTGTCCAAACCTCCTGCACAACATCTGACATTCCCTTCTGAGCGGCGATCGTCCGGCAGGCCGCATGTGGCAACAGCGTGACCCCTGAAAGACCGAGAAGAGGGTCGTCAGCGGGTACCGGCTCCTCCTCATGCACATCGAGGATGGCGCGCCTCCCAGAATGCCCCTCCAACACGCTCGCCAATGCCGCATTGTCAATGACCAGCCCCCGCGCTGTATTGATGAGGAGCACTTCCGGTCGCAACAGTGCGAGTCTGTCAGCACCGAGGAAATGCCTGTTCTCCGGCCGGCCATCAACATGAATGCTGAGGATGTCGCTTTCTTCAAGGAGGGCCTCAAGTGACACAGGCTCGGCCCGGCCACGCAGTTCTGAGGGAATGGTGAGGAGATCGTGATACTGAACGGCAGCCCCCATCGACTCCATGACTGCAGAAACCCTTCGTCCAATCTGACCAAAGCCCAGAATGCCGACGCGTCTCTCACTCAACTGCCGCGTGGTCATTGCCGCAGCCCGGGCAGCAGCCCATGTGTCCGGGGTCAACCCGCCGGGTACCGCAGGAGGCACAGGTCGCACCTCAGACATGATCAGCGAGACGACATACTCAATCACAGCCTGCCGATTGGCCGCTGGCGTATGCACCACTTCAACCCCCCGATCCTGACACGCCTGCAAATCGATGTTGTCCAAACCTGTTCCTGCACGCCCCACGACCCGAAGATTCTGGGCCATGCTCAACATCGCCTGATCCACTTGTGTGTAGGTGCGAACAATCAATCCGCTGGCTGGTGCAATCGCTTCCTGGAACTCCGGTGCGGTGGAGGGACATTGCACCACCTCGGCGCGATCCTCCAGCCACGCGATCGAATCCTCATGCAGTGATTCTGTAACGACAACTCTGTGTTTCATACGTGCACTGTAGAGGGAGCGACACGCTCAAGCGATGAAACACAACCGTGTCTGGATTTGGGAGGCCGGAATCTCGAAGACGGCGGAAACTCCCTGGGCATAACGTTCCAACTGACTGGCATACAACTGCTCTGCCGCTGCTCGCGTCTCCGCCGTGTGATGGCTGCCTGTCTTGTAATCGATGATTGACGCCGCAATCGCGACACCATTTGCATCTCGCCCGATGACCAGTCGATCAATTTGACCACGCATCAAACCGTCCTCCACATCTGCGAGCAGTGGGTGCTCCGGGAACACTTCCAGAGTGGTCGCCTCCCATGCAGCGTGCGCATCGCGGCGGAGCAGTTTGCCTGCCTCACCCGACATGGCTTCTTCAAATCGGGACTGCAGCGCTTCCCGTTGATCGGGTCCGACGGGTCTGCCCAATTGGATGGCTGCTTCCTCAAATGCACTGTCGATCGCGGAGGCATCGGGCGGCCCGTCTTCCATCCAGCGAACGCCTCGAAAGAGCTCATGCAGGATCACGCCATCACGTCGAGCACGACCGGGCAACAGTCTGCACCTTTCCCGAAGCGGCATTGAGCCATGAGATGATGGAGTGATCTCGGTCCCCACTTCGCGGCTGACAAGACTTACGGGCGGTCGCGGCTTTGCGCGGCGTTGAGCCTTTTTGTCCCATGACACGTTCTGCGAACCGGCCGCTTTCCAGATCGGCGTTCGCTGGGATGCGTCAACATCTTCCAGCGCCGTTTCCAAATCCGGCAATGCTGCGCGCAAGAATGTGGCCGGTGACAGAACTGCGTTGATCCCATTCGACTTGACGATTGGCGCAAAGATCAGGTGCAAGCCATGACGGGCGCGTGTGATGGCGACATAGAGCAGCGAGATGCGATCGGCAAGGTCACCTGCAAATGCCTGTTCGTGCATAGCGCTCAGCAAGGGCGTATAGATGCGCTCGGAAGTTGACACCGTCGGAGCAATCGCGGAAAGCGTCCCCAACGCATCTGATGACCATCCTTGGCATGCAGGGGGGCGTTCCTGCACCATCTTGGTGTCCAGCCAGGGAAGCACGACTTCATCAAACTCCAAGCCCTTTGACGCATGCATGGTCATCACACGCACACGATCTTCTGTTGCCTGCCCCAACCCGATCTGATTGACGTGCGCAACGAAGTCCGAAAGTCTTCTGGGGTGCTCATCCCCCCACTCGGACGCCATCAGCACAATCCTGCCAAGTGCCGATCGTTCGCGGCTGCTGACATCTTCATCGACCGCATCAACGAGATGCCCGATTGCCCCCGACAGTCCGCGCTGGGTGACCAGTGACCGGACTGATCGTGAAGCGATGCCACATGCCTCGGAATTGTCAGCACATTCCTCAAGAGGACAGAGACCGACATGCCTGCCGAATGGCGAATGTGACACGTTGAAACCCGCAAGGGTGTTGCCGGGGTGATCACCAAGCGTCAGCACTTCCAGAAGACGCGCCGCAGCAACGACATCCTTGATGCCGCCCCCGCCCTCTTCACTGACAGGAATCCCCCTGTCCCGGATCGCATCTGCAGCTGAAGTGAGCGTGTCATTAGTAGGACACAGCACACCAATCGTCCCCCCCTTGGACACCCGACGCTCAACGATGTCAGCGGCTCTTTCGGCGGCATCATCCTTGCTCGCCACGTGCGCGTGCACGAGGCCAGGTTCATTTGCGAGCATCGGCGCAGAGGTGTGCTCAGCAAAGATCCATCGATCTACTGCAGCGTCGACTGCATTGAGCGGTCCCTCAGTCATCAAATGGCACGCCCCCATCAACTGGACGTCTGCAGCAGGCCTTCGGCTTTGTTCACCTAGGACTGCGGCATTGGAAGCAATGTCCCGGAAACTGGCGTTGACGAAACTCATGATCATGGGAGAAGAGCGGTAACTCATCGCCAATTCCATTGCGCCGAGTTGCGTTCCCCCCTTCAAGCGGAGCCACTGAATGAGTTCGGGCGTCCCACCGCGCCAGCCGTAGATCGATTGCTTCGGATCTGCCACCACAAGCATGTGCCGCGGAGTCTCATAAGCACCTTCTCCCGCGAAGAACTCATCAATCAACGGCAAGAGGACCCGTGCTTGTTCGACTGATGTGTCCTGAAACTCGTCAAGCGCAAGATCCCGAATCGTGGCATCCAGTCGCCACGCGAGCGCACTGAGACTCTCTGGAGAAAGAATGTCTGCCGTTGCAAGCCTTGCTGAAACATCGGAAAACCCAAAGAGACCTGCCTGTTGCTGCTGCGCTTCGGAAGCTGTTCCGAGCGCATTAAGCAGCAATTCCCATATTCCGTGGCGAAGCCGCACCCGATCAACAAGATGTTGACATGCCTGCCCAATCAGGGGTGCCAAGGACTCTTCCATTTCTGCGGGTGCGTGAGCCCGGTTGAATGCCACACCCCGAACAACCGCCAAGACCATGGAGTCCACAAGGAGCTCGCTCCATCGGCCTTCGCTGGCCGACTCAAGTACACGCTCACGCGCAACGACCCAACGTTTGTTGGGCGTGCCGCCTTGCGTCAGCGGAATGGGCGCTGATGCGAGTTGGTCGAGACTGGACTTGATCTCTTCTGCAGAGACACGTCTAGCCATCGGCGCAATCTGATCGTCGCTCAGTTGTTCAAGCCATCGCCAGGGGTCCTGCCCACTTGCGGCAGCAGAGAGGCGACCACGCCGCCAAAGTTCGAGCAAGCCCCCGCCTCGACCATCTCCCCAGATCGTCTTCGTAATGGCCCCGTGCATCGACCCTTTGAGCACTTCACCTTCGGCGGCGGCGGCAAACTCCTCGACTTGATCCGGTTTACTGCCGTCCAGCCAATCATCGATCGACGCACGTTGCAAGGCCGCGAGCGCCGGCTGATCACCGATCGACCAGCCTTGTGGAAGGCCGACGGTTTCAGGAAGTGCGCGTGCCAATTCATGAAACACACCATCCAATGTGTTGATCTGCAGCCGATCAATTTCCCGCGCGACATCTTCCAGGACTGACAGCAGTTCCGATTGGGTTGCCGGCTCTTCCAATCCGATGGATTGCTCATAGTCGGCCAGTCGCTGCGGCTCAATCGCCCCTCTTGCAAGGTGACGCAAAATGCGCTGCTGAATTTCACCCGCGGCCTTGCGCGTAAAAGTCGCCGCGAGAATGTCCCGCGCACCGGAAGATCCGGTCAGGCGATAGTGCGTCACCATCCAGCCAAGGACACGATTGGCAAGTGTGAATGTCTTGCCGCATCCTGCATTGGCTGTGATAAGGGTGCCGACCGGATTCATGCGAAGGATTCCTCGACATGTGCAAGAAGTTCGCCCTCGGTAATGATCCGGACGATCTCTGCAGCTTCATCTTCAGCTTCAACAAGGTCCGCATCCGTCCACGAGGCAATATCAAATCCACAGTCGTCACCTGCAGCCGGAATCAGGATGTAGCCGAGCTCGGAAGCCGGTACATCAATCCCAATAGAACGAAGGAGTGCCCTGTAGAGGGGCAGTTGAAGATCAATCCATCCTCTTCTGCGCGTCCAATGCGATGCTTTCGCACCCTTTGCCGTCTTCCCCGTCTTG
>JAKVBW010000031.1 GCA_022446945.1 Phycisphaerales bacterium | reverse complement strand
TGCAAAGGTTGAGAAAACGCCGAAGCCAGAAAGGGTCGGATGCATATTGCCACGACATGACACCACCCAGTTAGGCACGCATCAAACAAATCAATCACTGCCAACAAGATCAGCACACCAAGGATCGCAGATGCGGCGTGTTGAACGCGTGTTCATCCCGAAGGATGCGCTGCGCGCGGACAACACGGTCATGTTGATTGACGAAGACAGTCGTGCCGTCTCCCGCACGGTGAAGGTCGGCACGCAATCCATCGACGGATGGAGAGAAGTGACCAGTGGTCTTTCTCCCGGAGATCGGGTCATCACGAGTGACGTGGCCGAAGGATCGATTGTGCAATCAAGTAGTGAGGATCTTTGACATGACACTGATTGAATGCCGAGCACTCACACGAACCTATCGCCGTGGCAGCGAGAAGATCACGCCGCTGCAAAATCTCAATCTTGATATTGATTCAGGCGGTTTTGTTGCCCTGATGGGCCCCTCCGGCTCAGGCAAGACCACCTTGCTCAATCTGCTTGCAGGAATCGATCGACCCACCGAGGGAACACTCACGGTCGCAGGTGAAGCCATCCAGAACCTCTCCAGAGGCGCACTGTCGCATTGGAGAAGTAAGCATGTCGGTTACATCTTCCAGCTCTACAACTTGATACCTGTTCTGACAGCCTATGAGAATGTTGAGCTTCCCCTTCTCTTGCAGCCACTGACCCGGCGTCAGCGTCACGAACGCGTCTCTACGGCACTCGAATCTGTTGGCATTTCAGATCGTTACGCCCACTATCCAAGACAACTCAGCGGAGGACAAGAACAGCGTGTGGCAATTGCACGTGCAATTGTCACTGAACCAACCATTCTGCTGGCTGACGAACCCACCGGCGATCTTGATCGCGAGAGTGCAACGGCAGTCATGGAATTACTCAGCAGGCTTAACAGCGAACAGGGACGGACCATTGTCATGGTCACGCATGACCCTCGCACGACCGAGTGGGCAGACACCGTGCTGCATCTCGAAAAAGGCCAACTGGTCGAGCAGACTGTGAGGACAGCATGAATCAATTTCTTCGCGTGCTGCCAACTGTCGTCCGCCAGATCGTCCGCAGTCCGATTCGAAGTGGTCTGACGATCGTCGGGATTGGTGTTGCCATGTTTCTTTTTGTGGCCGTCGAAGCCATGCGTGAAGGTGTGCACACAGCAACTCAGGTGCAAGCAGGTGATACGACGCTTGTCGTGTACCGGGAAAATCGATTCTGCCCCTTCTCCAGTCGTCTGCCACAGTTCTATGGAGATCGCATGGAAAGAATTGATGGCGTGACCAGTGTGGTTCCCATGCAGATTCATGTCTCGAACTGCAGGGCATCACTCGATGTCGTCACTTTCCGCGGTGTTCCACAAGACGACTTCGATGTCGCAGTGACAGGTGATGCAGACATTGTCGGAGGCGACCTTGGAGACTGGCAAAGCCGCGGTGACGCAGCCATTGTTGGTGAGGCGCTTGCCGCACGGCGAGGCATTCGAGTTGGTGATCGGTTTGCTGCAGCTGGGATCACCGTGTTTGTGGCTGGCATACTCCAGACCGATCACCCTCAGGACCGAAACATTGCGTGGGTGCATTTACCTTTTCTGCAGGAAGCAGCGCGCCGAGGTGGAACGGGTGGATTGGTAACCCAGTTCAATGTGTCTGTTGACGATCCAACTCGATTGGAATCGATCGCCGGTGAAATCGATGAATTGTTTGCGCATGACGAACATCCGACCGCTACACGACCCGAACGCGCCTTTGTCGGGCGTGCCGCACGTGACATCGTCGAACTCGTGGACTTTGCCGGCCTGCTCGCCTGGGGCGCATTGGCTGCTGTCTTTGCGCTGATCGCGAATGCGATCATTCTGGCGATGCGTGATCGCGTCCGTGACCATGCCGTTCTGCAGACACTTGGCTACACGGGTCCGCTCATCGGATGGATGGTTGTGCTTGAAGGCGCCATCATGGGATTGGCCGGGGGTCTGCTTGGCGCACTTGCGGCACTGGCAACGGTCAGGCTTGGACATTTCAGCCTGACGATGGAAGGTCTGAATATCGAGATCGCAAGCAATTGGACCGCTCCAGCATGGGGTGTGTCAGCTGCGCTGACCCTCGGTCTTCTCGCAGGCGTGGTCCCTGCTATCCGTTTGGCCCGTCGTGACATTGCTGCGTGCTTCAGGGCGGTATAGGAGAAGATTTCGTGCGCAAACTTCCGTTTGAATATGCCGTTCGGAACCTGGGGCGTTCTCCCCTGCGACTGGCACTAAGCGTCGGCGGTAGCACGCTTGTCGTGCTGCTTGTTCTCGCGGCCGCCGGTTTTACGAATGGGATGCAGAAAGCGATGCACGTGAGCGCGTCTCAGGACAGAGTCATGCTGATTGGAAGCGGGAGTGAGGAAAGCATTGAACGCAGTGAGATTCCCATGCGCGCTGCTGGAATTGTTTCCGCCAGTGTTCCCGGTCTTCTCAAACGAGCTGGTGTGGATGCCGTGTCACCTGAAATTCATCTTGCCATGCCTCTGGCTACTGAACCAGAGCAACCAGGGAGACTTGCGGTGATTCGTGGCATCACACCTGAGGCATGGCTCGTCCACGATGACGTGCGGCTCATTAGCGGACATGCACCACGACCCGGTCACAGTGAACTTGCATCCGGGCGACTCGCAGCGCGATCGCTTGGGTATGACCCGCCCGAATCGATTCTCGGCACGACATTTCGAATCGATGATGAGTCGTATGAAGTTGTCGGCCTTCTCGATGCAGGCGGTGGTGTGATTGATGGCGAACTATGGACGTCTTTGACCGATCTTCAGGTGACTGCGCAAAGAGATAGCCTCTCTACAGTGATGCTGAGGATGGATGATGCAGAGTTTGCAGATCTCGAAGCGTTTGCTGCGAGCAGATTGGACTTAGAACTCGCTGCCATTGCGGAGACCGACTACTACGCGCAACTTGATGCCTTCTACCGACCGATACGACTGCTCGTCATTGTCACAGCGGTGCTGATCGCCATTGGAGGCATCACCGGCGGATTGAACACCATGTACGCAGCATTTGCGAGTCGTGTCCGCGAAATCGGATCATTGCAGACACTCGGTTATTCACGTGCGAGCATCCTCTGGTCACTTGTGCAGGAGTCGATTCTGGCTTCTTCGATCGGGGCACTGATCGCGTGTGTCCTCGGTCTGTTGGTTCTTGATCACTTCGTCATTCGATTTTCCATGGGCGTCTTCGGCATCTCGATTGATGCAGGCGTCCTCTCGCTCGGCTTGGCGGTCGGGCTCTTTCTCGGCATCATTGGTGCGGCAGTTCCCGCCTGGCGATGTCTTCGCAGACCAATTCCCGAAGCACTGCGTGCTGGGGAGTAGTATTGTTGATCAAAGGAATGCAAGATGCTCAGTAGATTATTCATTGTCTGTGCGTTGCTCAGCTTTACTGGCTGTGGGGACAATCAAGAGAACTCGAAAGCAACTCGGAATGCCAAAGCAGCGGCAGTTATCGCGCCTGCTGGACTTTTTGTCACTAATCGACCGGCAGATGCCAAAGGCATCGCGGACGTCAAAGCCAATGCTGCCAAGGGCGACACTGTTCGACTCATGGGACGCGTGGGTGGTAAAGCAGATCCATTTGTGACTGGGAATGCCATCTTTATCGCAGTGGATCCCAAACTCATTTCATGTGAGTTGATGGGCGATGAAGACCATTGCCCAGTCCCGTGGGACTACTGCTGCGAAGATGCAGATGATCTTCTCAATGGCATGGCGACGATTCGCATCACTGATGATGCGGGGCGGCCCCTACCCGCCTCTGCAAAGGGGATGGGCGGTCTTGGTGAATCGAGATTCGTGCTGGTCGAAGGTGAGGTCTATGACCGCAATGATCATGGCCTGTTCATCGTGGATGCCAAGCACATCTGGGTGGGAGGTAAACCGTCCCGAGAAGATCTCGATTTGGGAAGCCAGTGATCGAGGGCACTTGCCCTTTGCACACATTCAACTTGTCATTCCTGTCCATGTCCGCCTGAACGGATCGCGTCTTCAGCGGTATTCGGGAACGAAGGCCAGCTCCGCAATTCGCGCGTCCCAATCAGCCGCCTTGTGTCTGTTGAGGCCCATCTCGTCGAGCGTCCGCGCCACTGCCCCAGCTACTTTGAGAGACACGGCTCTAATCTCTGCCCGCGAGGGATACAACATCCCATCCTCGAAATAGGACACTGGCACCTGCTCGGCCAATGACTTGGCAGCTGTCAGGAATGCTTCCTGAGGCACATGACGTGCGCCTGTCGCGAAGATGGCCATCCCCATTGCGGGAAAGATGTAGACGTTGTTGCCTTGAGATGGCTTGATCGTCCGTCCCTTGTGCTCAACCGGAGGCATTGGCGTGCCACTACCAAAGAGCACCCTTCCACCCGTCCACTCGTAAGCCTCCTGTGCAGTGCATTCCGCACGTGAAGTCGGGTTGGAATAGGGGAAGATAAGTGGACGGGCATTCACCTCCCCCATCGCACGAATGACCTGTTCATTGAACGCACCATGCACCGTCGATACCCCGATGATGCCGGTGGGCTTGAAAGAACGGATGGCTTCGACAAAATCATCACATGGTTCGGCTTCGGCTGCGAACGGTTGTTGAAATGGCGCAAGATCAGTTCTCGATCTCACCAGCAGACCATTAATGTCGAACAACCGCACATGTGTCATCGCTTCCTCTCTCGGCATCCCCGTCTCGACACAAATCGATTCGACAATCAATTCTGCAATCCCAGTGCCAGCCGATCCCGCACCCAGGAAAAGGATGCGTTGTTCGCTGATTGACTCCCCCTTCGCCTGACAAGCCGCATGAATGCCTGCGAGTGCGACTCCAGCAGTCCCCTGTATGTCGTCGTTGAAGCAGCACACCTGATCGCGATACTTGGCCAACAAGGGCGCAGCATGGTTCATACTGAAATCTTCGAACTGAATACAGCACTCCGGAAACAGATCCTGAACAGCCTGCACAAACTCGTCGACAAAGGCGTAGTAAGTGTCGTCGTCACACCGCTTCTGCCGAAGTCCTGCGTACATCGGATCGTTGATGAATTCCTCGTTGTCAGTGCCAACGTCCAAGGTGATCGGGAGCGTGAGTTCCGGAGGAACGCCCGCGCACGTTGTATAGAGCGCCAGTTTTCCGATAGGAATGCCCATTCCACTTGCACCCAGATCACCCAGACCGAGAATGCGCGATCCATCCGTGACGACGATGAACCGAACATCACGACTCCCCCAATTCCCCAAGATCTCCTTGACCCGTCCCTGAGAGGTGACAGGCAGATAGACGCCATGTGGCCGAGTCAGAATATGCCCGAATTCTTCACATGCGTCGCCGACAGTTGGTGTGTAGACAAGTGGAAGAAATCGTTCAGGATCACTGGTCAGAACTCTGTAGAACAACGTGCGATTACGGTCCTGAACTGCGCGAAGATGCATGTATCGCTCGAGGTCATTGTCCCAGCGATCGAGTTGATTGAGGACTCGTTCAACCTGCTCATCAAGTGTTTCTACCGTTGGAGGCAGCAAGCCTTCCAGATGATGTTCTTGGCGTTCGGCCTCTGTGAACGCTGTGCCCTTTGTCAAAAAAGGATCGTGCAACAATTCAAAGGCAGGTCGGTTGTGCATGACGCACTCCTCACATTGAAGGCGCACGGTATCAGACGAAAGTGGGATGGGTGGCCAATACCAATCGGACGCTCATCTACGAGTGATCGGAATACCGATGCGCAACAAGTTCACTCAAGGACCGCTGACCAAGCGCGAACACCGTTGCGCCCATGGCCTTGTCCATCTCGGCGTGAAGGGCGCAGAACCGACTGGAATCCGTTTCGCGGCAAAGAGGGCAATCTTCCATCCGTTGCAATGGAGCGATCACATTCACCACGTCAAGCATGGAAGTGGTAGAGGGATCACATTGCAGTACAAACCCCCCGTATCGACCCCGCTGACCCTGCACCATCCCGGCCCGCCGAAGGATGCCCAGAACCTTCCAGCCGTATTGCTGTGGAATGCCGCCAGCCTCACTGAGTTCAGCGCAGGTTTGAGGCTTGCCCTCAGCCTGCGTGAGCAGGACCATCATCCGCAGGGCATATTCGGAAGTTGTGCTCAGCATGCTGAATCTGCTCCGAGTCGCTCTTGGTCAGCGAGAATCACAGTTCAATGGACTTGAGGATCCAATATATCCCTCAGGAGGACCATCGATACTCAGATCTCAGCCCCAGGCACAGAGCGGGAATAAGCTTCAAGACCTCTTTGAAGGCCCATCAAGCGAGATATGCCCTGTTTTGCCTCTAACTCACGGCTTTATTCGCTTAATTAAGCGATCTTCCGCGTTCTTCGGAATAAGTGCCCGATTTTGCGAGCAGTCCATGCTGTTTCTGGGCCAGATCGGGCGATCTGACAGCCCTGTGCCAATGGGCCCCTGCAGAATCTCAAGATCGCGATCGATCCTTGCTGCCGCAACTCGGCTGCCCCAGCATCCCAAAGGATGGGCTATCCCTCGTGCTGGGAGTGCATCCCTGTTGTGCCCCGCCCATCTCCTTCGTTGGTCGGTCCCTTGGAATGATCCCCATGCATCGCAGGCATCCCCCCTGCCATGCCCGGCATGCATCCTTGGGAACCCATGCCTCTGTCTGGACTTGACCACGCGGCTTCAGACAGCGAGCATCGAGGGTGATGGGAGATTTACAGGTCAGACCAATTCGAACGCTGATCGCGATGACGGGATCGCTCTCGATGATCTTCCTCGATGCCACTGTTGTCGGCGTTGCGCTGCCAACTATTCAAGCGGATCTCGGGATGACAACCGCGGAGTCCGCGTGGGTCGTCAATGCCTTTCTGGTTGCATTTGCTTCGACACTCGCAATCGGAGGACGATTGGGGGATCGGTTTGGACGCCTCGCCGTTTTTCGAATGGCGATGATCCTGTTTGCGATCGGTTCACTGACTTGCGCGCTGGCCTCTTCCGGCATCGCGTTGATCATCGCCAGAGCAGCCCAGGGGATCGCTGCGGGAACCATGCAACCGGCATCGACCGCCATTGTTGTTGGATCGACACCGGCAGGACGCAGAGGAAGGGCCATGGCAACCTACTTCGGTGTCGCGCTGCTCTTCCTGATGGCAGGCCCCGTGGTCGGCGGTCTCATCATTGAACTCGCTGACTGGCCATGGATCTTCCTATTGAATCTTCCTGTTGCCGGTATGGCGTTGATCATGAGCATCAATCTCGGTCTTCATCCATCATCAGCTGTCCGGCGCAGATTAGATCTTGTGGGGATCGCCACATTGCTCACCGGACTGCCTGCCCTGGTACTAGGACTTGAATGGCTCGGCCATCCACCAACAAACGCGCCATGGCTCCCTTGGCTGCTTGGCAGTTTGGGCGTGATTTTGACGGCGACATGCATCATCCACTCGGCGCGACATGTTTCGCCGCTTCTGGAAGTCAAACTGATCGCACCACGTGTCATGTTGGGACAAAGTGTCGTGCTTGCATTTGTGTCATTGATCATGTCCGCACAAGCTGTTTATGGAGCAATCTATTTGCAGGAAGCACTCGCATTCACGCCGCTCCAAGCGGGCCTCGGGAGTTTGCCACTGCTTGTACCTGTGATTCTGGTCATCCGATCTGCAGGCAAGATGTACGACCGACTCGGATCTCCACGGCTGGTGATAGTCGGCCTCGCCGTGACACTCGTAGGACTGTGTGTCGAGATTGGAGGCATACTCCAACAGTCCTATGTCATCCTGGCGATCGGAATGGTCCTCGTTGGAGGAGGTTCGACCTTCGCATCGACCCCTGCCAATACAGATGTCCTCTCACGTGCACCGGATGCGCAGCGAGGCGAAGTTTCTGGACTCGTGCAGACCATGCGACAACTGGGGAGCAGTATCGGGATCGTGATCTGTGTTCTGGCAATCGGGTGGATGGTGACAGCGCAGACGCCTGATCCACTTCCTGACGGAAAGGCTGGAGAAGATGCACGCCGCGCCCTCGAGGGGGACGTGACCGCATTGCAACACCTTCGAATCGAAGATCCTCCCTTGGCACAGACATTGGTTGACGCTCGCAGCGAGGGTATGGCTGCGGCATTCATGGTTCAGGGAATCGCATGCGTTGCGGGCCTGATCGTGGCATGTGTCACCCTCGGCAGATCAGAGCCCGAGAGATCTCAAGCCAGGCCTGCACACAACTGAGAATCGACTTAGAACTCGTAGTAGGATGGTCAGACCAGATTTCAGAACGGAAGGGAGTCAGTGTTCATGCTTGTGATTGCACTCAGCGCCGCGATCGCTGCCAGTTCGCCAGCGGCCACACTATTCACCAACGGCAAAGTCATTCCTGTCACTGGTCCTGAGATCGATGACGGCCATGTCTTTGTTGAGAACGGCAGGATCGTCTCCGTTGGTGAGGCGGATGCCTTCGCTGCGCCGAAAGCAATGGAATACGACGTGATCGATCTTCAGGGCGGTGTACTCATGCCCGGTCTGATTTGCACACACAGTCATATTGGAGGCTGGGGCGGAGGCGATGGAACAGCGCCGATCCAGCCCGAAACGCGCATCCTTGATGCCATCGACGTCCAAGATCCGGGATTTCGACGCGCTGTCGCAGGAGGTCTCACGACCCTAAACATCATGCCCGGCAGTGGCCACCTCTGCAGTGGCCAAACCGTCTATGTGAAACTGCGAGAAGCCGACACCATTGATGATCAGGTGATCCGCACCGCATCGGGTGGAATCGCAGGGGGACTCAAGATGGCCAATGGCACGAACCCTCAACGCAATCCCCCGTTTCCCGGAACACGTGGAAAGGCTGCCGCGCTTGTCCGGCAGCAATTTATTGCTGCGCAGGAATACATGGATCGCATCGAACGCGCTGGCGACGACATGGATAAACGCCCAGACCGCGATCTCGGACTTGAAATCATGGCCGAAGTGCTTCGTGGCGAAAGAGTTGTCCACCATCACACACATCGACATGACGACATCATGACTGTCCTTCGACTGGCAAAGGAGTTCGGCTTTCGCGTCGTCCTGCATCATGTGAGTGATGGCTGGAAAGTCGCTGACGAGATTGCCGCAGCAGGCGTCCCCTGTTCAATCATCGTCGTGGACTCTCCCGGCGGCAAACAGGAAGCGATTGACATCGACTTCAAGACAGGCCGGGTCCTTGCAGAAGCGGGTGTCTCCATTGCCTATCACACGGATGATTGGATCACCGATTCACGTTACTTCCTGCGAAGCCCAGCTATGGGCATCCGCGCGGGACTCGATCGCACGACCGCACTGAGGAGCGTGACCATCAATGCCGCGGAAATGCTGGATCTTGGAGACCGGACCGGATCGATTGAAATCGGAAAGGATGCGGATCTTGTCTGGCTTTCGGGAGATCCTTTTTCGGTCTACACCACAGTCCATGGAACATGGGTCGAAGGGGATCGCGTCTTTGATCGAACGGATCAAGAGGATCTTCTCTTTGCCCAAGGTGGCTGGGGAGCCGGCAACGCTGAAAGACCCTACATGTGTTGTGAAGAACACCAGTCGGGAGGCAATCAATGATGCTCTCCTTCGTCATCGCCGCGTTGGCCGCACCCTCGACTGTCATCTACGCAGATCGCGTATATCCCGTCTCCTCACCCATGATCGCTGATGGATTTGTACGCATCGAAGAAGGCCGCATCGTGGAGATCGGTAGCGCCGATGCCTACAGGTCCTCAGATGAGGACATCGTTCTTCGTTGCACCGTGCTGACACCTGGACTCGTCGATGCACGCGCAACGGTCGGTCTGACTGGTCAGTACAACATTGATCACGACCAAGACATGCTGGAACACTCCAATCCCATCCAACCTGAACTTCGCGCGATTGATGCGTACAACACGCAGGAGCGCCTCGTCGAATGGGTCAGAGAATTCGGAACAACAACTGTGCATACCGGACACGCGCCAGGAGAACTTGTGTCTGGCCGAACGATGATTTGCAAAACGAACGGAACAACCGTTGAAGATGCCATTATTCGATCCGATGCCATGGTGGCCTGCACACTCGGGGAAGGAGCCTTGAAAAAAGACGGGAAAAGCCCTGGAACCCGATCGAAAAGCATGGCCTTGCTCAGGCAGAAGTTCATCGATGCGAGAGAGTATGCAGACAAACTTGATCGCGATGAAGAAGACAAAGAGCCGAAGAAGCGCGATCTTCAACTTGAAGCACTCGTCAATGTCCTGAACGGCGAGATGCCCCTTCTGGTCCATGCGAATCGAACGCATGACATCATGAACGCCCTTCGATTGCGAGAGGAATTCGAGATCGACATCGTGCTAGATGGCGGCGCGGAGGCTTACCGTCTGATTGATGAGATTCGTGAATCAGGAGTGCCGGTGATTGTGCATCCACAGATGATCCGTATGTACGGCGAAATGGAGAATGCCGCATTTACAACAGCTTCATTGCTTTCGGATGCGGGTATCCCGATTGCCATTCAAACGGGCTACGAAAGTTATGTCCCGAAGGTACGCGTCCTTGTTTTCGAAGCTTCACAGGCTGCCGCCCACGGGCTCGGCTTTGATCGCGCACTTCAGGCATGCACGTTGGATGCAGCCCGCCTGCTCAATATCGATGATCGAGTCGGTTCACTTGATATCGGCAAGGATGCGGATCTCGCCATGTGGGACGGTGATCCCTTCGAGTGGACCACACACTGCACAGGAGTTCTGATCGACGGCGAACATGTCTCAACAACCGTCAGATAGAGGTCGGAACTGGAATCGAAAAACCTGCAAGTGCAAATTGTTGATCCACCTGTTCGGCCCAACCTCGGTTGGCTGCCGGGCTCGCTGGACTCGGATGCAGAATCCGATGGATCGGCAACTTCACAGATTTGAGCGCAACGGTGGCTCTGCGTTCCGCAAATGTTCCGACCGCCACAATCGATGTGGGCCTAAGAATCTCCACTACTTCCCGTAAGGCTGCATCACATGCCGGTTCAATCACCGATCTCATCTCAGAGGGCAACTTGTCTGGTGTCCTATTGCGACCCGTCGCTTCAAGGAATGCGAGCGGGCACCAGTTCCAAACGAAAAATCGATCAAAGAATTTATCGGCAGTGCCGAATCGTTCGGCTGCCCAACTCCAGAGCCGACGTCCGCTGACTTCACTGCGCGCACAAGCCAGACCCTTTACAGGGCGCTTCGGGTGTGCTCCTTGAGGAGGATCCACCTTGCCCTCAAGCCGGAGAAAATCGCGGACATGTCCGACTTCGCCAAAAGGAACACCTGTCTGCGCCATCCCCCAAGGGCCTGGATTCATTCCCAGCAGGAGTCCCTCTGCACCTTGCCTCGCAAATGCCAGATAACGCTCGTGCAATTCCCGAGCGTATTGGGTGGGATCATAGACATGGGTGACGGGATCATGAACAGGCAGATCAGCCAATGATGCCGACAGCGTGCGTGAGACATCCCCTAGTCGAGCACCGATATTCATTCTGACTGCTTGCGGGACAAGGGGGAAGTCACTTTCTTCAAAGCTGTATCTTCCCGCCGTCGAATCGCACGATACATGACATGTTCGGCCCAATTGATGGCAAGCGTAAAGATCAGCACCGATCCGAAGAGAAACCAGATCCCCTCCTTGATGTCAAGCTTGACGAAGTTCTTCTGTTCAGACAGATAAAGCACCATCGCAAGGGCAAACACGTCAAGCATGCACCACTCTGCGATATAGCGACTGATGAGATAACCCCGACGTCTCCATCGGTGTGGCTGTGGAATGAATAGTGCAATGAGGAGCGCAACCATCACGGCAATAGGTGCTAAGACTAGAAACAGAAACATGATCATCGCGAAGACCATGAGATCACTCTGGAAGAGAAACTCAATGCCTCCTCTCAGTGACCATGTATTACTGACGAATCCGATGTTGTTCACCTGGAACAATGGATAGTCAAAGGCGCGGTGGATGGCCGCAATGGCTCCGAGAGCCAAGAGCGTGGCAACCACACCCTGCCAGCCGGCATAACTGATCAACGGTCGAACATGATCTCCGACGATCCTGCTGTCGGGCACGGTTCGCCGGGACAATTCATGGAGAATCATTCCAGCACTCATGCTCAAAATGATGGCGCCCAAAAAACAATAGAGCCCATACTTCGCTTCGACACCGACAACCCCTTGCTTACTCAGTACAAACAACAGAAGGAGCGAAACATAGACATCCAGCAGGCTCCATCTTCCGAGATGTCCTAGCACTGAAAGCATGCGTTCCCGCCCGCTCTGCCTCATCGGACGAAGAAGACAAACCGAAGCCAGAGCGATCTTGACCGGCGGGAACAAGACTGAAAATCCAACAACCAGTACCACCAGTGGGTACAACTTGTGCTCCCACAACAGGTGTACGACATGCAAGATCGAATATTCGCCAGACAGCCCTCCATAATTCAGGAAAGCGCTGATTTCGAGGAATGGAACCCCTGGAATCAAAGCAATGACGTTCAGAACGGCCGAAATGATCAACAAAAGGGGAACGACAATCTGAACCCAGATAGGGATCAAGCCGAAGAAGCGCTGCTTTTGGTCAGGGTGATTGCTCGCCTCGACCCTGCTTGCATCTGAACTCACACGACCCCTCCCTCTGAGACGCTCGGCCACCTAAACCGACAACCTCCAATGTAGCCTGAACGGGGCCTGCCGACCCGGCGGTCCCCCTGTATCCTGACCGCAAAATACGTCCTCGCAACTGCAAACACATGGAGATCACACCATGACAGCCACTCAAAGCACCCGTCCACGACTCTACGCTGGAGACGGTGACCGCCTGATGGAAGCAGATCGCAGAAGCGATCGCATCATCATTCTTCCCAGTGGCGATCCAAGGGAAGCAACGCTGGGTGGCGGCGATATTCGGATTCAGTGGGGACAGAGCCTTTTGCGGGACGTCCTCGCAGGACGGTACCGCACTGTCGTCTGTGGCATCAATGATTCTGACAACAGCCACGGCATCATTGGGACTCTTCTGGAAATGGTGACGACCAGCCAGTGGACGATCGAGTCTGCGACATCCTACGCGCGCGTTTTTCAGGAGTCGGCATCACTTCATGGACGGGGTGATCGTGAACCCTATGTGTTGAAGTTCGATCTCGACAGCATGTTGCTTCTAGCCATTCTGCGTCCGCGCGGAAAGGACTCATTCACGCTTGAAGATTTCGAGCGAGGATTCAGAACCGTCAGCAAAATGCTCAAAGGCAGACACGACAGACAACCCGTTGCGAGTGTGTCATTTCTGGGAGCAACCTCCAATCGTCTGGTGGACGAAGACGGCGAAGAGCCACCGTTCGAATTCGTGCTTCGAGCGATGTACAACGCTGGCTATCGGGGGGATGTCTATCCGTCCCTTCCCATGTGGCAGAAGGCGCCCACAGGCGCGTTTGCGACTTTCCCCTTCCCTGAAAGTCTGGATCGCATGCGAGAAGGTTCTTCCTGAAGATCATCCCTAATCAGGGCTCAGCGCCTGGTCGCTGACTCAGGCCGGCGATGTGAGAGAACTCGGCTTCGCTCCCCGCGATGGATTCACCCGGAACCGAGAACGCGCCTTGCCTGCTTCGAATCAATGAGGCCCAGAAGGATCAGTGGCGTGATCTGCATGAGTGCAGCTAGGGCATATGCACCCTCCACAGTGATGGCGCCATCCAGTTGCGATGTCAACCACTGGCCAATCGTTCGGGAAAGATTCAGAAGTGCCATATAGGCCGTGAACTGCGTCGCCGCCACAAGTGGCCAGGACACCTGCATGCACAGTGCGAAGATCGATACGTACAACGCACCAGACAGAACAGCCTCATACACCATCATTCCAATGATGAAACCATCATGCGGCCACAGCGCAGGCGCATCGGCAAAGACGAGATTCCCAAGTCCAATTCCAGCGCCTGCCAACAATGCCATCCGGCGTGGACCAACCCTGTCCGCAAGAAAGCCGCCACAGATCGAACCAAACAATCCGCCCCATGTGGCAATACCTGACCAGGTTGCCTGTTTCTCGACGCCCCATCCCAGATCCTCAACAATCAACACGGTCGAAAACCCGGTCAGAAACCCACCAGGAATACTGATCAGAAGGGCGACCAACGCCAATACGACTGTTGATCTCAGCGTGAAGGCGCGCATCAGTCGCTTAAAGACAGTCATCGCCGAGTCCGCCAATGCCGGAGCCTGTGGTGATGCTTCCCCTTGGGTCCACGGCAACATTCGCTCTCCCCGCCGCTCTCGGAAGAAAAGGGGTAACAGCATGACACAGGCAACCGATACGGCAATGACAAGAAAACCGACACGCAAGCCCATCGACGCGACGACGGTTCCCATGCCTGCACCACCCATCGCGTTTCCCATGTACGAACTTCCATACATGAAACCATTGGCGCGACCACGTTCATCCTCGCGGAGCAGATCGACTGCCAGCGCATCAACCGCGACGTCCTGCAAGGCGGAACATGCACTCATCAGAAACAGCGCCCACATCAACCAACGTTCATGTGCAAGTGGATCGGGACCGAACGACAACGCGAGAAGAAAGAGAATCATCCCTGCCTGCGCAAGAAGAATCCAGGGACGACGCCGACCGAGCGCCGGTAATCCAAAACGATCAATCACCGGGCCAGCGATCCACTTGAATGCCCAAGGCAGCGTTGCTGCAGCCAACAGACTGCCGATGTCACCCGGCGTCCGGCCCGACTCGGCGAGGACGGCTGCCAGCGTGATGAACATGAACCCGTAAGGGAGGCCTTGGGTGAAATAGAGACCGCAGAGGGTGACAAGTCGCCACCGCGGACGCTCACTCAGGGTCCAGGCAATGCGGCAGGATTCAGTGCCCTGCGGCATCTTGGTACATCGCTTCGATCTGACCGGCAATCTGATCCACAGACATGTGCTCGAAGACCCAACTGCGACCCGTACGTCCCATCTCGGATAGCTGGCCTCGATCTCCAAGCAATGGCAGAAGACCATCCACGATTGCATCTGCCGACTGCGACACTGCGATGCCGCCGCCACTTGCAACCACTTCCCGCCATGTATCCACGAGTTTGGTCGTCATGACCGGTGTTTCACAGGCCAACGCCTCGAACTGCACGAAGCCGAAGTTTTCCTGACTGCTCGGCAACACGAACAGATCACAAGTTTCATACAGCGACCACTTCTCGTCTCCGCCGATCTGCCCTGTGAAATGTGTTTGCGTCTGGACCCCCATTTGTGCCGCGAGTGACTTCAGTGACTGGACATAATCCGGCTCGCCCGGCCCCGCGATGAACAATTGGAGATGCGGATGTGCCTCGATCAATCTTGGCATCGCTGCAAGAAGATGCTCCAGCCCCTTCTTGACATGCAAACGGCTCAAAAAGAGTAGATGGGGCCCCACCCCATCTAGAACCGGCCACCTCGCCTTTGCCATCGCCGACCCGCGAAGTGATGTGAACTCAGAAAGATCCATGAGGTTTGGAATGACCCGGACCCTGCCACGTGGGAACCACTTGTGAGACTGCTCACGCTCACCTTCGGCAGTGCACTGCACCATCGCAGCGTCCTCCAGCACACGCCGTCCTCCCAGTTTCAGGAACAGACGTTTCTTGAGCCCCCTTTGTGTCATGTTCCAGTCATCCAGCATGCCCCGAAGTGTGACAACCCATGGTGTCCCCACTCGACGTGCCAGACGTGACATGGTGATGTTGGCCGGCTCCCAGACTCCATGCAGATGCAGGACATCCGATGCTGCAATCGCTGCCTCTAACTCTGCAAGATCTTGCCGTCGGTGAATGACACCTGCGAACGACGGCTGAGGAATCTGCAATACTTGCGGGCCATCCTCTCCCAACCATGCTCTTGGAACGTCTCTGATGACCGTACTGGCGAGCGTGACTTCATGACCACGCCGATGCAGAACACCGCATAAATCAACGACCGCGCGCGGTGGCCCGCCATTGACGTAATCAACCTCGTGCAGATATTCGACGATGCGCATGCGCTTGAAGGATATCCAACTGAGTTCCTGCCGGACTCAGTTGCAGATGCCCCACTCAGCAATCACAGCGAGAAGATCATCTGTCCCTACCAGGCCATCGCCGCTCAAATCAGCAGGACAATCGGATGGGCATGGGCCCCAGCCCTCGATCACAAGAAGCAAATCCTGCACATCAACAGAACCTGAAACATCCAGATCCGCCGGGCAGACACAGATGTCCTCCAAAATGTTCCCGCCCATATCGACCCATTCACCGATGATGTTTCCATTCGGATTACTGCAGAATTGCGATGTCGCAACCGAGAGATCGCCTCCCTCATTGATCAGACCACCCCCTGTCACAGCAGTATTGCCATGTACATTGCAACCCAAGAGGACTGTTTCCCCTGCCACGACTGTCAGTGCCCCCCCTGACTCGGAAACACAGCCGTCAACTTCGACGTCATTCCAGGTCAACTCACCTCCGAACACCGCAGCAGCACCACCATTGAGCAGTGCCTCGGAATCGAAAAGGTGAGAGTCGTTGATGATCACCACTCCGTCCTGAACTAGCACGCCGCCTCCCTTCATCGCAATTCCACCACTCAAGAAGCAATCTGCTGCAGTCAATGAGCCACCATTGACGTGAATGAGACCGCCATCGATCGCGAGACCGATCTTCAGTCTCGTATCGATCATTGTCGTCTCAGCATTGATCTGAGCTAACAATCCCCCCAGATCGGCTGAGCCCTCTTGCAAATGGCATTCGGTGATCGACACCATCGACGAATCCGCCAGCACCGCGCCGCCTCGACGGATGCCATCGGCACCTTGGATCCCCGAACCACCTTGAATCGACAATCGACTGATGTCGCATGATGCGCCGGGACGGACGTGAACCGCATTGCCATCTGATTCAGAAAGCAACGTGACAAGATCACGGTCCCAACCATGCAGAGACACGTTCGTGCCGTCAATCTCGACACCGGCCATCCATGAGCCAGGGAGAATCCAAACCGAAGCATCGGATTCGGACATGTCAATGGAAGAGAGAGACTCCGTACTGCCTGGGAGCGCGTGATCCGCCTTCCCGGCGAGTTCACGCTCCAACTGCTCCCAGATCAGAGAGGTGAAGTAGTCCGCTCCTTCATCTGATCCGAAGTGAACGCCTGATGATTCCAAAGTTTCGGCGCGATTGTGCGCATAGGAGCCTGCCATCCCCATCAGATTGACGAATCCGGTATCGGATCGTGTCAGCGCAATGTCATGGAGCACATGGGCCATCTCGAAGAATCGATCGAAGGACGTCTGCGTCTGCCACGGTGCGACAAGCAAGAACATCGGATCGGCATCCGGATCATTGGCCAGAGAAGCGCTGCGGTAGCGATCCAGAATCTCCTCTACATGTGAACGCCAAACGCCATTGATGTCATGCCATTCCCCCTCACGCATGTTCTGTCCAAGCAGAACCATGAAGACATTGGGATGCCGCGTCGCCTCCAGATAACCGCGTAGCGCCATGTCGTCGTAGTGCCCGGAAGATTCGAGATGATCCCATGCTGCGAATCCCGCCTCGGCCAAGGCATCGATTTGTAGACCCGGCCGATCGCTTCTCCAGAACACCTGAGTCACGTGGAAGAACTTTTCATCTAAAACACAATTGTCGGGACAGGGGAATGGGCCGCCTTCCGCAGCACTGAGCCAACCCTCGGGTGAACGAACTTCTGAACGAATCGCCCCCTCACCTGCTGGAACATCGACTTCCACCCAATCAATGAGAGGCCGCTTCGCCTGATCATCGCGTAGTGAAAAATTGGAATACTCCCCGGCCGTCTCCCCCCGCATCGCGGCATAACGCATCGAATCCATGCCGTCCGGGGAAGCTGCAAACACAAGCCGGGCATGCAACGGAGCGTCCAATGTCCAATCCCCGCCGTTGTATTCACTCAACTTGGTAAGACTGGCCGACAGGTACACCGCCTCGCCGCTGACGCCCTCCCCTGTCGTTCGGAGATCCATGCCCCTTGTCGGGATGAATCCATCCTGGCCATTGCTCCATACCTCTGGATCGTCAGTTGCAGCATTCCATACACGACGCAAGTCGATATTGAATCCTTCTTCTGAAGTTGTGAGTTTGACACCATTGTCGATCGAGGGAATCCCAGGGCTGACACGACCTGACCATGCATCCGGCTTCCAGGTCCGCATCATGCTCCCGAGCATGCGGGGAGATGATTCACGTAGCGAGTTCGAATCGCCAATGATCAACAAACGACAATCTTCGTGAATGATGCGATGCGCAATCGGCGCGAGATCCGCCCGAATTGGCGTGGGCCACATCTCGAAGCCCGATGTCGCAGGAAGCGACATCCCCATCATGACCAGCGTATTGAACATTCCATCGGCACCTTCAGATCAGTAGACATCTGAAATCAGATCGTTGCAAGAGCCCTTTCGCAGATGGTCGACTGTTTTGCAGAAATGAGGGCTTCATGGCCTTCCCCTGTTACCATTCGCTCATGGAATTCAATCCTGAAGACGGGTCCGCACGAGGCAGTTTCCAACTCCTACCTGTCGGCGACTACGACATCGAGGTCATCGAGGCGGAAGAACGGACAAGCCAAAAAGGCAATCAGATGATTGCCTTGACACTCCAAGCACGTCACCCCGACGGTTATGACGCCCGAGTCTGGGACTATCTGGTATCGACACCCGCAGCAGTGTTCAAGATTCGCATGTTCTGCGAAGCTGCTGGACTCGAGAAGCAATTCGAGAGCGGGCGCCTGACTGCCAAAGACTGCTTGGGCGTGAAAACGAAAGCCAGAATCATCGTCGAAGATGGGCGAGATGGGTTCAGCGATCGAAACAGTGTCGCTGAATACGTCACACGAACGGAATCACAGTCGGAAGGAATCGCCACGCAGCCTGTCACAACTCAGGACGCCCATGTCCCACAAATCGGTGAGGATCAAATCCCGTTCTGATTCAAAGTGTTTGTGACATCCGCTCTCTCAGTCGGCATCTGGGATGTCGATCGAATCGAGTGAATCGCGATAACTGCTGGTGTTGCGGAAGCACAGCACCGCAAACAGCAGCATGAACAGCATCCAGAGGACGTTGGCAAGCAGTGTCATCATCATATGGCGTCCAGAGTAGCAGACGCCGCCCCTTCACGTACGACACGCCAGATGTCACAATGCCATTCAAGCATGCAGAATGAACCCAGTCTCTTCAAGCACCTCTACTACCCACCGCCTAGAGGGAACTGGCTCCGCCGCGTGTTCTTCTGGATGATCTGGCCATTTGCCAAACGGATCACGCGGCTACAAAGAATCGACTACATCTACTCAGGCGCTGTGATAGCAGATTCACCCGATCTGATGGAGCAGGGCTGCCTTGACCATGCAGGGATCACATGGAGTGTGGACGGTGATGGCTTGGATCGCATCCCGAAGACCGGCCCCGTTCTTGTTCTGGCAAATCACCCATACGGAATGGCAGATGGGCTGCTGCAGGCCCGGCTCCTGAGACTGATTCGGCCCGATTTCAAACAACTGGTCAACGAGATGCTGAATATTTTCCCGTTGCTCAGTGAACGCTACATCACGGTGAATGTGTTTGATGAGGGAGGTGCGCGTCAGGAGAACACCTCCCCACTTAGAGACGCATTGAAATGGTTGCGTGACGGTCATCTGCTCGCAACCTTTCCAGCGGGAGCCGTTTCGCATCGCACGCGATCAGATCCGAATGTCCTCGATCCCGAATGGAATCCGAGCATCGTGATGTTGGCGAAACGTTCCGGGGCAACGATCGTGCCCATGTACTTCCACGGACACAAC
>JAKVBW010000030.1 GCA_022446945.1 Phycisphaerales bacterium | reverse complement strand
TGTCGCCTGCATCGCCATTTTCGTCCTCTGCATGATGATTGAAATGGCGTTTCTGGGCACAGGCTGGTTTGGTCTCGGCGGCGCCGCTGCGCTTGCCGTACTACTTGGAAGCCCCATGCTGATCGGCGCAGCATCCTGGTGGGATCTTGCCGCGATCATTCTGGGTGTCGCCTTGATCGCGGTTGAGATTCTCATCATTCCCGGCACGATCGTTGCCGGACTATGCGGCGCGGTCCTGCTGTTGCTGGGGTTGGTGGGAACTGTGATGAGCGGCGATCTTACGGCGATGGATTCGACCGATCAGTTTGTCCGCGGCGGACTCATCGTGCTCACAGGGGTGGGGATTGGATGGGCTGGTGCTTGGAGGTTGATGCGCCATCTTGAAGGGTCTGGAAAGAGCCGAAGCATCATTCTCGAGCCGGAGCCTACCCCTGCGACGCCAACACAATCCCTCGTCGGCCTCAAGGGAACCGCACTGACGGACCTCAGGCCCTCTGGAGTCGTGGATCTCAATGGGACAACGATCGATGCGGTATGCTCAGGGCGGTGGATCGAGGCCGGCACGACCGTCATGGTCACCCGGGACGGCATCGTCAAGGAAGTGGAGCCCTGCGCGTGATCACGCTGCTTGCACAAGCCACGGAGAGTGGATCAAGCACCCTTTTGTGGGGCTTTGTACTGCTAGGCGCGACCATTTTTCTCATCGCATTGGAACTGATTGTGCCAAGCGGCGGCATTCTTGCGCTGACAGCAGGCGCGGCATTGATCGGCTCCATCACTGCCTTTTTCATGCACGATTCCACAGCCGGATTGGTGGCGCTGACCTCCGTGGCAATCCTCGGGCCGCTTGCCGCATGGTTCGGCTGGAAATGGTGGTCCGATACCGCCATGGCCCAAAAACTGGTCCTCAACGAACATGAGCCCGACGTGGATGACGCGCGAGCCTCTCTCCTGCATGCCGCAGGAACGGCGGAAAGCGATCTGCGCCCGATCGGCGTCGTTCGCATCGATGACCAGCGTCATGATGCGCTTGCCGAGTACGGCGTCATTGAAAATGGCACAGAAATCATTGTTGTGAAAGTTCTCGATAATCAACTCAAGGTTCGACCGGCAGCGGAAGAACATCCGGAGAAGACGACATGACCACGCTACTTGGTCTCAGTGAAATTGCGATCGGCGCCATCATCGTTGGCGGGATCATTCTTCTGATTGTTTTCCTGTTCCTCTTCCAGTACATCGGACTCTGGTTGCAGGCGTGGATTTCCGGTGCGCGTGTTCGATTCATCGATCTCGTCATGATGCGTTTTCGTAAAGTCAAACCCAAACTGATTGTGGAGAACCGCATCACCGCCAAGAAGGCAGGGATCGAACTCTCGACAGCGCAACTTGAATCGCACTACCTCGCCGGTGGCCATGTCACAGCCGTCACACGGGCTGTTATCGCTGCTGGAAAGGCGAAGATCGATCTCGATTGGGGTGTGGCAACAGCGATCGATCTCGCGGGCCGCGACATCCTCGAGGCCGTTCGCACAAGCGTGAACCCGAAGGTCATCGACTGTCCGAGCACGGAATCGTCTCGATCAACGATTGATGCTGTTGCAAAGGACGGAATCAAATTGTGCGCTCGCGCAAGAGTGACTGTCCGGACGAACATCGAACGCCTGGTCGGTGGTGCCACTGAAGAAACGATCATCGCGAGAGTCGGCGAAGGGATCGTGTCGACAATCGGATCAGCGGCGAACCATCTGGCGGTGCTTGAGAACCCGGATGACATCTCAAGAACAGTGCTTCATAAGGGCCTCGATGCGGGCACTGCATATGAAATCCTTTCTATCGATATCGCAGATATCGATGTTGGCGAAAACATCGGTGCGCGTTTGCAGGCGGATCAGGCGGCGGCGGATACCAAGCGCTATCAGGCAACAGCAGAGCAGCGCCGCGCGATGGCAGTTGCGCAGGAAGCCGAACAGAAGGCAGAAGTCCAGAAGAACCGTGCACTGGTCGTGTTGGCTGAGGCCGATGTGCCGAAGGCAATCGCCGATGCATTCCGCTCCGGCAATCTCGGGATCATGGATTTCTACCGAATGAAAAATCTGTTGGCTGACACCGACATGCGATCATCAATCGCTGGTGGCGACCCGTCTGGGGGTCCACCTGAAGGCAAGGGCTGAGCCCTGCGACTCCGGTGAGCGAACCTCCCCAACCCGAAGTTTGGACAGCGCTTGATGGCATCATCACAGCGATGCTGCCTCTTGTACTTGCATGCAGCGCATTCTTCAGCGGCGCTGAAACAGCGCTCTTCAGCCTTTCCGCGAGGCAAAGACTCGACATGGGCAGAGGGCATTCTGCTGTCAGTCGACTTCTCGCGAAACCACGCATGCTGCTCATCACACTGCTTCTTGGAAACATGCTCGCCAATGTGTTGTACTTCGTCCTCGCGTCAGTCTTGACATGGAATCAGCCGTGGGGCACCGCGGGAATGATCATCATGCCCTTGGCGACATTGTTGATTCTGGTGGCATTGGGCGAAGTCGCGCCCAAGATGATCGCGTCCGCACATGCCCCCGCCATCGCGAGACTCATCGCCCCCCCCTTGCTCGCCGTGCATCGCACCATTCTGCCGCTGAGGCTCGCCATTGACCGCGCAGTCGTACAACCACTTTCCAGATTGGCGACACCCAGTTCCGGTGCCACCACGCTGTCTTTGGATGAACTCGGCTCTTTGCTGGATCACTCCGGTCGAGAAGGTGTCGTTGATCTGCATGAGCAGAGGCTTCTGAGTGATGTCCTGACATTGGGTGAACGCCGGGTCTCAGATGTGATGACACCACGGACTCGAATGATCTCCATCGCCAGTAACGCCGATGACGATGCGGTGAATCATGTCATTGCTGCCCATCGATTCATGCGCATTCCCATTCACGGGCGCGATCTGGACGATATCCAGGGCTTCTTGCACGTCAAGGACTGGCTGCGAAACCCCGGAAATCTGAACGCGTTGATGCGACAACCTCGCTATCTCCCGGAAGCCACCAATATTGAACAAGCGATGGATACGCTGCGCAAAGAGGACACACAAATTGCGATCGTGGTTGATGAGTACGGCGGGACTGCGGGCATCGTCGCACTCCATGATCTGATCGAGCCCCTGATCGGTGAGATCGTCGATGATGCCCACACACCTGTTGGTGAAGCCCGCCCACTTGGCCCAGGTCGTTGGACCGTTCCAGGCGACTTTCCGGCGGGCCGTCTGACTAAAGCGATGCAAGGCGCCATGCATCCGATAGATCGTGCCTCGACGGTAGGTGGATTGGTGACCCGTACTTTGGGTCGACCGCCCGAAGTTGGGGATCAGATCACCATTGGCAATGTGCAAATCAGTGTTCACCATGTATCGGATGGACATGTCGTCACAGCGATCGTCTCCCTTGAGGAGTCAGGGACATGACGAGTGCCGCGATCATCATGTTGATTTGTGCCGTCATTCTTGCCACGCTGCTCAGTGCGCTCTTTTCCGGACTTGAAACCGGCTTATACACAATGAACCGGGTGAAGTTGGAACTTCGGGTCGCGGCTGGCGATCGCACCGCGCTCATCCTCGCGTCGCTCATTGCCAGACCGCGACGAATGCTTGCGGTGATTCTGCTGGGGAATAATGCTGCGAATCAACTGGGCGCGTGGAGCATCGCTCGAATGCTCCATGGCGCGGGGATGGGACAGTTGGCATCGATCGTGATCGACACACTGATTTTGGTGCCCCTGCTTCTCATCGTGGCCGAAGTGCTTCCCAAGGACCTCTTCCGCGCACACGGCGATCGATGGTGCCACCGACTCGCTCAACCACTTCGCATCTTTGAACTGATCTTGACATGGACCGGCATTGCGCTGCTTGTTGACTGGTTTGGCTGGCTTGTCTCTCGTCTGGTCGGAGGCAATCCACAACCTGAAGCTTCGGCTCGACACCGCATGAGTGATCTGCTGAAGGAAGGTGTCGACGCTGGTGTCCTGAGCAGTCGCCAGACAGCCCTGCTTGACCGCGCACTTCAATTGAGAGAACACACCGTCGAGGATCTGATGGTGCCATGGTCAAACGTCAGCCGTGTATCCAACGAGGCTGACCGCAGTGCGCTGAATACTGCCCTCCAGTCCGGATGGTCTCGTCTCCCCGTCGTCGATGGGAACGGATCTGTCACAGGCATTCTCTCGATCCTGGATCTGTCTTCCAAGGATCAAGACATTCGGGACATTGAATTGAGTGATCCGCTCCCGCTCAGCCCACATACGCATGCCGATGCGGCACTCCGATCACTCCGCGCCCATCATGCCTCGATGGCAATCGTTCGCAGTACCAACGGAAGCCCGCTGGGAATGGTGACGATCAAGGATCTGGCCAGACCGCTGATCGGCCCGACAAGCCATGAACGACATGCGGCGAGAGCCTCTGCCAACTAGTGGCGACGCAGATCGCGAATCAACAACTCGACGGACTCCGTGCCCCGCCAACGGTTGATCTGCAGATTGCCGACCACATCCACGCATACGCCTCGGGGAAGCGAATCAATGCGATGTCCCTGCCCAAACCAAGGAGCGCGTGTGCCTTCGATACGCAAACTCAAATGCCTGCTACCACGTCCCATGACCTTGGACTCATCAACCTTGACGCCTCGCAACAGAAGCAAGGGTGTTTCATTTCCACGTCCAAATGGCTGCATGCGTGCCAGTGATCGGGCAGACGTCAGCGTCAGTTCATCGGCTTCAATCTCACAGTCGATGGCCAAAGTCCGTACCAGATCGCTCGAGTTCAAATGTTCCCGCGCATGCGCGAGCATCGCAGCCTGAGCCTGATCGAACTTGTCGCTGGACAAGGACATCCCCGCCGCCATCGCATGTCCACCGGACGATGTGAAATGCTCGCGGCATGCTGCCAACGCTTCATTGATGGGATAACCATCGATGCTGCGTGCCGAACCACGCAGCAATCCATCCTCGGTACTTCCCATCAGGACGGTTGGTCGATCGTATCGTTCGACCAAACGGGAACAGACGATTCCGACGACGCCGGGATGCCAGTCTTTACTGGCCAGCATGATCATCCGCTGATCATCATCCGTCTGCCCCGACGACTCTGCCATCTCGATGGCCTCACGCTCGATCTCCCTCATCAGTTCCTGCCGAGTCGCATTCACGGCGGTCAAGCGCGCAGCCAGATCGCGCGCCGTTTGGTCATCATCTGTCATCAGTAGATCAAACGCTTCCTGCGCATGGCCGATGCGTCCTGCTGCATTGAGACGTGGACCGATCCGAAATCCGACTGTGCTGGCATCGAGTGTCTCGCCCGGCTTGACACACTCCAGAAGCATTGCCGCGACACCCTTGATGGAACAGTGCGGCAGCAATGCCAATGATTTGGCTGCCAGCACCCTGTTCTCACCGACGAGGGGTACGACATCGGCAATCACTCCCATGCCTGCCAGACACAGGGCATCAGCCACAACTTTCCGTAATCGCGGCGGCATGTCCTCCCCGCCAGCATGTCGTGTTGCCAGTACACGCAGCAGTTTCCACGCGACTGCAGATCCACTCAGCGTGGGCCATGGGTAGTCACTTCCGGGCAAACCGGGATGAACCAGTGCTGCCACATCGGGCAACGCGTGACCTTCCAATGGATGGTGGTCCGTAATAATGAGATCCATACCCAAGTCCGCTGCGATCGAGATTTCTCTTTCGGCAGTCACGCCGCAATCGACCGTGATGACCAAATCGGTGCCCCGCGACCGAAGTCCCTCCAAAGCGGCTCCGTTCAGGCCGTACCCCTCTTCAAGTCGATGCGGCACATAGGCTTCCAATTGGGCCTCTGGGTTGATGAATCTCAGCATGCGCATCAGCATGGCCATCGAGGTCACACCATCGACGTCGTAATCGCCATAGATGGCAACGCGTTCATTCGCTTCCAAGGCCCGTTCGATCCGCTCTGCTGCAGCAATCGCCCCGGGCAGTGCCTCAGCGGGGTGCAATTCTGCAGAAACCGCTTCCAGATAGGCCGTTCGCTCAACGCCTTCAAATCCGCGAGCTGACAGAACCCGCTCCAGAAGCGGTTCTTGGCTGATCGCTGCGTCTTGTGGATAGGCCCAACGGCACAACTCACCTTGCATGGCCGGAGAATACACCAGCCGGGCGATGATTCCCTATCCTGCAGCGTCCATGGCCACTTCACTCAAAACAGTCCTGCTCTTTGGCCAGCCCGGTGTCGGGAAAGGCACCCAGGGCGCGATTCTTGGCAGCGTCCCCGGCTTTGTCCATCTGGCGACGGGCGACATGTTCCGGGGCCTCGATCACGAGAGTCAACTCGGGCAAGAGTTCCTGAAGTACTCCACACAAGGCCTCCTCGTCCCCGATGAGCTGACTGTCAAATTGTGGCGTCAGTATGTTCAAGGGCTGATCGATACGAATAAATATCGGCCCGATACGGATCTGCTCGTTCTCGACGGCATCCCCCGCAGCGCAGCGCAAGCAGGAATGATCGATGAATACATCGATGTTTTGCGCATTGTGCATCTGATCTGCACGGATACTGAAGCACTCATTCTCCGCATGAAGAAAAGAGCCAAACACTCCAATCGACCTGACGACGCCGATGAAGATGTCATACGCCGTCGCATTCAGGTCTATCACGAAGAGACCTCGCCTGTTCTGGATTTTTATGACGACACGCTGACCAGTGAAGTGGATGCCGTCGGACTACCAGGCGAGATCCTCATGAATGTACTGAATGCCATCGTGCCAGCAGCCCGTGACAAGATTGGCAACCCTTTCGGGTAAGAGGCTGCGTGCATTCCATCTGACAGTCCCGAAAGAGGCAACCTCTCGCTTGTCCCTGCAGTATCTCCGGATAGAATGAGATGGGTCCGAGGAGGACTCCTCTGCTCTTTTGCAACTCGGCGAACATGTCTCCCAATCTCTCCCGATTGGGGCACTGACATTTTCACCACCCATCGGGGCCGACTGGCATCGACCGGGCGGGGAACGTATGTCGTTGCGTGTCGCGGATGCATTTCTCCCGCGTTACCAAGAATGCAACACTTTTAACTGGCAACACCCAGTACGCACTCGCGGCTTGACCGCGACGTTCAGTGACTGACGTCCGATAGGACACTGAACGACGCATCGGACTGGCTTCAA
Source organism: Phycisphaerales bacterium (assembly GCA_022446945.1). GTDB lineage: Bacteria > Planctomycetota > Phycisphaerae > Phycisphaerales > SM1A02 > UBA12567. Next base: position 13,045 of record JAKVBW010000030.1, on the reverse strand, counting down.
TGGGCTGGCAGGCCCTTGCGAAGTGAGACAATTGTCTGCCATGGCCCGCAGGAAGGTCGTCGCTTACCGTCCTGCGGGGCGAGAGTAAATAGCGACTATGCACGTAGACGCGGCATGCCGACCGTCACGGCACGGGGGTTCGAATCCCCCCGGCTCCATCGAACAGGTCCAATCTTGGTGGCCCCCTCAAATGCGAGGGGCCATCAAGATTCGAACACATTCAATGAGCACTCCTCCTTCGGACACACAGGCTGTGTGTTCAAATCCCCCCGGCTCCACGGGAGCCATCAGACAATCTCAGCATCCTTGACAAGGAAGTCTGTGCTATCGTCGCAATCATGTTGATGCGATGCCTTGTATGTCTTGTGTGCATGTCCAGTCTGGCTGCGATGGAGAGTTGCGACCGCTCCCGGGACCAATCCATCTACATCACCGTGATAAAATGTGAGACCCAGCCGGTCGAACCCGATCAAGTGGGTCAATCCACTGACACTCTTCTCAGCACAGATTTTGATATCCATCTTCACTTCGTGAACGGTGTCTACAATCAAGAATTCCTCTTCTGGTCGAATCGCGAAACCGACAGCCGTGATGGTGCGAGTGAGAAGAATTTTGAAACTGGCTGGGCTGAATTTCAAACTGACCTTCGAGAAATCCTAAAATCGCAATGCGATGTCGACCTTCCGGATCAATCTACCCTCATACCGAAGACGTTTTGCGGGAGGTTGGAACACTTGCTCTTCGAAGCTGGCTACAGATCTATCGATGTTGCGCAGTCTGCGAGCGCTACCTGGAACGCTTCTGATGGGACGCGCAACTTGGACATGCGTCACGTCGCCTTGCAGCGTCCCTGATTGAACAACCCCGGCGCGGAATAGCGCCGCTTCGATCATCCCATTAGAATCGTGTCTACCGCTGATTGCCCCGCGTCAGTCCGAATCGGTGTGACCGGCTTCGTCTTCATCAAAGTTGGCAGCCGCTTCCCGCCGGTTGACCACAGCCACCCGGGACCAGCAGCCGCCGATCAGCGCGAGCAGAATCGCAGCAGCGGCAAAGTGACGCGCCCGCTCCGTCTTCAAGGAGTCTGGGATGATGGACTCCAACTCGGCCTCGACAGCATGCAACTCGCTGCTAACCCAAGACTCTTTCTTAACTGGCGTGGATTGGCACCCCGCAAGAACAAGGGTTGTCACGAGTAGGCCTGCTGCGAGTCTGAACATTGATGCGTCTCCCGCCATCGACTGGCAATATCCGCAGATTATCCCAAGAGGGATGCTTTGACAAAGGAAGGGTCAGCAGGCTCTCAGGGCCCTATTCGGCATTAAGGGCTGATATCTGGGTTTTTTCACATTCTCGCGCAGATCGTCGCCCTGTATGCCTCTCTCAAGCAGACCAGTGGCGGAGCGCCGCTGAGCCCCTCGGTGAGGCCCCTCAGGCCAGCCGGCTCCTCAGGGCTTGAGAAAGCCCCCCAATGCAAGGCGACACAAGACATGCATAGCACTCCCAAGCATTTGACGATGATGTTCACGCTCTTGATCACGGCAGTGGCAGCGGCCAAACCCGACGGGCGGCCAACCCAGACCCTCCGTGAATGGGCCAAGACGGCATCAGCTGCCGAATTGACCGCATACGACCATGAGGCTGGTGTTCTCATTGTCCAACTCGACACCGCCAAAGGTTTGTCCGCCGAGCAATCACTCCAAACCATTCTTCGACAGACGCGCGGAACCTTGCGTTATTCCTCCAAACTGGTTCCCGGCCTGCACGTGATTGACATGAATCAATCCGTCAGCAAAGGCATCCAGATGGCGCGTTCACGCGGAAATGATGTGATCTACGCCCAGCCTTCATACACATTCACGGCGACTGCCACCAATGATCCTCAATGGAGCGCGTTGTGGGGTCTGCGTAACGAGGGATTGGACTATCCCAATCCCACCGGCCAAGTCACGAGCGTGGATGCCGTCCCTGGCGTGGACATTCGTGCTGAACAAGCCTGGCAACTGCAGCCACATGCCAATGGCATCACTGTGGCGGTCATCGACAGTTCGGTCGACATCCACCACGAGGATCTCTCCGCAGCCATCTGGAACAATCAGAATGAAGTTCCTGGTAACGGCATTGATGACGATGGCAATGGATATGTAGACGACACACACGGCTGGAACTTCCCCGACAACGCGCCCACAGGGCCCGCTGAAAATCACGGAACACACTGCTCCGGCACTATTGCAGCGGTCGCCAACAATGACCTCGGCATCAGCGGCGTTGCCCCCGGCGCAAGCATCATGCCTCTGCGGTTTCTTATAGAGGGTGTTGGCGGCGATACTGCGCATGCCATCCAAGCCATCGACTATGCCGTTGCCAATGGAGCCCGCATCTCGAACAACAGTTGGGGCGGTGGCGCACCCAGTACAGCCTTGTACGAGACCATGGCTGCCGCTGGGGCCGCTGGACACCTCTTCGTCATCGCCACAGGCAACGAAGGCGGCGCCGTCAGCTATCCCGCCGCCTTCGACCTTGATTGCATCATCTCCGTCGCAGCCATTCGCCCGGATGGCCAACTTGCGATGTTCTCCAACTATGGCCAAGGCGCCGATCTGGCAGCGCCTGGATGGGGCATCGTCTCCTGTGTGGCCAATGGCTACGACACATACCAGGGAACCTCCATGGCCGCCCCGCACGTTGCGGGTGTCGCCGCACTGCTCCTCGCTCGCAGCGGAGGAACCGCCACCGTGGCACAACTCCGGCAAGCGTTGCTTGGATCGGTCCGACCGATGAATTCACTCAACGGACTCGTTGAAACGGGCGGGATGCTGGATGCAGAAGCTGCACTTCATGCCATCGACAACGGTGGAGGCGATCCGAATGGGAACTACGGCCTGATCGAGCACACCGCTGCTGCCCCTTCGAACATGTCAGCCACATTTGACCCGACGCATGGCAACTGGTCGATCTGCAGAGACGAAGGTCTTACGGAACTTCCCGGTGGCCAGGGCGGCACGAATCTGCAACTGGGTGATGATGATGCGGCATGGGTTGACTTCCCCGCAGGCTTCCCATTCGCCGGTTCGCAATACGACCGCGTCCATGTGCACAGCAATGGCAGTGTCACCTTGACCGAGTCGACTGCTCAGGACTTCGCCGGCACGAACGAACAGTTCATCGTCGCGCCACGCATCGCACCTCTGTTCACCGATCTGGACCCGTCTTCCGGAGGCAGTGTCAATGCGCAGGCCCTCGCTGATCGGCTGGTCGTCAGCTGGATCGACGTCCCCGCATTCCAGCAGACTGAGGGCAACACGATGCAAGCGGAACTGTTCTCCGATGGACGCATCCGCATGAGCTGGTTGAATGTCCCCGCTGCGGCCCAGCAACACATCGTGGGATTCGGGGCCTCCTCGCTCAACTCACAGCAGACGAATCTCTTCCAAGCTGATCTGTGCGACGAGATTGACACACCCCAGGACGTTTGCACCGAAGACATTGACCAAAGCGGAAGGGTTGACGTCCACGACCTGATCCGGCTTCTGGAAGCATGGGGGCACTGCGAATAGATCACGTTCAGCATGACGGGGGAAGCGGGATGCGTACAGCCCTGGTCCAAAGACCGGGGCTGTGCCGCATCCGGTGCCCTTCAGCTACTGAAATGGACAGAGAGCGATTCAATCCCGAAATCGAGCTCAAGAAGCCAAAGAAGGCGATCCGAATCAGAATCTTGTCGGAGACATCGCTTCTGGTGTCAGGTACATTGACTGAACGTGGTGGATGGGAATGGAGACCGCTATGCACCGGATCGCTCTCACTGGACCCGTGGCCATTGCCGCGGCACTCGTTGGCTGCACAGTTCCACAGGCGGACCTGGACATGCCCCCTGCAGCGGGACCTGCATGGCCCTCAGACTGGCAGCCCACGACAGGCCAGCCACGACCCACAGATGTCCCGACGATCGATCTGACCCAAGACAATGTTCCAGCCACCTGGACCTGCCTTCCCACACAGATTGATACGGCGGCGTTTCCCAGTAGACGTCAATTGACCCGTCCCTGGGACGGGCCCACGATCCGTCCGGGCAAACTCCTCCCCCCCCACAAGTCACAAAAACCCCAGCCCGAGGGTGATGGCCCCGCAAACGATCTTCGCCCCGGAAGTGTCGGAGACACTCGCGCCACACCTACCAACATCTGGGGATTTGAAGGCATCGAACAAACGCCGTGGACCCCCCCGGACCCAACCATTGCCGTCGGCCCCAATCACGTGCTGGTCACTGTGAACATGGCCATCGCCTGGTATGACAAGACCACGGGTGACGAACAGTTCAGTGCATACCTCGACTCAACAGGTTCCCCCGGTTTCTTCGAAGACATCGGCGCCGGCAGTTTCACCTTCGATCCCAAATGCTTCTACGACCCTGTGGAAGACCGCTTCGTCGTTCTGGCCCTTGAGCATTACAACGACACGGATGAATCGTGGATCACACTGGCCATCAGCGATGACAGCGATCCCAACGGCATCTGGTACAAGTACCGCACCTGGTCCATCATTCAGAATGGAAATGAAACGCACTGGGTGGACTACCCCGGGTTTGGATTTGATCAGCAGGCTTATTACGTCACCGGGAATCTCTTCGGTCAGGGCGATGGCAGCGGATGGGGCGGCGTGCTCTACCGCGTTCTGGAAAAAGCGCCCTTGCTGACAGGTGACGCGGCGGTCATTCATGATGTCCGCAAGGGCGGACACGCCTCCATCCAGTGCGCCCAGCACTACGGCGACAATCCCGTGGCATTCTTTGTCGGCCGCCGGAACAGCACCGAGTTGCGCATCTCTCGCATCGCGGATCCGACGAATCCCACTGTTGACAGCGCCGACTGCGCTGTTCCCGCGCAGTCTCCGCCCGTTGATGCGCCGAATCCCGGCGGCTGGCTCGACACCCTTGATGGCCGCATCATGAACGCGCACTGGCGGGATGGCCATCTCTACACCGCGCACGCCATCCTCAGTGGCGCCAGCGCCACTACTTCCAGGTGGTATGACATTGATGTCACAACGCCTTCTTCTCCCACACTGCATCAGAGTGGCAATGTCTCCCCGCTGCAAGGCGATTCCTACTTCCCTGCAGTGGCATCCAATCAGTTTGGCGACATCGGACTTGTCATGGGTTCTTGTGACAACAACACGATGCCCAATATCCGCCTGACCGGTCGCACCGTTGATGATGCGCTCGGATCCATGGGCTCGCCTGTGATGGCCAGCCAGGGCACACATGGTGCGGACGGCAGATACGGCGATTACTTCGACCTGACAGTCGACCCCGTTGATGACACCACCTTCTGGTACGTCGCCGAGTACAACCGCGACTTCGGGTGGCAGACCTATGTTGGCAGTTTCGAAATCACATCCCCATCGCAGCCCTGCACGAGCGATCTGGACGGTGACGGATACACCGGTGTCAACGACCTTCTCGCAGTGATCGCCGATTGGAATGGCACAAATGCGGACGTGGACGGCGACGGCATCGTCGGCGTTGAAGATCTGCTCGCCCTTATCGCCGCATGGGGTCCATGCCCTTGACGATCCGATCTCCACTTGCGTTTGAAGCGTTCGATGTCAGGATCATGACGTGACGTTCAGCCTCGATCATGTCGTCTTCTTTGGGCGCACTTGGGATGAATGTCTCGGAATGTATGCGCTCGATGAAGAGGATCTTGCAGGCCGCACCATCCTCGACTGCCCAGGTGGTCCCGATGGTCTCGTGGCGGGCGGCCTTCTCCGCGGACTGGACATCACCGCAATTGATCCGCAGTATGGGGATGGGCCGGAGCTTCTGGAATCAAGGGGCCGAACTGAAATCGCTTCGTCGATGAAGTCATGGCAGGATGACCCTGAAGTCGCCTTTGAGCCTGACGTCGCAGCAGATTTCGAACGGAAGAAAATCGAGGCGCTCGAACAATTCCTTGAGGCGTTCCGGCAGGTGCCAGAACGCTTCATTGCTGGGGCACTGCCGGCTCTACCACTTGAGGACAATGCGTTTGATCTCGTGCTCAGTGGACATCTGCTCTTTCTGTACGCCTGTTTGGAGGAGGGCGGGATGATGGAGCACGATGCATTCGATCTCGATTTTCACCTCGCCGCTACCCACGAACTGGTGCGGGTGGGAAGCGAAGTTCGCATCTTCCCCACCTACACGACTAACGGACCTCCTCGCAGACAGCCCTATGTCGAACCCGTCATGGATGCCATGCGAGAAGCCGGCCACGCGGTGGAATTGATTCCTGCACGCTGGGTACAAGGCGACATGGATGCCTTCAATGATGTCCTTGTGATTCGCCGAGCGGATTGACCGCGAGAACAAACTCTCGCGACCATCGATCCCTCAGGACGCGGGCTTGGCCGGCTGGGCCTTTACCCACTTCAAGTCGATCACCACAGCCCCGTGATCGGACGGAAACTCCCGCTTCGCATTGGGGATGGATGCATCCTCCCAGATCAGAGGGAGCACCTCGGCGGCCACAGGCACCAACGACCAGCCATCTTGCGCATTCACAGGCTCCTTGAGATACAAGCGGTCGATTCTCTCAAAGCACTGTTCCGCCACAGTCCCGTCATCTCCCTTGCTTCGATCCATCGGTGACCACGTAATGCCGGGTTGCTGCACGGGATGAGGATGAATGACGCGGTAGGCGTCAGCAAAGTTCGCCTCTTGCATGCCGCGTGATACCGGAAGTGGCAACGCCCGACGATGCCGAAAGATGCGGGCCGTATCAGTGGTCCAGTCCAGATGCGAGGGGCAGTTCCAATCACCGCCCACCAGCAAGGGAATGTCGGCCTGCAACTGTCCTGCCTCCTGAAGATGCGACAGAATGTTCGTCGCCTGTTGCAGTCTTCCTGATCCCTCGGACTCACAGGCCAGCAGCGCTTCATCACTGATGTCCGGTTGATCTCGAAGTGCATAGGTGATGAAGGCACGCCAATCGATCCAGATACTCCACGCCAGGAGCGATCGACCGTCCTTATCAGTCAACTTGGCGCCGACGCCATGCCATTCGTGGTGAAAGAACGTCTCGTCAATGGTCAAGTGCGTCAAAACGCACAAGTGCTTGCTCTCTGCCTGATGCTGATGCCATCCGAGTTCACCGGCAAGCCATTCCCCCAGACGCGGACGATCGCCATCAATGTCGTAACTCTCCTGCAGAAGCACGATGTCCGGCTGCGCCTCACGAATGATCTGCAGGGTCTTCTCTGGGCCCTGCTCGACATTATTCGCGCCGCGCAGCACGTTCCAAACCATCACACGAAGCCCGTCGCTTGGCGGGCTGGACATCGCCGCAAGTAGACACATCACGGACAAGAACATCGGGCACCTCCCATTGAGTGTTCAGCCTATCGGCTAGTCACTGACAACGCGAGAGGCCTTCTGATTTCGATCCAGTTGCTTGCGTCGGCCTTCATCGAGAATGCGCTTTCTCAGCCGTATTGCATCGGGAGTGATCTCGACGAGCTCGTCATCTTGAATGTATTCAAGTGCCAGTTCGAGCGTAATCTCGCGGGATGCTTTCAATACGACAGTCGCCTCCTTGGTGGACTCTCGCACATTCGAAAATGCTTTCCCTTTGACGATATTCACTCCAAGGTCATTATCTCGAGAATTCTCTCCAACGATCTGCCCTGCATAAATGACATCCTGTGGTTCGACAAACAGAATGCCACGCTGGCTGAGATTGAGCATGGAATAAGTCGTTGCCTGTCCATCCGCTGTCGCCACCATGACACCGTTCTGTCGACGATAACTCGTCGTGCGAATCGGAGCGTACTTCTGAAAACAGTGATACATCACTGCCTCGCCAGCAGTCGCAGTGAGCATATGGCTTCGAAGTCCAATGAGACCGCGCGCAGGAATCTCGGCTTCAATGTGCATGCGATCACCCCGCTGATCAAGCGTCTGCACCTCGCCACCCCTTGCGCCCAGCAGTTCCATCGCAGCCCCGACGTGATCCTGATCGACGTCGATGGTCAGCAATTCGATCGGCTCACTTCGCACACCATCAATCGTCTTTTCTATGACCTGCGGACGCCCGACAGTGATTTCATATCCCTCACGACGCATGTTCTCCAGAAGAATTCCGAGATGAAGCAAGCCTCTTCCTGAGACCCGAAACTCTTCCGCGCTCTCCCCCGGCTCCACACGCAGCGCAAGATTGCTTCGAAGTTCCCGGTCAAGACGCTCGGCAATTTGGCGGCTTGTGACAAACTTGCCACTGCGTCCCGCATTTGGAGAGTCGTTGATCCTGAAGAGCATGTGCAAGGTTGGTTCATCAACAGCAATACGCGCAATGGCCGATGGCTCATCAGGACAGGCAATCGTATCCCCGATTTCAAAGTCGCCGATCCCCTCAACGGCGCAAAGATCACCGACTGAAACAAGTTCCGCCGGGGCTTTGCCCAGATCCTTGAACCGATAGATCTTCTGCGCCCGCGCCAGACGATGCTTGTCTTCGTGGCAGACAGTGACTGACTGACCGGCGCTGAGCGCCCCAGCGAACACGCGACCTATTGCAATCCTCCCTGCATAAGGCGAGTATTCCGCACTTGCGATGAGCATTTGCAGCGGAACGTCAGCGTATCCCACAGGCGGAGGGATGTGTCCCATGATGGCTTCCAGCAGTGGCTGCATGTCTCCCTGATGGACACCCTCTTCAATGCTTGACCATCCATCACGTCCCGATGCGTAGATCACAGGAAAGTCGAGACGCTCATCGCTGGCATTCTGCGCCACAAGCAAATCGAACACCTCGTTGATGACACCATCTGGACGCGCATTCGGACGATCGCACTTGTTGACAACCACAATGATGGGATGGTCCAGCGCGAGTGCCTTGCCGAGCACGAAGCGTGTTTGCGGCATCGGTCCCTCAAATGCATCTACAAGTAGAAGCACCCCATCAGCCATTTTGAGAACACGCTCAACCTCTCCACCGAAGTCTGCGTGGCCAGGCGTGTCGATGATGTTGATCCGACATGTTTTCCCCGCATGCGGTCCATCTGTCGGCCGATAGGTCACTGCACAATTCTTGGATGTAATGGTGATCCCCCGCTCCTTCTCCAGCGGGTCCGAATCCAGAATGCAGTCTGCTTCAGCACGATCAAGTTCCATCGAGCCGCAATAGGCCAGCAGCGAATCGACCAAGGTCGTCTTTCCGTGGTCGACGTGCGCGATGATCGCGATATTGCGGAGATTGGGGTCAGCAGAATGAAGCATGGCAATCGGGGGGTTGAGGCGGCGAATGGTACGGGCAAGCGCTCGTTTCCGATAGCCTGACACACATGGCCGACCTGCTCACCACACGCGATCTTGCCAAAGCACATCCCGCAGCAATGCTGTTTGAGGGGCTCTCGATCACGATTGGTGAGCGTGAACGCATCGGCCTGATCGGGCCGAATGGCGCCGGAAAGTCGACGCTTGTGCGCATCCTTGCGGGTATCGAGACGCAGGATGGAGGCGACATCCTTCGCCGCAAGTCGCTGAGAATGATCTATCTGCAGCAGGACGACCTCTTCGCCGATGACGCGACCCCTCTGTCGGTCGCCACGGCATCATTGGCCGCGCATCCTGATGCGCGTCTCGATGACGAGGTCAGAGCCAGTATTGCCTTGTCGAAACTCGGCTTCACGGACTTCGAACGTCCTGTGGCAGAACTCTCCGGAGGATGGAAGAAACGGCTCTCGATCGCCTGCGCGGTCGGCGCAGAACCCGACCTTCTCTTTCTGGACGAACCCACTAACCATCTGGATCTGGAGGGGGTGCTCTGGCTTGAGGCCTTGGCCAATTCCAGTTCGATGGCGATGCTCTTCATCACACATGACCGATGCTTTCTTGAGAATGTCGCCCAACGCATCATCGAGTTAGCCCCCGCCTATCCCGGTGGCATCTTCGAGGCGCCGGGCAACTACTCCGAGTTCCTCGTTCGCAAGGATGCCTTTCTCGATGCCCAATCTTCGGCGGAATCGGCTCTTGCCAACAAAGTGCGTCGGGACACCGCCTGGCTGCGTCAGGGAATCCAAGGGCGGCAAACACGCAATAAGACGCAGGTCGAAGCGGCCGCAGAACGCGCTGCTGAACTGAAAGCCACGAAGGACCGCAACCTCGCCCCAACGCGCACCACCACCATCGACTTTCAGGCTACTGAGCGTAAGACGAATCGCCTTCTGTCACTGCACAGTGTTGCGAAATCTATGGGCGGGAAAGAACTCTTTCGAGATCTGGATCTCGTCCTGACACCTGGCCGCCGGCTCGGACTGCTGGGTCTCAATGGCACCGGCAAGACCACGCTCCTACGCCTGATGAACGGTGAGCTGGAACCCGACTCTGGCACCATCAAACGCGCCACAGATCTGCGCATCGTCACCTTCAGCCAGCACCGCAGCACACTGGATCGATCCGTCACCTTGCAGGAGGCACTCTGCCCGGTCGGTGAGATGGTCGAGTACCGGGGCAAGCAGGTGCATGTGACCGGCTGGGCGCAGCGATTTCTGTTTGACGCCGATCAACTCTCCACCTTCGTGGGCAACTTGTCGGGCGGCGAGCAAGCGCGCCTGCTGATCGCCAATCTCATGCTGACGGCTGCGGATGTCCTGCTGCTGGACGAGCCGACGAATGATCTGGACATCCCCTCACTGGAAGTCCTCGAAGAGTCGCTTCTTGAATTCCCGGGCGCCATTGCCCTGGTCACCCATGACCGTTTCATGCTCGATCGCATCGCCACCGAATTCATCGGGCTGGACGGCCATGCCGGCATCAAGGAATTCCAGACAGTCGAGCAGTGGCAAACACACCGGCGCGTGGTAGAAGCCGAGATCCGCGCCGCCCATGCCCCTGCCACCGAAAAGAGAAAGACTGCCGCCCGGACCCGGAACACCCGGAAGCGGACATGGAAGGAACAGCAGGAATTCGAAGGAATGGAATCGGCCATCCTGCAAGCGGAAGACCGCGTCGAATCGCTTGAAGCCGCCTCGCAGGATCCCTCACTCGCAAACGACCATGCACGTGCCACAGCGATTTATGCCGATCTCGCTGCTGCTCAGAGTGAGGTGCGAAAGCTCTACGACCGCTGGGCGGAACTCGACGGCAAAGTGGACTGAGAGGAACCTCAGCCCCTCTACAGTGCGGGCATGACGGCATCAGGCAGGGATCTGACCAGCATTGGCCATTCCCTACCGACGAGGAAATCCGCGATCTCGTGGCCTATCTCGCCTCTCTCAAGTGAGGGTGGCGAAAGGACGCCTCAACCTCCTGGCTGAGCCACCGCTGCAGTGCTGTCGGGCTGGACCTCATCCTCGTTGACCCAGACGTAGAGCGAACTCTTGTCGATCTGGAGCACGTAGTTGCGATTGAGCGAGAATCCGTACGCACCAACCATCGCCTTGTTCAGCGTGTTGACCTGCTGCAGAACCTGATCGAGTTGTCCCTGCGCATAGGCGCGATCTTCACTCGTCTCAGCCGCATCCAGTTGCTGCTGGACCTGCACAGCCTTGGTTCGCTCAGCCTGCAGCGTTGCCACATCACGCTGGAAGGCGCGAGCAGCATCCCGGTTGGGAAGTGTGCAGATTGAAAGCTGATTCGACGCCAAAGTGGCTGGCGTTGTGTTTCCTTCGGCAGCGGCTTTGGCCTTGATCGCCGCGACTTCATCGTCAGAGAGAACGAGATAGACCGTGGCCTGCTCGATATCACGGACATAGCGATGTGTCAGGCTGTAGCGATAGGCATCAATCATCCGCTGATTGTCCGTTTGGATCTTCTCCTGCAACATGGCCATTTCAGACTGCATGGCTGTCTTGCGGGTGTCATCCGTCTCTGCAGCGGCCTGCGCATTCAAACTCGCGAGATGCTTGATCCTGGCCTGCATGATTTCGGAATTCTTGGTGAATTCATCATTCGCCTTCGGGGTCTCGAGTCTCGCCACATGCACGAGTCGCTGCGTAGGAGCAGCATTGTCAGCGTTGGCAGTATTCGCCTGCGTCGTCTCGCTGGCTGATCGATCCGTCGCCTTCGTTTCTGCAGAGGAATCTGCGCACGCCACCATCATCGCGATGAGCGCAGTACATCCTGCCGCTTGTGCCATTCGTGTCGCCATCTTCATGTCGTCCTCTCTTCTTTGCACGGCCACGAGGACCGCTCCCTAAACTCTTCCTTGAATGAAGAGGGCCGCCCCAAAAGTGGGACGGCCCCTATCACATCGTATCAATTGAACTCAGCTACCGGACCCTGAAGTTGCTGGATTGGCCATGGAGACCTCTTCAACGCCTTCCTGTGGTGCCAGTGACGATACTTCGTCTCCAGCTGCCTCATCATCACCCTCTTCGTCGTCATCGTCCTGATTCTTCTTGGCGTTGACGATCGGGAGTTTGGTCGACATCGGCATGATGGCTCCCGCCAATTCGCCAAGGTCAGCCGGGTTGAGGGCCGGCATGCCTTCGGCACGCAGGTCAAGAACAGTGCCTGTTCCGAGCTCGCGGAGATCACCAGCGGTGATCGGTCCATCCATGATGCGGACCGGGAAGCTTGCGTAAAGCGTGCCGTTCACATCGGAGCCGTAGTTCGGACTGGCAAAGTTGGCGAGGACGCCGGTAAATCCGCCACCTGTCATGACTGGCGTGCGGTTGAAGATGAAGTTACCACCCGCAACAAAGTCGACGCCGATATCCGGAAGCAGCGTTCCATCGACCTGGAGCACATTGCCGCGGTTACGGGCAAGAATCATGATCGAGTTGGTACCCGTCACAGTCATGTCGCCCAGTGAAACCAGATCGGCCAGCGTGACATCCGTCGCACTGATGTCCAGAGCACCGAAGGAGCTCAACTTCTCGCCGCGGGTCATGTCGAAGTCGCCGCCTGCCGTGAAGGTTGTACCAGTCGTGTTGAGCGCCTCGATTGTGGCGGTCGTCGGCACGTTGGTTCCACTAGCAAGCGAGTTGGACAAGGTCATGTCGCCACCTGCCTGGATCGTGTCTGCATCAACATCGAATGTCATCGTGTTGAAGGAGCCCGTCT
>JAKVBW010000003.1 GCA_022446945.1 Phycisphaerales bacterium | reverse complement strand
TCGCCTGGTTCATCGGCGGATGCGTGGCCGTGGTCGTCATCATGTTGAGCGTCTTCCGCTGGCGGAGGTGGATCTGATCCAACCACTGCCCTCAAAGGATGCGTTGCACGCTTTCTTTTGTCACTCTAGACTTCGAATGTAGGCATCCATGCGGGGTTCGCGGCCGAGGTAATCCTGAATCATCTCGCTTGCGTCCACTGAACCACCGCGTGACAGCACCGTGTCGCGGTACCACGCACCTGCTTCTGGATTCAGCATCCCGAGTTCCTTGAACCGTTCCGCCATGTCTTCAGCGAACACCTTCGACCACAAGTAGCCGTAGTAGCCACCCTGATAACCCGTCAGATGGCCGAAGCCAGCTTGGAACCACGTATCGGGTACCGCTTCAAAGAGTGTGCACTGCTCAACCATGTCCAGTCCGACCTGAGTGCTATCGATGTCCCCATCGGCACTGGTGTGGTATGCCTGGTCAATAGACCCGAGCCAGACTTGCCCTTGGTCCAGCATTCCTTTGCAGAGTGATTTGGCTGCGATCATGCGCACAAGCAAATCCTGCGGCAGCGGCTCGCCAGTTTCGTAGTGACCACTCATCAGGGGCAGGGTTTCCGGGCTCCATACCCATGCTTCGAGCATCTGGCTTGGGGCTTCGACAAAGTCACGTTCGACACGTGTTCCTGCGAACCGCGTGGTCGTCGTTTCAGTCAGAAGCGTGTGCAGACAGTGTCCGAACTCGTGGAAGAATGTTTCTGCCTGATCGTGGGTCAGTAGGCTGGGGCGATCCTCGGTCGGTTTTGGAAAGTTGCATACCAACGCCGCGACCGGACGTTGCACAGTGCCGTCCGCCCAGACTTTTCGGGGCACCAGTCCCCATTGCGCAGCGTGCCCATACTTCGCTTCGCGCGGGTACATGTCCATGGTGAATTCGCCTAGCACTTCTCCGGTCGCGCGATCGATGACCTCGAAATACTCCACATCCTCGTGCCAGAGCGGCGCATCCGCAGGCGCTTCCAGCGGTCGGTAGTCGATCCCATAGAGATTCTGCGTGATGTCGAAGATCCCATCACGCACCGTGGCGAAAGGGAAGTATTCCTTCACCAGATTGGAATCGACTTCATAGTCGCGCTCTCGGACCCGCTCCATCCAGTAGCCGAAGTCCCATGGTCGAAGCACGGCTTCTGGATCACCACTGCCGGCGCGTTTCGCCTCGGTGAGCAGGGCCATGTCTTCGGCAGCTTTCTCGGCGAGCAGTGGCCGGAGCTTGGCGTAGAACGCCTCGACATTCCCGGCATTCTTCGACATGCGCACTTCATTCTCAAAGTCGCTGGCGTGATCAAAGCCGAGAATTTGAGCCTGTTCGGCGCGAAGTTTGAGCAGTTTCTCAAGAACCTCGACATTTGCCTTCGCCCGCCGCCGACGCGCAAGCCACATTTTCTGACGGGTTTCCTCATTAGGACAGTGATCGAGAATCGGGAGGGCAGTGGGGTAGTCCATGCCGAGTGCATAGACATCACCGACCTGTTGCAGTCCTGCGATGTAATCCTCGGGCATCCCGATCAGTTCATCATCAGTCAGAAAGACGGTTGATGCGTCGTTCAGGATGTTCTGATCGAACTGGAGCGAGAGTTCATTGATCTTCTTTTCGACAGCCGTCAACTTCTCCCGGTTCTCTGGTGAGAGGTCCATTCCGGCGCGACGATAATCGCGAAGCATGAACTCCAAGAGTCTGGCATGCTCAGCGTCCAAAAGGGGTTCGGTCGATGCGTAGGCGCGAACGGCGTTGTATAGATCTTCGTTCTTGCCGACATCGACATACCAATTCGTCCATCGCTGTTCGATCTCGCGTGCAGCTTCACGCATCGCTGGATCCGGGTGGACATAGCCCATGAAGGCGAGCATGTTGCCGTCGCGGTCAAAGTGGGCGTTCATGTCATCGATCGCGCCGATGGTGTTCGCAAATGTTCTGGCGCCATCCGGTACTGCGATGATGGCGGCAATGCGGTCGTCTGCTTCCTGCTTGGCCCGATCAAAGCGTGTGGTCAGTTCTTCCGGAGATTGAGGTACGGCGGGCGCTAGAGAGGCGACGGCAGTCGTGGCGGCGACCAACAGGCCGGCGGCCATTGCAAGGAACTTCATGCGAATCTCCTGTCTGTTCAGTTGGTGGCGTTCGCGGTCGTGTCGCCCGCAGGCATGTATTCCACATCCATGACGAGCACGGCGCCGGGAGGCGTGGTGCCTGTCGGGTCGAACCCTGCGCCGAGTTGCGGCGGGATGATCAATTTGCGTATGCCACCAGGTGACATCCCCACAATCCCTTCAGCGAGCGCTGGCATCATCGACTCGTCGATCGTGATGGTGACGGGCATCTCGGTTGCATCTTGCCAAGGCGTTCCATCGCCGAGCCAGGCGGCGCACCGAATGGTTGCCGTGTCTCCTGCCTTCAGCGGCGTGCCTGTGCCTGGCGCGAGTTCGAACCATCGCAGTCCCGTTGTCGAACCTTTCAGCGACGCCTCTCCGATGGGCATCCCTGGAATGCTGCCGGAGTCGATCGAGGCGGGCTCGATCGACATCAATTCCAAATCCATCACGAGATGATTTTCAGGCGTGTCTTGAACCGGCCAACTACTGCTGTCATCGCCTTCGATCCAGACTTTCCGGATTTCACCGACCCGTTGTCCGGCAACGGCATCGGACCAACCCCGGAATGTCGTTGCTTCTCCGGTCGAGAGCAGCAGTTCATCCCAGTTGTCCTCATCACCGAAGTATTGCTTCCCATCAGTCGTCCAACCTCGCACACGGAAGACCGCAATTGTCGGTGTGCCCGGGAGGGCATCTCCTTGTCCGGGCTTGATTGTCCAAGTCAGGGCATGTGCCCCACGCTTGGTTCCTGTCCCGATGGCGGCATTTCCTGGCAGGGTGTATCCCTTGACAAGATCACGTGCCGGAGGCGGTGGTGCGGGTGCCACGGCGGCCGGCTCGGGCTTCTTGGCCGTTTCAGTGTTGGCGTCACAGCCGGTCAACAGGATGGTCAGCGCACTGAGGCTCAGCAGAGGTGTGGGGCGCATGGTTCTACTCCAAGTCAAGTGAAGAGAGAGGGTAGCACGCCAAGAGGCGGGTGGACTCGCCCACAGATCATGCACCGCGAGCCTCCCCCTCGCGCCTGAGGGAACGCCAGCGAGTCGGATACACTGGGGGGTTGCGATGACGACCATGACCCACCTGAGCCCCATTTCCGAGATTCTTGCCGATCTGCGTGATGGCAAGCCCATCGTTCTGGTTGACGATGAAGGCCGCGAAAATGAGGGTGACTTCGTGATTGCGGCGGAACATGTAGACGTCGAGGCCATCAACTTCATGACGCGGGTGGGGGGCGGATACCTCTGTGTGGCGATGAGCGGTGAAGATTGCGATCGGCTGGATCTTGGCCCCCAATCTGCAGTCAACACATCGTTGCGAACGACGGCCTTTACTGTCAGCGTCGATGGTCATCCGCGTCATGGTGTCGGAACGGGTATTTCAGCCTCCGACCGTGCCAAGACCATTCAGATGCTGGCGTCGCCCCAAACGCGTTCGGATGATCTTGTCCGCCCCGGTCATATCAATCCGCTTCGCGCCCGGGCAGGTGGTGTACTGGCGCGGACGGGGCAAACAGAGGGATCTGTCGATTTGTGCAGGCTGGCAGGCCTGCAGCCCGCCGCCGCGATCATCGAAATTGTGCGACCTGATGGGGACATGGCGAGAATCCCTGATCTCGAGGCAATGTGCGCCGAACACGGACTTCGGATGTGCAGCGTGGATCAGATCATTGAACATCGTTTGGCTGAAGAAACACTTGTCAGACGATTGGAGCCGCTCGCAGGCTCGCCGATCGAGACACCCTGGGGGACTTTCAATCTGATTGCTTTTGAAAGTGCCGTTGACCCGCAACCCCATATCGCGCTCTGCTGCGGGGGCATTGGTGATGTGGATGCTCATGGCCAGCCCAAGAAAACGGACGAGCCCGTACTGGTACGGGTACATCGCCGTGATGTGCTTGGCGACATTTTCAAGGTCGGTGAATCACCTTCTGGCGAATTGCTCCACGCATCGATGCGCGCGATTGCTGAAGAAGGCCGTGGCGCGTTGATCTATCTCCGGCCCGAGCACATGGGCGACAGCGCACTATCCCAGTTGTTGCACAAGGTGCGTCGACCTGAAGTGGATGATCCTGATCGCCCGGATCTGACGAGAAAGGATGGGGTTGGAGGCAGAGCCGTGCCGATCGATACGCGCAATACCGGAACGGGAAGTCAGATCCTCCGGGAACTCGGTGTGCGCAAACTGAGACTCCTCACTTCTACCCAGCGAACCTGGCATGGACTCGGGGCATATGGTCTCGAAATCGTCGAGTCAGTTCAGCCCCTGGCCTGAGCAAATCTGTCTACCTGCGGAGTCTCAGCGGGAGCCATTTCGCAGGATCAACTCCCTAAGCGTTGCAACGCCCGCGGCCGACTGACCAAGTTCTGCCTGCGCTTCCATGACAACCCAAGCGGCTGCATTGCGAACTGATGGAATCAAATCTTCGTTGACGATCATGGGGGCGAGCAACTGAATTCGACTGTCTGGCTCCATCCGTTCTCGCGCCTGCCAGACGCTGAAGATCGCCACGGCTTCGCCGTCTTCCAACGCTGCTGCGACTTTTCGAGTCATCTGCATCTTGTGGACGAACTCGCCTGCTTGATGGCCAAAGTCATCATGCATGTGGTGTTCGTCTGCGTGCAATTCCATCATGTGATGCATCATCTCTTCAAATTCGCCCCGCACGTCATCCGGCAGGTGTTCAATCATGCGCCAGACGGTTTCGGGATCTTCACGCATCATGCGCATGAACTCCATGTGTCGGCGCAGTTCCTCCATGCGCCGATCGGGCATGTCATGCCGGTCATGGCCTCTCCGGATGGCCATCATGCCATGGGGCCCATCTTCTTCATCGATCATCATGCGTCTACGCATGTGACGACCGTCCTCGCCATCGATTTCAAAGATCATTTCCACATGGCGTTCATCGTGTTCACGATGATGCCGGCCATGATCGCCGCGATCATTGTTCATGAAGCGACCAAGTAGTTCGTAGAGATTGTTGTCGTGTTCATGCATCATCTCGTCAAAGGGGAAATCTTCGAGATCGAACTCTCGCACTTCTCCGTTGTGCTTGATCACGACGTGGCCATCGCCATTGATGACTTCAACAGTGACATCGGTCTCCTCTACTTGTTGAGCAGAAGCCATCGCAATGTGGGGTAATGAGGGGGGGTCGATACTGGCCCATGCCACATCCGGCATTTCTCCGAGTTCGATCTCCGTGACATCACCAGATTCATCAAGAAGGACGAGAAACTCGCCATCGTCAATCACGACATCCAACGATTCGCATCCGTGATCAGCCTGTATGGCGTTCGCGAATGTGCGTAGTAGGCCTGATTCGAACATCATCGTTGTCGGGGCTGCGGCCCAGGCAGAGATGACGGCAACGGCTGATCCAAAGGCAAGCATGTGCATGATGGTCTCCTTCTTGACGATCGACAGCATACCCGCCGTGATAGACAGCCAGCACGGAGGGCGAGGCCTTCCGTGCTGGTTGTTTTAAATCTCATTTTCACTGCGCTCGTAGCGCAGCGTGGATCGCACAAGTTGCGAACCCGTCGGTCGCTTACGTTAGTTGTGCGATCCTCGAAGCAAGTCACAAGTCAACATGAGATCACCTCGCTTTGTATCAGGCCCTACCTGCGTGGCCGCCACCGGCAGTGACGTCCGGCCGCCACACTCCCTCCGCCTTCGGCGTCCCAAAGGCACGCCGCCGCGGCATGTCCGCGGGGGATGGCAACGTCGCTGGGGCCGTGGGCCTGTCCGGACCCGCCACGTCCGTCGCCATAAAGGTTCTATCGGCGAAGAGGGGGCTGGCCAGTTGAATGATTTGGTTTGTCCGAAGCCTGAGGTGCTGTCAGGAGCCGCTAAGTCTGGTACTCGCCCGGCATCTCTTCCGGTACGCCATCCAGTTCATCCGGGTCTTCCTCGTCATATTCATACTCATACTCGTACTCGCCGGACGCATCATTGTCATCGGATTCATCCGAGGATGCTTCCTCATCGCCCATGGCCTGCATCTGCTCCCATTCCTCGAGCGAGATGAGCACTTCACGGGCGACCGAGCCTTTGTGTTCGCCCAGAATGCCCGCTTGGCCCATTTGGTCGACAATGCGAGATGCGCGGGAGTAACCGATCGCCAGGCGCCTTTGGAGGAGCGACACACTGCCACGGCCGCTTTCGATCATGATGCGGACGGCATCATCAAACATGGGATCACGCTCGACGGGGGCGCCGCCCACTTCACCATCGCTGCCAGGTCGGAGCTGAATGAGCGATCGTTCGAAATTCGGTGCGGCGACTTCCTTGAGGAACCGGACAACCTTTCGGCTTTCGCCATCATCCACGAGCGTGGCCTGGGCTCGGCGGACATCTGGCTGCCGCGGCGTGACCAGCATCATGTCCCCTTGTCCAAGCAGAAGTTCCGCACCCTTGGTGTCGAGAACGATCCTGCTGTCCATGCCACTGGCGACCTTGAAGCTCATTCTGCAGGGCATGTTCGACTTGATCAGACCGGTGACGACGTTGGCGCTGGGTCGTTGTGTTGCCAGAATCAGGTGGATGCCGACGGCGCGTGCTTTCTGCGCGATACGCACAATGGCCTGCTCGACTTCCTTGTTCGTCATCATCAGATCGGCAAGTTCATCGATGACGAAGACCACATATGGCATCGATTTGGGAATCTTGGCTTCTTCCAGATCGTTCTCGGGCTGGAATCGGTCATGCTTTTCTTCATCCGTTAGCGCATTGAACGAACTGATGTCTCGCACGCCTGCTTCTCTCAGAAGTTCATAGCGTTCTTCCATCTTGCGAACTGCCCATTCGAGTATCGCGGCGGCACGGTTCATTTCGGTGACGACAGGACAGGCCAGATGAGGAATGTCTCCGAACATGCCAAGCTCGACCATCTTGGGATCGACCAAAATGAGTTTGAGCTCGTCCGGTCGCTTCAAGAACAGCCAAGACATGATGATCGTGTTGATGCAGACGCTCTTGCCGGAACCGGTCGTTCCTGAGATGAGCATGTGCGGCATCTTGACAAGGTCTTCCACAAGTGGCTCTCCACTTGCATCCTTGCCGAGGAACATCGGCAGCGTCATGCCTTCCGCGGCACCGCTGCTGATCAACTCGCGAAGGCGTACCTTTTCACGGCTGGAGTTTGGTACTTCGATGCCGACCGTGGTGCGCCCCGCCATGTTGGGAACGATCCGGATGTTCTGAGCGCCGAGACTCCGCGCCAGATCGCTAGAAATCTTCGTAAGGGTGGCGACGCGTGTTCCTGGCGCAAGTTGCACCGAGTAGAGCGTGACTGTGGGGCCTGATTCGATTCCGGAGACTTCCGCATTGATGCGGAATGTTGTCAAGGCCTCCTCCAGCAGTTCCGCTTGACGGCGGACCATCGCTTCTGCCTTCTCCGAGTAATCACCTTCTGGCTCGGCAAGCAATTCGACGGAGGGGAATTCGTAGCCTTCGAAGTCTTCTCGCTGGATGTCGTCATCGGTTGCGACGTCTTTGGCGCCGCCGAAGATCTTGATTCTCAGTTTTTCAATCTTTGCGCGCCGCTGCGCTTTTGTCAGCCGTTTGGGCGCAGGTTCAGGGATGTCTTCCTCTTCCTCATCGTCCTCGTATTCCTCTTCATCCTCTTCGTATTCATCTTCATATTCATCTTCATACTCATCTTCATATTCATCCTCGGCCTCGGGTTCTTCATCCTCCTCCCAAGCGTCCTCGACATCGTCTTCCCACGTCTCAGTGTCTTCCTCTTCATCCATCGTGGCCGTCCCGCCATCTGGACGGATGCCCAGCGCGCGAACCCAACCAAATCGTGGTCGCGGCGCGCGGAGAGGAATGGATCGGACGCGCTCTAAGGCCCAACCTGGGAGGGCAAGCATCACTTCATCTGCTGCGATGACGAGTCCGACCAGCAACAGGACAAGCGTCAACAACGCTGTCCCCAGACCGCCGATCTGCGGTGTGACCGCACCGACAAGGGTGTGCCCAATCAGTCCACCAGGCGCGCCGGCCAGTCCACCCATCGTGGGCAGTACTGCGGCGTGCAATGAGGACAAACCGATCGCGGCCAGAACGAGTCCCACTGCGCGAAGGGGGGCGTGCCCAGGCTGCTTGCCGATCAACTTCAGGATGAACCAGGTTCCGGTGCCCGCTGCAAGCACCCAAATGCCCCATCCGACGAGGTGGAAGGACCCATAGGCAAGCCAGGCACCCAGTTGTCCCCCGAGGTTGTCGACTGGCCCATTCCAAGCAGAGACTGTGTGAGAAGGCGGATCATCTGGCGAGAATGAGATCAGGGCCAAGATCAGAAAGCACCAGAAGCCTGACGCAATGATCCAACCCGCCCAGCGGAGTGCAGGGGCGGATGATGTGGCCGGGGAAGCTCCACGGCCGCGTGTACGAGCGGTTGCTGATAGTGCCATGACCAGACATTCATCGGCTTTCAGGGCCCATCAGGTTCAGCAAACCCAGTTGTTGGAAGGCATTGCAGTCATCACATTCTCGGACGCAGTCAGGTTGTTCTGCGATCGTTGGCTCAATCGGGGACACTGCAGACATGTGCCCACCCCTAGATTCGAATTGGCTGTCGTGGACATCGCTCTTGGCGCATTGGATGGATCTGGCTCGGGCCGCGCGTGCTTTGGATGGCCAGCCCAAAGGGCCCTGGCAGCAGGTGATGCCGGCACTCATCACATTTGAAGCCCTCGCAAGATCACTTCCTCACATTCCTGATCTTCCGGTGGAAGAGCGTGCACTGGCTTTGGATCAGGCTGGGGCACTTCTGTCGGCACGCCGTGCTGATGTTGAAGATGCTTTTGACGAGCCGCCCGAAATGATTGCGCAGGCGGATGCCGCGGCTGCAGACGCCATTGTGCAAGCGCGACGTGATTTGACATGGACGATCATGTGGGAGGGGCCTGGCCTGATGAACATGCCTGAGGTGCGGCCAGTTCCTGCATCAGCATCTGATGATGGGGTCGTTGCCATGATGCCCCCGGGAACGCTTGCGCTTCCCGGCACACCTGTGGCATGGTGGCAGGGACGGGATGAGCCAATGCTTGCGCAGGGGATTGCGGGATGTCGGGCGATCCCACTGTTGGATGGATTGCAGGTGTGGCGTTCTTTCGATCCAGCCGGACGGGTAACCGAAGACCGTGTCCGATCGGTGTCTGACGAGGGGCCAGAAACAGCCGTGCCACTTCTGGCACCTCGACTGGTCGACAGCCAAAGACTTGAACTTCCTCCCCTTCCAGAGACATGGCCACCATCCGATCAGGCGACCATGGGCCATCCACTTCCCCCCGTCAGATGGGACACGACTCAGGGGTGATGCAGATCGGCTCGCAGCGTGTGGCTTGGGATGCAATCGTCACACGATCCTCAAGATGAGGTGCGCGCGATCGCCAAAGGTGACGCATGCGATCAGGGCAGTTGCACTGTTCAGATCGATGCAGCAGAACGATGTGTTGAAGCGCATCACACCGAGCGAGTGACAGGACGGCAGCAATCGCATCTTCATTGGAGAGATGCCCAGCGCCACTTGTGATGCGATCAATCAGGAAGGCCGGTCGGCCACTGTTGGCCTGCAATAAGGGGTCGTAGTTCGATTCGATCGCAAATGCATCCAAAGCTTCTTGTTGGAACATGTCGCAGACATCTCCATCAAACCGGCCCAGATCCGTCGCCCATCCCAATCTCGCACCCTGATGTTCGATGGCGAAGGCGGTGGTGCCATGTGTGTCATGCGCGGCCATGGCAGTTCTGATACGGACAGTAGGGCCAATATCAATGCGATTGTCGAATGCGCGGATGCGTTCGGACGGCAGTCCAGCGCGATGCACGCGCGAGAGATGTCCTTGATGTACATGCAGCGTAAAGGACCAGCTTGGTGCGGCGCGTCCCCAGCCTGCATGGAGGTGGTCGCCGTCGCCGTGTGTCAGCAGAATGTCCGTCAGCTCAAAGTGACTTTTGCCGAGCGCCTCGATTGCCTGACGCGTGCGGCGTGGCGAAAGTCCCGCATCAATCATGAGGAGCCGATCGGATCCGGGCAAGACCAGCAGTGCGGCATTGCCCCGAGACCCACTGGCAAGAATGTGCAGTTCGATCACCGTCGTGATCGTCCGCAGGCAACACCTCGTTCAGATGATTCGATGAAGT
Source organism: Phycisphaerales bacterium (assembly GCA_022446945.1). Taxonomy (GTDB): domain Bacteria; phylum Planctomycetota; class Phycisphaerae; order Phycisphaerales; family SM1A02; genus UBA12567. The sequence goes on along the minus strand of JAKVBW010000003.1, from coordinate 29,678 downwards.
CCGCGTACTCGACGGCAACAGCATCACCTTCTTCGCGAAGTTGCTTGACCACACTTGGCATCGACAACCCTTGCCGGTACATGATGCGGAAGACTTCTCTTCTGCGGCTGAATTCATCATCGGACATGCCACATCGCCGCATGCCGATAAGGTTGAGACCGGCGATGCGTCCAATCTCGTAGTGGATGCACCAAGGGGGGACATCTAGGGATGCGCCCGAGAGCCCACGAATCATTGCGCCGGCTCCAATTCGGACAAACTGATGTGCGGCAGCATTGCCCCCGAAAATGACTCGATCGCCCACCGTGACATGCCCTGCTAGGAGCGCGCTATTGGCAAGTTGAATCTGATTGCCAAGCACGCAGTCATGACCGGCATGCGCGTTCGCCATGAAGTAGTTGTCATCACCGATCCGTGTCGGCATTTCGGTCTTTCCGCGGTGCACTGAGGCGCCTTCGCGGAAAATGTTGCGATCGCCGATGATCAGCCCCGACCCTGCGGTCATGGGGTCGAAGTTGACATCTTGGGGGGGGCCGCCGATTGCGGATCCTGGCCACAGTGTGTTCTCACGCCCCAGGGTCGTGGGGCCGGTGACGTAGCAGTTGCCGATGAGGCGACAGCCCTCCCCGATGCGGACTGGGCCGATGGTGCCATCAATGATGCAATGGGGGCCGATGATGACACCCTCTTCAAGAGTCACGTCACCCTCGATGGATGCAGAAGGATGGATGCGGTCAGCCAGTGCCGTCATGGGCGCATCGTATCATCGGGCGCATCCATGGCTTCCATTCCCGCACAACTCGAGGTCCGCGATCTTGGCCAGATGGCCTATGGGCAGGCTTTGACGTTGCAGCGGCAGTTGCAGCAGGAGGTCATTACGGCCCGAGAAGGGGGCCCCTCGCATCCCGGCTTTCTATTGATGGTGGAACATGTCCCGCCGGTCATCACGATCTCACGCCGGGCCGAGTCGGGGAATCATCTCATCGCCACCCCCGACATGCTTGAGCGCGCAGGCATTGAGGTTCATGAGACCGATCGAGGCGGTGACATCACTTATCACGGGCCAGGTCAGTTGGTCGTTTATCCAATCCTCGATCTGAATGAACTCTCACTGCGACTTCATGGCTACATGCGATGGCTGGAGGACCTTGTTCTTGAAGTCCTCAAGCAATTCGGTATTGAAGGTCATCGCGATTGCGAAGCCACCGGCGTCTGGGTTGACGGACCCAACGATCATGATCGAAAGATCTGCGCGATGGGGGTGCGCGTTTCGCGATGGGTGTCGATGCATGGGCTTGCGCTCAACGTCGATCCGGATCTCTCGCACTTCGATTTGATCGTGCCTTGTGGACTGCACGGCCGCGGGGTCACGAGTCTTCGCCAAGAACTCGGCGAGCAGTCTCCTTCGATGGATGTAGTCAAGAAGGCTGTCGCTTCCGTCTTTGAAGACGCTGTTCGATCGGAAGCTTGAAAGCTGAAAGTGTTCTTTTGAGGATCAGCACATCACTGCTGCTCTTCGGCGATTTTGTGCAGCGACTCTTTGGCTGGGGGTAGCGAACGGCTGTACCAGCTTTCTTCAGAAGGGCCGACGATGCGTGTGTTCTCGCAGCCGACGAGCGTGACAACGAAGCTTGCGAGAAGAACCGTCAGAGGCCAACTCAGCCTCCGATGCGTGTGTGGTCTTGCAGATAGGCGTGCAATATTCATGTCATCTTCTCGTGACAGTGCATCACTCGATACCCAGTTCCTCCATCACCTCTTCAGTGATGTCAACATCCTCCGGGTATCGCAGCAGGCTTCTCAGACGAATCTGCATCATCGCATTCTGGAATGCCTGCGGGCTCGGTTGTGTTTCAAACGCGTCGTCTGTAGGAATGAAGCGATTCACAATGTCAATGTCAAGCCGGTCGGCGACGACATTCACTGCGTCCACGAGCTCGCGATAGGCACGTTCGACCTGCTCGGCGCCTAGCATCGCGCGAGCAGTATTCGCTTGCTGGACGAAACGATCTCGCTGTTGCAGAAGTTGTTGTCCTTCCTGTCCGATCCGCTCATATTCCGGATCGTCGGGAGTGACGCCCTGCATCTTCTCCTGCATTTCTTCAAATGCCTCAGCAATCGCCTGCTGCGCTTCTGTGAGTTCATCATTGAGTGCTTCGACTTCTTCGCGATAGGAACTGCCCTGCAGAAGAGCGGATAGCGCCTTGCCGGTGTGGACGTATGCGATGCTGTGGATCCGTTGCTGTGGTTTGTCGCCCCAGGAGATGCGCTTCTCATCGACGCGGAGCGCTACGGATTCAGCTTCTTCATTCTCAAGAGTCAGACTTGAGGCAGGCCCGAGTGTCGGGAGCGTGCTGGCGTCATCGGCTTCTGCATGTGTCGCGAAGTTGCCCACTGCAACCAAGAGCAGTGATCCCGCAATTAGGGCCAGTAATGTTGTGTGAACAGTGTGTTGCTTCATCATGTCTCCAGCGCGTGCGCTCATTCGGATTGGTCCAGGATGGTCAGAAATGCCTCTTGGGGTATCTGGACGGACCCCACCGATTTCATTCGCTTCTTGCCCGCCTTCTGCTTTTCGAGCAGCTTTCGCTTGCGCGTCACATCGCCGCCATAGCACTTTGCGGTGACGTTCTTGCGAAGCGCCTTCACAGTTTCTCGTGCGATCACCTTGCCGCCGATCGCAGCCTGGAGGGCAATTTCAAATTGATGTCTGTCAATCTGTTTGCGTAGTTTGAGGAGCATCGTCCGGCTTCTCTTCTCCGCATTGTCCCGATGACAGATCAGGCTCAGCGCTTCCACTGGCGCGCCGTTGATCAGAATACTGACCTTTGCGAGTCGATCAGTCTTGTACTGGACGATCTCATAGTCCATGGTGCCGTAGCCGCGTGTGATCGATTTCAACTTGTCGTAGAAGTCGTAGATGATTTCTGCGAGTGGAATTTCGTACACCAGCATTTGCCGGCCTTGCGAGATGAATTGTTGGGATTGGAAGACGCCGCGCCGGCCATCACACAGGCTCATCAGATCACCGATGTTCGAATCAGGGCAGATAATCTCGATCTTCACGATGGGCTCGCGAATTTCATCGATATGTACTGCTTCAGGTAAGTCTGCCGGGTTGTGGATCTCGATGACTTCCCCATCGGTTTTCAGGACCCGATAGGTGACCGTGGGGGCGGTTTGGACAACTTCGACACCGCCTTCTCGCTCAAGTCGTTCTTGCACAATTTCCATGTGCAGAAGACCGAGAAATCCACAGCGAAATCCGAAGCCGAGCGCTTCTGAGTGCTGCACCTCAAAGGTGAATGAGGCGTCGTTTAGTCGGAGTTTTTCAATTGCTTCCCGGAGAGCTTCAAAGTCGCTCTTCTTGCCACCATCTTCAGTGGTTGCCGGATAGAAATCGCAGAAGACCATCTGCTTGGGTTCTTCATAACCAGGCAGGGGAGTCTCTGCAGGGTGCTTGTCGAGTGTGATGGTGTCGCCGACACGCACATCTTCCAATGTCTTGATTGAAGCGACAAGCCAACCGACTTCACTGGTGCCGATCTTCTTGACCTTTACCGGCTGGGGGGTGTTGACGCCGAGTTCAGTGATGGTCCAGGTTGTTCCCGTTCCCATCATCCGGATGCGGTCGCCAACATTGAGCTCTCCGTCAAACACTCGGACATAAACGATGACCCCCCGATACTCGTCGTAGTGACTGTCGAAGATGAGCGCACGGGTCTGCTCAAACTCTGGCGGCTTTGGGTCGGGGAGATCGCGGCAAATGCGATCGAGAAGTTCTTTAATCCCTTCCCCGGTTTTGGCCGAGCAGTTGATGCAGTCTTCAGCTGGAAGCCCGAGAACTGACTCGATCTCCATGGCGACACGATCAGGATCGGATGCAGGAAGATCGATCTTGTTTACAACCGGAATCATCTCAAGATCACTGGCAATCGCGAGGTACGCATTGGCGACCGTCTGGGCCTCCACGCCCTGTGTACTGTCGACGACCAGGACGGCGCCTTCGCACGCAGTCAATGCCCGCGAGACTTCATATGTGAAGTCGACATGGCCTGGCGTATCGATGAAGTTGAGTTGGTAGTCCTGGCCTTCGTAATGGTGATGAACAGTGACAGCCGAGGCTTTGATCGTAATCCCACGTTCGCGCTCCAGATCCATCGAATCGAGCAGTTGTTCTCTGGCTTCACGTTCGGTTACTGCCCGGGTTGCCTGCAGAAGCCGGTCAGCCAGCGTGCTTTTCCCGTGGTCGATGTGCGCGATGATGGAGAAGTTGCGAATGGGCATGGGTGAAGAACGGTGGATTGTAGGCTTGGATGCGAATGGAAGCGTGATATGGCGGCTTTGTGGCTCGATCAGCTCCAAGTCGCGTCGAGCACTCTGATCCAGTTCCCATGGCAGAGTTGCTGGAGTGATTCGCCGGTCCAGCCTCGTTCTTCGAGCATAGTCAGCAGGTTCGGCAAGCAGGACACGTCACGCATTTCCTCGCACATGTCGGCGCCATCGAAGTCGCTTCCAAGTGCGACATGTTCGATGCCCATTGTCGCGACCAGATGATCGATGTGTTCCACCATCCGCGTGAGCGGCATGTCGCTGTCGAATTTGCCGTCACCGCGTAGATCTCCCGTGAAGAAATTGCACCCGACCAGACCGCCGGAATCCGCAATGATGCGCAACTGGGCGTCGGTCAGATTGCGTGCACTTTCAGCCAAGGCATGACATCCGCAGTGTGTTGCGACCAGCGGGGCTGTGCTGATCTCCGCGACATCGAGGAAGCCGCGATAGTTGAGATGTGACAGATCAATCAACACATGGCGCTCATTGCAGGCGTGAACAAGGGATTTGCCTGCCTCCGTGAGACCGGGGCCGATGTCGTTGGAACTCGGCCATCCGAATCGAATCCCGGTCCCGAAACAGTTGGGCCGTGACCAGACTGGGCCGAGACTGCGGACGCCACGCGAAATGAGCATGTCCAGTTCGCGGAGATCTGGAGAAATCATTTCACAGCCTTCGAGGTGCAGAATGATTCCCATCGGTTTGCCAGTGATCGCCGTCTGAACATCATCAAGATTGCGGCAGAGCAGCAGATCCTCGGGCGCAGCGTCAAGTAAGTCGTCCAGACAATCGAGCAGGCGAGTCGTTTCGGCTGCGGCCCAGTCATGCGCGATGGCGGGGGGTGTTGATGTCCATCCCCCAGACGGATCGCGATCAGTTTCGGAATCCGGTGTTGAGTCTTTGGATCGGATGAACAGTGCGAAGAACCCTGCCGCAAGTCCACCTCTGCGGGCGCGCGTTAAATCGAGATGTCCAACCTTCGAGTCGCCGAGGAATGCTTCGATCCCGCCACCATCATCCACAAACACGCGTGTCAGCGTGTCGTTGTGTCCGTCGAGAATCGGGATCGCGGGCATGTGTCCCGCAGCATAGTCGGGTCAGGGTCCTGAACAGGCCCCCCAGTGTTCGAGCAGATGCAGGAAGTCCTCGGCGTTGATCTGCAAATCACCGGTGATGTCTGCGCACGCGCCTGAGGAGAACCGATCAAGAAGTTCAAGCAAATCAAAGACATCGATGACCTCATCCGAGTTGATGTCGCCTGCGCATGCAACGGGTGGTGTGGCGTTGCTCAAGCCCTCAGGGCCGACAGTGAAGTCGGCAATGCGACTTTGCCAGGTATTGCTGTCAGCATCACGTCCTTGCAGAAGTACGGATCCGTTGATGGAGGCTTCCGCTCCCAGAAGCGTGAATTGGGCGATCAGGACGCCCGTTCCTTCTCGCCCGCATGCGTCGGTGAATGTCGTCGTTTCGCCCTGTTGATCGGTCGGAAGGATGAAGCAACTCCCATTAGAGGAATTGACGGCGTTTCCGAGTTCGAATGGTTCAAAATCGATGCCAATGTGGCTCAGGTTGTTGTTGCCACCAGGCGCACCTCCGCCAGAATTGTCGGTTGCGCCGATCGTCAAGAAGCTGTCCCACTGCACTTCGGGAACAAGATCGAACAGAGCCTGTGCAATGAACATGCTCGTCGCGCCTCCGAGTACATCCTGATAGAAGCTGGCATCGGTTGAAAAATGCAGCGACTGTTCGTTGTTGCCTGCGACCGCGTCGAGCCGCCATCCAGAAGGCATGACTGCCCAGATACGGACGGTGCGATTGGTGCCGAAACTTTCAGTTGGCAGGAGACCATCGCCCACGATTTCGGCTGCTATGCCTACCTCATCAGTGGTGTAGAACCAACTTGCTGCGGCAGGTGTTGCCATTGCCGTTGCGAGAAAAAAAGCCGTCTGCGTGCGTGCCAGCATCAATCAAAACCCTCCTGCGAGTCCGAAAGGAAGATCGACTGGCTGGAGGGGGTGGTTCAGCGGGGACTTCGGCGTGAGCGGACATCCTGTCCCGTTGCCCGCACAACCCGCACAGGCCTACTCTCAGCTTCCAGATATCGGAAGTGAGATGCGTCGGTCCAGTGCGTCTTCAGGCCTGGCGATCAGATCGTAGCCCTGGCTGGATGTCACTCTGCATCGGATCAGGGATCCTGCGGCCAAGATGTCATCCGTCTGCACAAGCGTGCGGGCATCGACTTCAGGTGCCTGGTGGTAACACCTGCCAGGTTGCACGCCATCCGAGTCCGGTGCGTCCATCAGAACATCAAACACACTGTCTTGTTCTGCAACGTATGCGGCATTCTCGAATGCGATGCGTTGTTGGAGCAGCATGATCTCCGCTTCTCGCTCCGCTTTGATCTCATCGGGTACATGCAGAGCGGAATCGCTATCCATGGTGCCAGCGACAGTGCCGGGTTCCGGGCTGTATTGGAAAACGCCGAGCGCATCAAACTGCGTGTCATCGACAAAATCGAGCAGCGCCTGATGATCTTCATCAGACTCTCCAGGAAACCCGGTGATCAGCGTTGTGCGCATGGCCAGACCCGGAATACGTTCCCTCAGACGATGTACGAGCGCCAATTGCTCATCCGCCGTCACATTGCGCCGCATCGCGTCAAGCATGTGATCCGTCGCGTGCTGAAGTGGCATGTCGATGTACTTGACCAGGTGTTGCAACGAAGCAATCGCATCGATCATCTCGTCCGTGAAGTTGGTGGGATAGGCGTACATCAGTCGAATCCAACCTCCCCCGTGTGCAGCAGCGACGTCGTTCAATGCTGTCAACAGGCCGACAAGCCCACCAGCATCTCCAATATCTCTGCCCCAACTCGTCGTGTCCTGTCCGATGAGATTCAGTTCATAGGCGCCTGAGGCCATCAATGAATCCGCCTCATTGACAATTCGATCAAGGGGCTTGCTACGCATCTTCCCTCTGATCGATGGGATGGTGCAGAAAGCGCAATTCTGATTGCACCCTTCGCTGATACGAAGATAGGTCCAGTGCCGCGGCGTCAGACGAAGGCGTTCACCATCGTCTTCGAAGTACCCGATTCCCTTTCCATCTGCGCCGTGGACGGTCAGCGATGTCGTATCTCGTCCTCGCGATCGAGCCGCTTGTAACGCGTTGGCTGCAATCCACGACGGTCGTTCCGTTTCCTTTTCAACGCCTCCGGACACTGCTGCGCGTATGCGATCGCGGTCGAACACGCCGATCATCGCATCAATGCCAGGCGCCCATTCCAGCATCTTTGCCCTGTGTCTTTGAACCAGACAACCGGCTACAACAACCCGCTTGATGCGGCCGGCTTTTTTTCGATCGATTGCTTCATGAATCGTTTCGAGCGATTCTTCCTTTGAGGCTTCTAGGAATCCGCACGTGTTGACGACAACCGCGTCCGCCTCGTCATGATCCGCAACGAGTGTGTAGCCGGCATCGGATAGATCAGCGAGCATCGCTTCCGAGTCGACGAGGTTCTTCGGACAGCCGAGACTGACGAAAGCAACTTTTGAAATGTTGTCAGTCGACATGGGACGGGGCTCCGGTTGAACGATACAAGCCATGGTCCTTGATGTACTGCGCAATCTGATTTGGGACGTCGTCAAGGGGCTCCCGTCCACAAGCAACCGCTTCTCGAGCGGTTGTGCTTGCTTCGGACATCAAGGGTAGATCGAGTAACCAGTTTCGCCATGTTTCAGCAAGATCCGCGCCTTGCGCGTCCGCTATCGACGACAGTGTTGCTTCCGGATCGTCGCCATCACGAATGAGGACGGCCGGTTGGGCAATCTCGAGAATATCCCTCCACCTGTGCCATCGATGAAACACCACGGCCTGATCGGTACCAATGAGCAGGCGAAGAGCGATCTCTGAAGGGAGTTCCTCCCGGAAGTCACGCAACGTATCGAACGAGTAGGAGTTTCCCCCGCGTTCGATTTCACGCAGATCGATTTCAGCCTGAGGACAATCCGTCAGTGCGAGTTTGAGCATGGCGATGCGGTCATCCGCTGGAGCCGGCGGCGTGGCGGATTTATGCGGACTGATGGCTGCAGGGACATAGACCAGACGTGATGCGCCCAGCACTTGCGCAGCAAGGCGCGGGAGCAGTGCATGCGCATGTGTCGGTGGATCAAAGGATCCGCCGAAGATGACGACTGGACCTCCAGGGGTCAGTTCGAGCACGGTTTGCTCACGAGGCGGACCTGTGCGAACTGCCGGTGTCCTTCCGGACCACTGTGGTAGCCGTATCCGCTCTGCTTGGCACCAACCCAGGGGGTTCCCTCTGCGCCGCCACAACCTTGATTGACACCGATCATCCCGGCAGTGAGTTGTCGTGCGACAGCGTCCGCTTCGGTTTCACCAAAGACGACGGCGCCGAGTCCGTATGGGGTGTCGTTAGCGAGTTTGACGGCTTCATTGCCATCAGCCACACGCATGATGCACGCGACAGGCCCAAAGGTCTCATCTCGCATGATGGACATGTCGTGTGACAGGCCTGTCAGAACAGTTGGTCGGACGTAGTTGCCTTCCATCGGGGTATCCCCGCAAGCCACATGCGCGCCATCTTCTTTTGCTTGTGCCAGTTGGGCAAGGACGATCTGCTTCTGATCGTTGCTGACCATGGGTCCAATCTGCGTCTCATCCTCTGCGCCGTTTCCGACAGTGAGTTCCTGTGTTCTGGAGATCACTTCTGCTTCAAAGGCATCAGCGATCTCCTCAGAAACATAGATGCGTTCTGTGCTGACACAAACCTGACCGCAATTGCGGAAGGAATTCTGAACAGCGAACGAGGAAGCAGCTTCAAGATCGGCATCTGCAAGAACGATCATGGGATCTTTCCCGCCAAGTTCCAGGACGACGCGTTTGAGGTCATGTCCGGCTGCAGAAAGGATGTCCTGGCCAGCTGCGCGTGATCCCGTAAACGCGATCAAATCACAATCACCTCTGACAAGTGCTTTGCCCTGGGCATCGTCGCCGTGGACGATCTGCAAAATGCCCGGGGGGAGCACTTCGTTGAAGGCATCTGCAACAGCTTGACCAACAAGTGGAACAAGTTCGCTCGGCTTCATGACCACTGTGTTGCCCGCAGCCAAAGCAGGCACGATGATCTTCATGGGCATCAGGAAGGGGAAGTTCCAAGGGGTGATCGCCACACACACGCCGAACGGATCGTGATAAAGCATCGATTCCGTTCTTGCGTCTTGAAGATGTTCAGGCTGGAGTGCGCTCCGCAACTCGTCCAGTTCCTTGGGAAGTCGATCGACCCCGTACTTGACTTCGCCCATCCCTTCGGCAAGAGGTTTGCCCATTTCAGCCGTGACGAGTCGTCCAATCTCCTCGGCTCGGGCCTCGAGAACAGGGATCGCACCTTTCAGAATCGTGAGCCGGTCCTCCAGTGACATGGCTGCCCACGTTCCGCTCGCCGCGCGAGCGCGATGCAGAACTTCTTCAATCGTCTCAAGCGATGTGACAGCGATCTCACCGACAGGTTCGTTGGTGGCCGGATTCACAGAGACAAGACTTTCAATCGTGGCAGTTGTCATGGAGGGGCTCCTGATAATGGGCGAGAATCTGATGATTCTAGGGCGAAGGGCGTATCAGCGTCTTATTGAGACACGTGGCGGGGGCCACGCGATGGTGCGCTTCAAAACGAAACAGGTGAGGCCGTTTTGGCGACCTCACCTGTGGTTGTCGTTGCGTTGGAATGGCGAACGCGTTCAGCCTGCAGCTTCAGCGGCCATCTTTTCGGCCTTCTCTTTCGCATCGTCGAGTGTGCCCACATACATGAAGGCGCTTTCCGGGAGATCATCGCCCTCACCAGCAACCAATCGTTCGAAGGAATCGATCGTGTCGGCAAGCGGTGTTGTGATGCCCGGGAAACCGGTGAACTGTTCAGCGACATAACAGGGCTGACTGAGGAAACGCTCCATGCGGCGTGCTCGGGCCACAGCCAGTTTGTCATCTTCTGCCAACTCATCAACACCGAGAATGGCGATGATGTCCTGCAGATCCTTGTATCGCTGCAGGATCTGTTGCACATCTCGCGCGACGCGGTAGTGCCGCTCACCCAGAACCTGTGGATCGAGAATCCGTGAGGATGAAGAAAGTGGATCGACGGCGGGGTAGATTCCCTTTTCGGCGATACCACGCTCCAGTACGACGAAGGCGTCAAGGTGGGTGAAGGCCGTGGCCGGTGCTGGGTCAGTCAAGTCGTCGGCTGGCACATAAATCGCCTGCACCGATGTAATCGCGCCGCGTGAGGTTGAGGTGATGCGTTCCTGAAGTTCACCCATCTCTGTGGAGAGTGTCGGCTGGTATCCCACCGCGGAAGGCATGCGTCCTAGGAGCGCGGAGACTTCCGAGCCTGCTTGTGTGAAGCGGAACACGTTGTCAACGAAGATCAGTGTTTCCTTACCGGAGTTGTCGCGGAAATCCTCGGCCATCGCGAGCCCAGAGAGCGCCACACGAAGACGTGCACCGGGTGGTTCATTCATCTGGCCGAAGACCATTGCGACCTTGTCGATGACATGCGCCGTATTGCCATCAGCATCGGTGTATTCGGCCTCCTGCATTTCTCGCCAGAGGTCATTCCCTTCACGTGTGCGTTCACCAACGCCACAGAAGACGCTGTATCCGCCGAAACCGCGGGCGACACGTGCAATCATTTCTTGGATGATCACCGTCTTGCCAACACCTGCGCCGCCGAAGAGACCGATTTTGCCACCCCGGACAAAGGGGCAGAGAAGGTCAACGACCTTGATTCCCGTTTCGAGAATTTCGGTCTTCGGATTGAGGTCATCAAGATTTGGCGGGGGTTGATGGATGGGACGTCGTCTTTCTGTATTGACGGGTCCTCGTTCGTCGATCGGATCGCCAAGCAGATTGAACACGCGTCCTAATACTTCATCTCCCACTGGCACAGAGAGCGCTGAACCAGTATCCACACAGGGATGGCCGCGACGAAGGCCATCGGTGCTTCCCAAAGCGACGCAGCGGACTTGCCCGCCCCCCATGTGCTTGCTGACTTCACCAAACAGCGTTAATGCCTGTCCATCGACTTCAAGATCACACTTCACAGCGTTGTAAATGTCGGGAAGCGAACTTTCGGGGAACTGTGCGTCGAATGTGGAGCCGATGACCTGAATGATGGTGCCTGTATTGGCCATGTGATGTCCTGCCGTAATGGAGAAATGAGGCGTGAGATCGGAAACCGCGTTGCCGCATCGGTACGCGATTCGAGCCGAGCAGGATAGTGGTTTCTGGGCCTGATCGCCACCGGCTGCGTCCTGGTCCGGGTACCATCCCGGCACATCTGGCCATGCGATTTCATCTCATCGACAACGTGTTGGACATCAGCGACGATCGGATTGTCGCCCGAAAGCAGATCAGTGCCGCCGAGGAGTATCTGGCGGACCACTTTCCGGGCTTTCCGATCCTTCCAGGTGTCTTGATGCTTGAAACAATGGTTCAGGCGGCTCGTCACTTGCTGGAACAGCGGAGTGCAGAGAGATGGGTGGCTGGAGAGGTCCGTGCCGTGAAATACGGGGCGATGGTCCGGCCGGGGCAGTCATTGCGCGTTGAAATCACCGTTTCAGAGCCTGATGTCGATGGGATCGTGTCGTGCCGAGGCAATGGAATCGTCGAGGGAGATCCTGGTGATGGCGAGACCGCCATCTCAGGTCGGTTTACCATGCGGTCGCCGCGACTTCTGTCAGCGGCCATTATTCAGGAGTCGGAGACGACATGCTCATGACCAAGGATGACATTTTCGGCAAGGTCGGTGAAGTGCTCGAGGAGGCGCTCGGCTGTGATGATGATGAAATCACACCCGAGGCGAGTTTGACTGCCGACCTCGGTGCTGAGTCGATCGATTTTCTTGACATTGTCTTTCGACTCGAGAAAGCATTCGGGACCGATGACAAACCATTCAAGATCGACCAAGGTGAACTCTTCCCCGAGAATGTGATGGACAATGCCGACTGGGTACAGGACGGCAAGTTCACCGATGGTGGCATGGACATGCTGCGCGAGCGGATGCCTCATGTTGACTTCACCGCTTTTGACGCTGACCGCGAGGTTGTCAAAGTGGGAGATCTGATCACTGTTCAGTCACTGGTTGACTTCGTGTCAATCAAACTTGAGGCTGCGGGCTGATTGCCCACTGAGTATTCCCATGCGTTGGATGTGGATTGATCGAATCGTCGAGCATGATCCTGGCGAGCGGCTTGTTGCCATCAAGAACACGAGTCTTGCCGAGGAGCATCTTCATGACCATCTTCCGTCGCGGGGAGATGATCCAGCGGTACCGCTGATGCCGGCATCACTGATGATCGAAGGTATGGCACAAACTGCCGGGATCATGGTGGGCGCAGTCAATGACTTTCAGGAGAAGGTCATCTTGGCGAAGATTGCGAAGGCGGGTTTCAGCGCGGACATCCTTCCAGGAATGACCCTTCGCTATACAGCGACCATGGATCGCATCGATTCGGCAGGCGCTGTGACACGGGGAATCGTTGAGGCAAGAACGAACGATCCCGGAGAGGGCGGCGACGTGTGGCAGATGATCGGAAAGATCAATCTGATGTTCAGCCATGTCGATCAGAACATGGCAGGCCTGGAGTTCCCTGAGGAGAATTTCGTTTTCGGCGAGAACTTCAAGGCGGTCTGGGGCGCGAGCGGGCTGGTCTGCTGAGACCACAGCTGCTGGGTTTCAGTCAAGACTTCTTCTTCGAAAAACTGCCTGCAACGGCACCTGCGACACCGCCCCCGACCCCGCCTCCGATGGCAGCGGCGCCTTCTTCAGCGCCAAGCAACTTCGCGATGATGACCGCGAGGATGGCTGCAATAACAGCAGAGAAAATTGCGAGTATGAACGGTTTCATGAGTCATTCTCCTTGGCCAGACGGGCATCCGATTGTTTTTTGGCAATCCATCCCCCCGCGCCGCCTCCGATGGCAGACCCGGTGATGCTCGATACAGGGTCGAGTCCGATGAGAGCGGCGATCCAAGCGCCGATGAGCCCAGCAGCAAGACCCGCAATGATGATCCACAAGAGGGCCCTCTTCATGGCCGCGACTTCTTGAGGTGTTGAAGAACCGCTTCCGGAACGATGTTCCGGAGTTTGTCAACATCTCCACCAAGTTCGACGATCTGCCGGATGAGACTGGAAGACGTGAACCCATATCGTTCATCCGTGATGATGAAAACACTTTCGATATCCGCAACTTGGCGATTGGCGATGGCGAGTTGGCATTCACTGGCAAGGTCGGTGACATTGCGAATGCCTCGAAGCAGGACAGCAGCCCCGATCGCTTGGGCGTAGTCGACTGTTAAACCACTGTAGGTCTCGACGTCCACCTGTGCGCCATCGGGATCCGCAGCGACGCGTTCCTCCACCATTTGCTGAAGGAGTGCCTTTCGATCGTGGGGGGACAACATGTGTCGCTTGTCAGGGTTCTCGCCGATACCGACGATGATCCGATCGAAGATACGTCTCGCACGGGCGATGACATCGAGATGACCGAGCGTCGGTGGATCAAAGGAACCCGCATACAGTGCAACGTGCTCGTTCATGTCAGATGCGATGATAGGGTTCTCTTGGCCACTCAACTGTTCAAGAGCAGATTGTCGCGACCAGGAATGATCACATCGGCGATTTCGATGGCTTCTTTAAACGACTCTTGAGCGCGTTCATGGTCTACGCAATTCGGCAAGACCTGTGCTTCGGCCAGATGCTCAGCTGTTGGCACGGCGTCACCAGCAATCAGCAAGGTGCGTCGAGGTTGGGCCAGCAGGATGCCGCATGTGCCAATTGTCACACCCGGGAGGGGGAAAAGGTCGACGCCTCGGGCAAGCGCATCCTCGGCTGGCTGGATGCGGTCGAGCTTTGCAAGCAGTCGTTGAAGGTGTTCAGCGCCGCCATCTTCGGGATGTTGGGATTCATGCTCGAGGGCGCTGTTAGCAGCTGATCGGGCTGCCAGAAGTTCAGTCTCAAACGCAAGCCAGTCCGCTTCAGGGAATGCCTCCAGTCCACGCATCGTTTCCGGAATGAGACTCGTCAGAAACACATGAGAGACGGCATTGGGAGAACAAGACGATCTTTCAGCAAGTCGTGGCAGCAGTGATTCTGGTGGTAGAGATGGATCGACAATCATGCGGAGGCCATCTGCTTCGACCAACGACGTGGTCATGTGTCCCGCACGGACAGGGCTTGATTCATTCCAGAGGTTGTGTGCGGCAAGCGCACCAATGGACACGATTCGACATTCTGGCACCATCGCAGCACTCTACAGGATGGAGGATTGACGACTGCGCCTACGCACTATCCTGCCCTCATGTCTATCGCGATGATGGCCAGTTTGTGCATTTCCTCGATGACATCCTTGCAGCCATCGGGGCCATTGCCGTGGTATCTGAAACTCGGGGAGTCTGCGATGCAGTTGCGGGCGAGAGTCCCTGTGACGCGGCAGGTGGTGCTTGTCCCGGATATGGCAACCCTGATTGATGAGGTCTCCAAGTGGAGCACCAAAGGGCATTGGCCGGTGTTGATTGAGGACGACGTCCGGAATTCCATGTTTGTTCGCAGATTCCGCCCCGAGCGTGTTCTTCGTCGTGAATCTGTTGGCGCGATGCCTGCAGATCGTGGGTCCAGAGAAGCGGCGATCGAACAGGCCGCAGCGAATGCATGGGGTCATCGTGGCGCTACTGCGTCAGCGTCAGCGGCGGCTCTGGGTTTGCCAGTTCCTGCAGGCCTGATTGTGTCTGATGCCACTGATCCTGCAGCCGCGGCGGCGCTATTGCTTTCAGCGGGCCGCGGGCAAGACATCGCATGGGTTGATGTGAACGCAGGCCGTCCGAACGATGTGCTTGATCTTGACAGCACGATGGCGCTGCGGCGTGCTGTGGAAGCGGCAGCTTCTTCAACGGGGAGAAGTTGGGGAGCACTTGGAGATGGCATCGATGCAGTGACTTTTTGTCGAGGCGCAGCAGCGCGCGTCATGACGCGTTTGCCCATTGCGGGGCCAGGGAAAAGTGGTGATGAGGTTGCGCTGACGGATGTCATTGGCCGGCTTGACGATGGTTCGCGTTGGGCATTTACCGGTTGGATATTCGGCTCCGCCGAGCGTGCTGCATACATGGCGAACTGCAGCCTCTTTCTTCCTAGGCTCGATGCCTGGCTATGTGATACCTATCCGAACAGCCAGCCATGGGCGCGTTGGGGACTGCAATCTGCCGCAGAAGTGCTTGAATCTGCAGGTTGGAACGTTGATCTGAGGACTGATGAAACCCTGACTTCATTGCGTGGTGCCACCATGAGCGGACTTCGATCCGATCTGGTGCTGTTCAACAGCAAGGGCAACGCAGACTTTTTCCGGATGTCAGGCGACGTGGACGCAGACCCAGGGGATGTGCCGATTCTCGATCTGCCAGCGGTCGTGTCCATGATCCACAGTTGGTCGCTTCGTTCACCGGATGACGTCAACTCTGTGGGGGGCAGATGGCTCGAACATGGGGCCTACGCCGTGGTGGGTTCTTCTGCAGAACCGCAATTGTCTGCATTCGTGGCTCCAGACCTTTACGCCCGCCGGTTGACCGGTGGTGTTCCGGTTCTTATCGCAGCGAGGTGGTGGATGGCGCAAAGCCCAGCGATGGCAGCCGTGTGGCGCATCAACACACTGGGTGATCCATTGATGATTGCGCCACCGCCGCAAGGGACCGTCCGCCGCACGGTCAAGCCCGAGATGCCCTTGGCTACAGGTGTTGTGGACATGGAAGCAGAAGCCATCGCCGCGATGCAACAAGCAGAACAATCACCGTCTGATGAGGCGTTTGCGATTGCAATCGACGCAGTCACGCTGCTTGGACGCGATCAGATCAGCGCCGCACTTTGGAATGCTGCTGCACACCAGAGCTTGGCAGGCCCACAATCAGCAAGAGCAGCTTTCGGTTCGCTCTTTCGATTAGGAGATCGTGAGGCATTGCAGGAAGCGTGGAGTTTCCTGACAAGGCCTACAAGTTTTGAGTGCGACATGTTCTGGTCGGCACTGTCTCCCACCCTCGGAGAGGGAACAAGTGACAGTGTGCTGCAATCACTTGCAAGGACTCTGACTCCAGGTGGTGCGGTGGCTCGAGCCGAAGCGCTTGCGCCAATCTTGGCGCGACGATTTGGGACAGCTGCTGGCGTGCGTCTTGTGAATCAAGCGGTGGCGTTGGCGGAAACCACACGGGGTCGCCGCGCACTTCAGGCGCTCAGAGATCGTGTCGGGGGTTAGTTTGCTGCCAAGGGCCCGGCCCTGAGGCCTTTAGATCAACGCGGCCATCTCATCGCAGTGAGACATCATGTGTGATCAATCGTGCCAGACCACACGCACGGTCGGTTCACCAGGCATGCGTGTCCAACTTGCAGAAGACGCGACGCGTGCAGTCCACGTTGTTTGACAGGCGAGCATCTCATGCCCCAGCGGGTCGCCGACAGCCAGTGATGTGGGCTGAACGGGCCGGAGTTCGGTCATCAGCGGCCATGGGGCCTGATCCACAAGTGGGGCTGCCGGTTGCTCGGCAGGTGTCATGGAGAGTCCAATAAGGAGAATGCCGGTAGTGGTGAAGATCATCGTGTGTGCTCCAAGGGGGCCAAAGGAGGGGGCTCCCCGAGCACGACGTCGGCCCAACTCGGGCCGCGATTCAGTCAACCTGTGCTTCAAACTCAAAAAAGAGGCTCAGAGATCGTTAAAAGCCGGTTTTTCCAAGATCTTGGCCTTGTGAGAGGGGTCGATTCCGCCTTGCACTGAAGTCGATCCCTTACCATCCGGCCCCCATTGGGCCTGCATGTTCTGTCAGGGCAAGCCCCCTAGCCCATCTAAGGAGCGACGCGTGGTGATACAGGGTCGATGGAAACAAACTTGTGGTTGGGCGTTCGTCCTGTCATGGGTCTGTTCCGCGATGGGTGCGCCACATGCGTTATGGCACATTGACAATGTCCATCTGGCTTGGACGCGACAGCATGATGTCCTGCCACCAGTGGAGTTTCTTGAAGAAGCACAAGTGTCGCTCAGTCGAGGTCCACATGGTCTGACTGCCCCGATCAGTGGCAAACCCTCCATGCGAACCGATCTTCATGCGTTGGGCGCGAAACAATCGTTCGCTGTTGATTCTTCCGGATTGGAAGCGATGGCGCGAGATATCGGGCAGGCGCTTCGGGAGGATGGCTTTGCGGGTGGGGAGGTATCCATCTGGTTACGCCAGTCAGCAGGAGGTGCTTCGGGGTCACAGGACCTCTGGATTCTTGTTGATTTGCCACTACCCGGCGGCATTCCCAATACGTCGATTCCCGGGGACCTGGCCAACCTCCAAGATCTTGATGCAGGAGGTCGGCACTTTGCGGATATCACCCTGACTTGGTCGAACGCATCACCCGAGATACCGGATGGCAATGCCTTTCTCGACCGCATTCAGGTGCCGATTACAACCATCGGACGTGTTGTCGCACCTTCATGGGGCGGGACCATTCCTGTGGGGCGCCTGCGTTTGGCGCGATCGTTGACTTGGACAGCGAAGGCGACGGACTTGGTTCAGAAGGCAGTGGACAACGCCGTGTCGATGCTGGCTGAGTCCGCATATGGGGGTACGACACGTTCCCACGTCCGGATGCGCGAAGCGGGCGATGCGATTGAGTTCGTTGCGGATCTCGGACTCCAGGCGCAACCACCACGTCCTTCTATTGATGATGTCAAGGTGGTCACAAGGGCGGCGCCATCTCAGACTCGGCACTCCGCCATGGATCTTGAGGAAGAAAAGAAGGCAGATGTCGCGGAGCATCCTGTGCAGGTTGCGACGCCGGTCAAGCCACCAGTTTCCAGTCCCATCGCCTACGAGCCCGCTGTTTCCAAGAACGAACAGAAGCATCCTGAGATTTCGCATCCATTCCCCACACGTCTTCCGAAACGTGATCATGTATTGCAAACACAGGCTGGAGATGAATCTTTCGCCACGGAGATGGATGAACTTGCCGCACCTCCCATCATTGGCGGTGTGGAAGTCCGTTGGGCATCAGGCGTCGAGCACGCAGGCGACCCATCCGCACTTGTAGGGGACACGCGCGTCAAGCTCCGGCTAGTCGATGGCGCCGTTCAAGGTGGGCGTGGGGCAGCTGGCGAGTGGAGCACACTGGCCGATTTGAGGAGATTTCCGGAGCGAGGCTGGAATCCAAGTGCCACCCGCGCTGTTCGGCGTGCAGTGGATCGACACTTGACGCGTCTGGGAATGCGCACCGAGCTCGTTGGGGCATCGATTCGTGAAGAGCCAGGGGGCCGATTCCTTGTTCTCTTGCTTCGCCCCCCAGCAGCGGAGTTCCAGATGCCTCCTGCCGAGGGTGAGAGCCAATTGGTCGAAGGCGAACTCTGGTATGCCGTGTGGCCGTTTGAAGTGGTCTACGCGGCACCGCATACGGATCTACCGAGCGTTTCTGCCTGGGCGCACTTGCCGATCAAGCTTGGACGGACCCCAATCGGTTGGTCAGATTCAAGTAATGGAGAGCGTCAGACTGTCACGCTGGCGGAACTCAATGATGCAGGTTCCATGCTGTATGACGCAGGCGCCATTCGTGCGATCGGATCGGCGATTGCGAAGGTGTTGATTGATCGCAATCTCATGGGGGTTGCCGTTCAGCCGTTGTCAGAACAGATCCCCTCAAGTGGAGAGAACGCGGGCGCGGATCTGAGGATTGGAACGGAGTTGACGTTGGTTGTGACGGTGGGGCGAGTTGAGGAAATCCGAACGATTGCCAGAGGCGAGAGAATCGATGAAGTCGAGGGTGAAAATCACCCCGTCCATGAACACATTGCCACGGGCTCACCGCTTGTCGCTTCGAATGGCGAGGGCACGGAAGGTGACTTGCTCGAGAAGAAGGAACTCAACGAATACCTCTATCGCATCAGCCGTCATCCTGGGCGGGATGTTGAAGCATCCGTTGCGGCCAGTTCAAGTACTGGCGACGTGGCAGTCGACTTCATCGTCTCCGAGACCAAACCATGGATGGGGTGGTTTCAATATGGAAACACCGGAACAAAGGCTGAAGGCTATCAACGGGCTCATTTCGGGTTCTTCCATTCTCAGTTGACCGACAACGACGACATTCTTTCGCTGCAGTACATCACTTCAAACTTTGAAGACTCCAACACAGTGCTTGGCAGATATGAAGCACCATTCGGTTCGGAGGATCGCCTCCGTTGGGGCATCAATGGATCATGGAGTCAATACTTCTCCGATCAATTCGGCGTAACGGTAGTTTCGGATGCCTTCAGTGGGTCATCCTGGTCAACCGCGGGCGAACTCCGGTGGAATGCTTATCAGGATGGGCCTTTGTTCATCGACCTTGTCGGTGGCGTGCGTCTGCAACATCTGCGCGTGACAAACAATCTCCTGTTCAATCTTGAGGAGGAGGGGTCTTTTGTCATTCCCTATGGGATGTTCCAAGCGGAACGAGCAGGTGATTGGTCGAACGTTCAGCTCACAATCGGGCTCGAGGGAAACACCGTCTCACATGACGCGCTCACGATGGCCCGATTTGGGGCTGCGATGAATCGGCCTGATCTTGCAGATCGATGGGCACGACTGAATTGGGCGGGCTCTCTGTCGTTCTTCCTAGAACCACTCCTGAACTACGCGAGTTGGAACGACCCGAGTACGCCGGAGTCATCCACACTTGCGCATGAAATTCTGATTGGAACATCAGGGCAATTTGCCTTCAATAGTCGTTTGATGCCACAGTTCCAATCAGTCGCGGGCGGCCCAGGCACGAATCGGGGATATCCAGTCTCGATCGCTGCGGGCGACAATGCCGTCAACCTGTCTGCCGAGTATCGATTTCATGTTCCGAGAATCTTTGACATACAGCCAGAGCCCGGTGTTCTCTTTGGAGAATCCTTCCGATCGGCACCGCAGCATGTCTACGGTCGGCCGGATTGGGACCTCGCACTTCTGGGATTCGTCGACTACTCATGGCTGACCCAGAATGACGCTTTCTTTTTCGAGTCTGACCAGACCATGCTTTCAGCAGGCATTGGTCTTGAATTGCTTCTTAAGCGCAATATGTCGGTGAGGCTGGATTGGGGATGGGCTCTCAGATCACTTCAGGGCGGTCTGTATGACTCAGGTCACAACCGCTTGTATGTTCAGGCGAGCTTGTCCTTCTGAATAGGGTTGGGGTGGGGTAGAGTGAACAGGATCGCTTGATTGCGACCAATAGTTATCGGAATGACCCTGTCGAGGGATTGGGGCATTCCTTCAGATGAGGCTTTGGGTCCATGAAGAAGATCCGTAAGAGTGCGAGAGAGTTCCTGTTGAAGGGCGTGGTAGCCATGGCGCTCGGTGCGATCACACCGATGACAATGGCCACACCGGAAGGCGGTCAATTCATCACGAATCCAGGCTGGGGCACCATCGTCACTGTCGGCCCCGCCGGTCAGACGATTACAAGTGTCTTCCTTCCCGGGCTGGCGGTCGATCCCTCCAATCGGCACATCATTGACTGGACTAGTCTGGATCTCGGCGCAAATGAGACGCTCAAGTATCTCGGAGCCAATGGTTACGTGGTGATGAACAGGATTCCTGGGATGGGTTCTCCCACCCAGATCGATGGATTCATTGACGCATCCATGGGCAGTGTCTACGTTGTCAATGCTGCGGGTGTCATGTTCGGGGCGAATGCCGTGATCAGTGCAGCGGACTTTCATGCTGCTGCAGCAACTTGGTCCAATGGGGATCAGTTGCAGATGGATTTCCTTGCAGGCAATTCTCTGACGTTCAACACCAGTGGGGAAGTTCACAACTCAGGCACCATTTCTGCGACGGACACAGCGTCCTTAATCGGAACGCGTGTCGAACAGCATGGCGCCATGTCAGGCCGTGTGCTCGTACTTGCTGCAGGCAATCAGATCACACTTGACGATCTCGGCAGCCGTGTGTCTATCACGATCGATGGCAGCACGATGGGTGCTGGATTTGAACCAGGCGGTGGTGGCGGTGCAGCGTCTTTGTCTGGTGATGCGGCTTTGGTCAATACAGGCACATTGACCGCATCACATGGTGGTCAGGTGTCGCTCGCTGCAGGTGACATTCTTGGGCTGGCGATTCAGCACAGCGGCCAGGTCTTCGCGCCTGCCGGCGATGTTGCGATGCAAGCCATCGGAGGGGCGGTTTGGACAAGTGTGGCTGCTCCTGGTGATGGGTTCATCGATGTGAGCGACGCCACTCAGGCAGGTTCCATTGATCTTGCAGGCGAAGCGGTCGTTCACGACGGCATGGCGATCGCACGAGGCTCTGAGGGTCGCATTGCGCTACGAAGTGAGACGAACACGATTGTCGGTGGCGGGAGCGTTCTCGTCGCCGATGCAGGTGTGATCGATGCTGATGCAGGCGAGATTCTTGTTTCCTCGGCGAATGGCACGGTGGGAATCGATGATGCCGCTTTCATTACCGCAACAGGTGGTGCATTAGGCGGTGATGCAGGAACAGTGACATTTGAAGGTGATTCCCTCCTTGTGTTCGCGCCAGTCAAACTGACTGCCAATCAAGGCGAGATCGGGTCGCTTAACATTTTCTCCAACAAGACGACACGTGTCGACGCGACCGGGGCAGGTATCGGGCCCATCGACACGGATGATCTGTCCAACGCACTGGTTACTCCCGGTTCCATTGGCCGAATTGGCGCAGCTGCGGGCCAGACACTCGCGAGTGTCGAAGGCACGCTTCTGGTCGATTCCGCTGATGAATTATGGATCGAGTCAGATCTGTTGGACTTGCAAGGCGCTTCTACATTCCGAGCCGACCAGATTGTTCTGTCAGTTGATGGTGGCGGCACTTTGAGTGCTCCTGAATTGACGATGGACGGTGTTCTTTCTGTGGAAGGGGACATTGAGCTCGTCGGCGAGGGTCTGCTTGAGATTCTGCATGGCGCTGTTGGTGATGGCGTGTCCGAGTTGGCGATGTCGAGCGACGGTCTCGTGCACATCGTCGGCGATCTCGGAGATTCCGATGATCTGCTGGGTCACCTCACTGTCACATCCGGGTTGGACATGCACTTTGGCGGCGATATTGACGGCGTCCAGTCACTGCATGTCGCAGGGGCAGTCCATTTGGCCGGATCCCTTGGGGGAGTTGCTGAACCGACCACCATGCGTGCGGCCGATGATGTTGTCATCGACGCTGGCAGTGATGTCACGATTGGCGCATTCGGCACCCAACTATCGCTTACTGATGGTCAGAACATCAACATCCATGCGGATGGCGTGCTGACAAACTACAGCATGTTCAGCACCAGCGGCTCTCTGCAGTGGACCGGGGGGTCTGTCGTCAATGAGGGTTCGTTGAACGCCAGCAACGTCAATGTGTCATCTTTGAGTGGGAGCCTTCACAACACAGCGAATCTGACCGGGACCGTGGATGTCATACTGAATGCGGCTGGTGATCTTTCCAACACGGCATCTTTGTCCGGCTCCACGATCATGCTGGGATCCACTAGCGGCACAGTCCTCAGCGGGGGACTCCTGAGCGGTGACGCGATTCAGTTGCATGGCGCTTCTGGGGTTGTGGTTGATGCGGATATCAGCGGAACGAACAGTGTCAACCTTCAGTCAACAACAGGTGACATCACGACATCCGCGTTGATCTCTGGCGGGGACGTTGTTCTGCAGGCGGATGCCGGATCGATCACGAATGGCGCAACGCTCTCGGGTGATACCGTCACGATGGACGCGCATTCTGGAATCGATCTTGCAGCGGCAATCCAGGCGAGTACGGACATCGATTTGAGCACACATCACGGCAATATCACGGTGGACAACCAGCTTGACGCCGGGAGCAGCATCCGGGTGTCTTCTGAGACTGGCTCTGTCGATGTCCAGATGGCGATGCAGAGCGACAATATTGACCTACGTGCGGGCGAAGATGTCTTGGTTGGAGAATCGTTGGTCGCCGGTTCAGCATTGCACGTGCAGGCGGGGAATGCAGTCCGCTTCCACGAAGATGCGAGCGCTGGCCAGATCGAGATCTTTGCCCAGGAATTGGAATTGAGCGATGTGCGTTTGGAGTCGATTCAGAATCATCTGTTTGTGCACGCGGATGCCATTCAATTGAGCGGCGATGCTGTGCTCGAGGGCGTCAATGTTTCTGTGTCTGCACAGGACGGTGGTCTTGCAGGTATCTCGCTTGATGGACAAACGCTCACCATTGAGGGAGGCAGCACCATTGATCTGGGGGCATTGGTAGATGGTGCGGGTCATCTTGATGTCCAGTCAGGAAACAAACTTTTGATTCGCGGCGATCTTGGGTCCAATGAGGAACTGTCGTCCATCTCGCTGTCCGCTTCCAATCTGCAAATCGGAGCGGATGTCAGCAAGATTCAGGCGAGTGGGTTGATCGGACTCAGCTCATCCAATCGCGATGCATACAGTGAGGGACTCCCAGCGATGTCAGTGTGGGGTGAGAATCTCTCTGTCATTTCCACTGGTGGGGATCTCTTGATCGGAAACAATCAGGGAGTCAGTTCGCTCGGCAATCTGATGTTCAGCGCAGCCGGCACGATTACGATCGGTGATGTAACAGCGATGGGCGATGTGACGCTGCAAGCTGATCAGGTGAATGTGTGGCGCCGAACTGCACAGATGCTCCGAAACGGGACGGGGCCTGTTTATTCGACACAGACATCGGTGGTTGCTGGCGGCGAGTTGCGCATAGAAGGTGATCTCGGCTACTTGGGCACTGGGGGTGATCCAAGTTTCTATGGCTTTGAAGGGGCGACGGGTGTTGACAGTGTTACCTCCGACATGATCCGCGGTTTCTCAGCCTCCGACCTGCAAGTCCGCGCAATCGACGGCGTCAGGCTCGGCTTGCAGAGTCTCCCCGCGTCGGGTCAGGACGCCAGTGATGGTGAAGTGGTTGCAGCCGAGTCCCAGCAGGTTGCCGTCGATATCGATTTCGTGGGGATCACTCAGATACGTGCAACGGCCGCGGCGCTTACCGAAGATTTTGGTATCGAGTTGGTGGATGGACAGGACCGTCCTGCGGGTGCGGGTCGCATGGCGCGTGCGGGCCATGTGATAGATGACCTTGCTGGTGGCGGCGACTTGATCCGTGTCTCACGCGCCCGATTGAGTGAACCCTTGGCCAAGATCGCCATCGAGTCCTACAACAGGGCGATGGACAATGAGATCGAAGGTGTCGATGCTGTGACGGTTCTCCGTGAAACGAGCCAAGCATGGCGACTTGCCGCCGAGGAAGGCACTGCCGGGGGGACCTGGTCCCAGTGGCTACGCGCCGGAGATGAGCCGAATCTGGTACATGCAAGGCGCATTATCGCTGAGTTGGATACCGCATTTGACATGCTTCGGAGGGCGGGATTGACTCGCGAAGAAGTCGAGGCGAGTCGCCATTGGGTCGCCCAGCGCCTGGGATCGAATGGTGTGCCTGTTCAAATCGCTCGAACCGCCGTTCCTGAAAGAGCAGGCTGATTGGTTTGCTTGTCGGCCTTGTGCGCCGACAAGCGGCAACGTATGCTCGGTCGGGAGGCACTCCGCATGAATGACGGCTGTGGCGACGTTTTACGACGCTATGACGAAGTAAAGAGCCGAATAGCTGCAGCGGCGGAGCGAAGCGGTCGCGCTCCAGAGCGTATCTATCTCGTTGCAGTGACCAAGAATGCCTCTCCATCACAGGTGCGAACACTGCATCACGCAGGACACGCCGACTTTGGCGAAAGTCGGATGCAGCATTTCGTGCGACTTGCGAGTCAAATTGAGGAATACAGGGCCCGCCAGCGAGATCTTCATGGGGATGACACTCTTCCCGAGGCGGTTCGCTGGCATTTCATTGGCCATCTGCAACGGAACAAGGCGCGCAGAGTCTTGGCTTCCGCAAGGTTGACGCACAGCATTGATTCTCTCCGGCTGGCGGAAGAGATTCAGAGGGCGCATGTTGATGAGGAGTCGCCCGCTGAAGTTCTGGTTCAGGTCAATGTTTCTGGGGAAAGATCCAAGCATGGGGTCGCGCCTGCGGCGGCACAGCATCTTGTCGATCAGATTCACACCATGCTGGGTGTGCGTGTCCGGGGATTGATGTGCATGGCGCCGAAGGCCGACAATCCAGAAGATGCCCGCCCCGTTTTTTCGAGAGCGTGGGAGTTGTTCGAGGATATTCGTCGCACTGCGCCCTCTTCCTTTGATCTGCTCTCCATGGGCATGAGCAATGATTACGAAGTTGCTATCGAATGTGGAGCGAACATCGTCCGGGTGGGGACAGCGATCTTTGGCACAGCAGAGGAGAACTCTGCAGCGCTTGCCGAGCCGGTTGAAGAGACAGCTTGACGGAATCCAACTGACTACGCCTAGGTAGTTGTTTCTGGATCAGTCGCATCACGACTGGCCACATTGAATGCAAGTTGCTCAAGTGATCGTGACAGATCGATCGGTTCGACAGGCACATCGACTTTCAGCCTGACTGGGGCAAAGTTAAGAATGCCATGAATCCCAGCTTCAACAACAGACTCAGCAACGTCCTGGGCTGCGTCTGCGGGAACAGCAAGAATAGCCACATCAATCCGCATGGCTGCTGCGAGTTCATTCAGTTCATCGAGGGGTCTGACCCTCAGGCCTGCGACAGTCTGTCCATGGAGGGCAGGGTCAGCATCCAAGGCAGCGACGATCTTGAATCCTCCGCCTGCGAACTGTGGGTAGCCCATGAGCGCAGAGCCAATCTTTCCGACGCCAATGATGATGAGATTCCACGTGCGATCAATTGACAGGGCTGCCCGAATCTTGCTGGCCAGCGATTTCGGCTGGTAACCCACGCCTGGCCGCCCCGTCTGGCCGAGGCAGGCGAGATCTCGACGGACCTGCGCATCGGTGAGTCCAAAAGTGCTGGCGATCGTTGATGAACTGATGGTCGACTTAGATGCTGCAACAGCTTGATCGAGTGCTCGCAGATAGAGACTGAGCCGCTGAACCGTTGGACGCGGAATGTCTCCAGTCGCCATTCACGCATGGTACGGGGACGCTCGTACCATGGATGGATGCATATCTCGGACATCATGGCTGAGAACAGCCCGACGGTGAGTTTTGAATTCTTCCCCCCGACGTCATCTGAGGCGGCTTCGGCGCTGAAGGAACGCCTCAAGGTCTTCTCCAAGTTGTCGCCGTCATTCGTCTCAGTCACCTACGGCGCCGGAGGGTCCACCCGAGATCGCACACACGATCTGGTTGTTAGTTTGCAGGACAGTGGCGATCTTGATCCGGTGCCACATTTGACGTGTGTGCAACACTCGACAAAAGACATTGATGAGATTTTGCAGCGATATGCCGAGCATGGCATCAGCAATCTTCTGGCCCTTCGTGGAGATGAGCCCCAGAAGGATTCCTCAGTAACGGGCGACTTCGCACATGCGATCGATCTGGTGCGACACATCAAAACCTTCAATGATTCCGGCAGTCATCCGGATGATCGTGGATTCGGCATTGGCGTTGCGGGCTTTCCCGAGGGACATCCAGAGACACCGAACCAGTTAAGGCACATGGACCACCTCCGCGAAAAGGTGGATGTGGGCGCCGATTGGATCACCACTCAATTGTTTACCGACAACTCACACTTTTTCGACTGGCGTGATCGATGTGATCTGGCTGGCATTGAGGTGCCGATTGTTGCGGGGGTCATGCCGATCACGAGCTTGCGGACCATGGAACGGATGTCCGATTTGGCAGCAGGGACGACATTTCCTGCGCGTCTCCAGCGAAGTCTGTTGCGTTATCGGGATGATCCAGCGTCACTCCAGCAAGTGGGTGTGCAGTGGGCGGTGGATCAGTGCAATGAGCTGCTCGATCATCATGTGGCCGGATTGCACTTCTACACCCTCAATCGCTCCGATGCGACCGAACAGATTTTTGAAGCGCTTGGAGCGAAGACCAGCGGTGATTTGCAGTCAACGCGGGATTCGTGAGCGATGAGGCAGCCTTTCCCGGTCGTGGTATCCTGACGGGATGCGAAGCTTGATCATGCTGATGTCTCTGATGGTTCTCTTTCTCGCTGCTACTGCGCATGCCGAGGGCGTTGACACTTTGCTCGAGCGATTGAGTCCAGACGAGTTACTGAAGCAACCCAGCAGTCCTTCAGGTGGCCCTGGCCCGCTCTGGGGAATGGCAATCTCAATGTTCATGGTTGTCGCTGTGCTGGGTGTGAGCCTCATGCCTTCCAAGCGGGGACATCAGGATTGAACCGGACAAAGGCCAATGTCTGGTCAGGCCCTTGGGTGCCTGGCGTCTTGTTGGTGATGGCTTCGATTGTCTGGGGGCTGCAGGTTGGTGAATCTCAAGTCGAAGCCACGATCGATGATCGGAGCGCCTATATGGCGGTGACCGCAAGGACGGGGCGAGGCGAGGAAGCCGTTCTTTGGATGCTTGATACGCAGACCGAGGAGTTGATTGCAGTCGGCTGGGAACAACGGGCCAAGTCAATGTTGCCAATGGGCCGGCGGTCTGTGGCAGCGGATGTTCAAACGGCGAAACGCATCCGATGACCACGCCACGCGCGATGATGACGGTGATTTGCTGGCTTCTCGCCTGTGTTGCTTGGTTGGGGGTCTATCAGGGCATGACGCTGGAGGGGATGGCAACGGCGGACATGCATGCGAGTCGAGACGGCTACACCATGTTGACGGGTCGACCGGCCGACGCCATGCACCCTGAAGCAGCCGATGTGGTCTACCTCATTGACCACCATCGCAATGTGATGCTCGTCTATGGTCTCTCCACCAAGAGCAATGACACCGGCATTGTGCTGCTTGACGGGGGCCGGATCGAGGTGCTGTTCGGCCGTGGAAGATCGATTGAGTCCAGCGGATCAGGGTTTGGCGGACCCTGATACCCTCTCGGGATGCGGCATCCAGTCGATGCGGTGATGCTGGCCACACGGGCGGCGTCCTTCATGAAGCGGTCGATCAAGGCGGAGTCCAAGAGGTCAGGACTTCGGCTGGCAGTTTCCATGCTTGATCTCACGACCCTGGAAGGCGCAGATTCACCCGAATTGGCAAGGGCATTGGCCCGGCGTGCGATCACGCCTTGTCCCGTGCCGATCGATCCTCCCGTCCCGCATGTTGCGGCAGTTTGCGTCTATCCGAGACTCGTATCGGTTGTGCGCGAAGCTTTGGTGGGAAGTGGCGTGCATGTGGCATCTGTCGCGACAGGCTTCCCAAGTGGGCAGGCTCCGCTTGACACCCGTTTGCAGGACACACAGGCGGCCCTTGCTGCAGGTGCTGATGAGATTGACATGGTCATCAGCCGGGGGGCATTTCTCGCGGGCCGTTTCGATGAAGTGGCTGCGGAGATTCGCGCTGTACAGGAGGTCTGTGGGGATGCTCATTTAAAGATCATTCTGGAAACCGGGGAGTTGGAAACGCCCGACAATATTCGTCGATGCGCTGATCTTGCCATCGAGGCAGCGACTCGGGACCGTGAGATTTCGGATGGGGCGGTGTTTGTGAAGACCTCGACAGGAAAGGTGTCTCCTGCTGCGACGATGCCATCAGTCCTTTTGCTTCTTGAATCTGTACGTGAGCATTTCCGTTCGACGGGTGTGCGCATTGGGGTCAAGCCAGCGGGGGGCATTCGCAAGGCAAAGGCGGCATTGCATCTTCTGGTCATGGTGCGGGAGACGGTGGGTCAAGATTGGCTC
This sequence comes from Phycisphaerales bacterium, assembly GCA_022446945.1. Classification (GTDB taxonomy): domain Bacteria; phylum Planctomycetota; class Phycisphaerae; order Phycisphaerales; family SM1A02; genus UBA12567. The sequence continues at coordinate 593 of JAKVBW010000003.1, read as the reverse complement.
GATCCACGGCTGTTCCGCATCGGCGCATCCAGTCTTCTGGATGATCTGGTCAGGCAACTTCTTTGGACGAGCCGTGGTCATTACGCGGCGATGCATGATGTGGCGGTGACATGACACAGATGTCAGAACAGATCTCAACAAGCCCGAAAGGCTGGGATTACAGCCCTGCACCAGAGCGCACACGGCCAGACATCAGGTCCGAGTACGGCTTGTTCATTGATGGAGATTTTCGATCTGCCTGCACTGGGGAGACATTCAATTCCACAAATCCAGCGACAGGGAAGATTCTGGCGAGAGTTGCCAAAGGGGGGGCTGAGGATGTCGATGCGGCGGTGGCGGCGGCACGCGCCGCAGCGCCCAAGTGGGGGAGGACCAAAGGCGCAGAGCGTGCGAAGTACCTCTTCAGAATCGCCAGGCGACTTCAAGAGTGTGCACGCGAAATGGCAGTTCTGGAGACGATGGATGGGGGCAAGCCCATCAAGGAGTCCAGGGATGTCGATATTCCTCTAGCTGCCCAACACTTCTTCTATCACGCTGGCTGGGCGGACAAGTTGCACTGGGCTTTCCCAGGCAGAGATGTGCGGCCACACGGT
>JAKVBW010000029.1 GCA_022446945.1 Phycisphaerales bacterium | reverse complement strand
ATTACTGTTGAAACCCGGAGCGGCGCGATCGTCGGCGTAGAAGACATTGTCGGGGAGATGGAGGACCTCTCCAGTGGAGAGATCGGTCTTTTTCCAGACGGAGCCTTCTGGATAGAACCCTTCAGCCAGCGATGTATGCCCATCAGCAAACACCAAAAAACCTCGCCAGGCACCTGGCTGTGCCATGAGATGTGTGGTGTTCGAATATGGTTGGTCCTCACCATTTGCGTCGTAAGGGTTCAGCAGTGTGGCGTCACCATCGAGGGGTCCACGTGTGCCCACGACCACATGTGATGAACTGCCTGTGCGATCCCATTGTGCAGCGCGGCGTTTCCCGGCAAGTGGCATGATGGCGTACGAGTTATTGCACCATCCAGTCGTCTCACCCGTGAGATCGTTTGAAAATTCAGGATCCCACTTCAGGACGTCTCCATCAGAGCCGACCGGCCGTCCGAGTTGGGTGTAGTCATAACTTTCCGCCATCAGAACGATGTCGCTGTATTCATTAGGAGAAAGCAGTTGCTCAGGCGTCAGTACGTTTTCCATGATGCAGAGTGAGAGCATCGAGGCATGGTCATTCCAACGGGCATCTTCTCGGCCGCTCCCTGGGACATACCTGTCACCATTGCCATCGCCATCAAGGTCTTTCATTTGCCTGCGGATGAGGCCCGGCGTGGGATAAGCGTTGCGATGTGTCGCGGACCAACCTTTCCAGCCCATGTTGATATCGCGTACCTGACTCTGCTCCTTGGCTTCCATGGCACTTCGTTGCGCGCCCGAGAGCGAAGGAAGAATGATCGCCATCAAGATGCCGATGATCGTGATCACTGTCAGCAACTCGACGAGTGAAAACGCGCGTACGTGCTTGGTCATGGTGGTGTCCGCAATATCCGGAAGGTGAGAAAAGAGATCAAAGACAGCACCGCCCCTTTCGGGGCGGTGCTGCAGATAACGCAGCGGGAATCACTCGTCCATGTAGTCGAATGTGACCAATCGGCTCAGGAAGATGTTGTCATTCCAGTGAGTCCAACCCTCCGGCGGGGTTTCACTGCCGTCAGCGCGGCAGAACTTGTCCGTTGTGGAGTAGCTGCCATTTGCGCCAGCATTGTTGTTGTTTGTAAATGACAGGAAGTTGTCGTCAGCGCCGTGACCGGCTGTTCCGCCGGTTTCCTCGTTGAAGACCCATTCCGTGGTGAATTCACAGTCGAACATGTTGTCCGGAAGCGTTCCGGCATAATCGGTCTGCTCGGCAGCACCAGCGTGATGCTTGAAGCGGAAGAAGTCCTCCGCAGTTGCCACTTTGCCATCGCTTGTGTAGGTGTGTCCCTGCCAGGCATTGGTGGGGCCCAATTGTTCGATGACTGAGGACTGCAGCACGCCTTCGGCGGACAGATTCATGACGCCGTCCGTCATTTCATCCGGCCAAGAGTTGGTATCGCCGCTGTCGGTGGTACCGCGGGTGCTGAACAGAGGTGAGATGGTGGTCGATCCGGCACGCCACTTCTTGTGACGACGTCCGACGAGTGTCTGATTGGCATAGGACGCGTGATCTGCGAACTCATCGCCAAGCTGACAAGAGAAGGTGGTGTCGAAGTATCCAACAGGGCTGGATTCAACATCATTCGAAGGATCGCCGGGATTCCATGCGCCATAGTTGTAGGCAACCGCGACACCAGAATCTTCCACGATCTGCCCTTTGGTGCCGACCAGCGGGTTTTCGTCTACAGGGCTGACAACAGACTCTGGATTGAGGTATTCCTTCATGATCAACACGGAGTAGAGGTTTTCTGTGGAGTCCCACAGATCGCCTGTCAGTCCACGTCCAGGGACATAGCCCTTGTTGATGAGGCCGACGTTTCCGCCGCGGCGGACATAATGGCAGCGAGCAACCAGACCGGGCCGAATGAACTGCTGTTTGAAATCTTGTGCAGAGTTGGTGGTGGCCATTCCAACACCCTTGAGGACAACTTTGTCATGGGCAGCGCGGGAATTCCGCATCGCAGATGACAGTGCTGGCAGCAGAAGTGCCATCAGCAGGCCGATGATCGCCACAACGATCATCAGTTCGACAATCGTGAAGCCTCGTTTAAATCGTGGTTCAAAACGCATGGGTTGAAATCTCCTGAACTGGTGCAATGTGCATCGGTATGAAAGGAATAAAGGACGGTACAGACTACCTGAAGTCTCAGGCTCAGGCTCCCTTTTGAAGCAGGAAGTCACTGGATGACATGGGGGAAAGATGGAGCAATCCGCGATATAAACCCACTAGGGCGTGATTTGCCAAAGGGCGTGCGGATGACCGCGCCCCAAGGGACATTCGCGGCAGTTGCCTGCAGGGTTTCAGCCAGCGGGTGCAATTGCCAACATCACGCTCAAACCCACCCTCATCGCTCTCATGGCTGTTCAAGCCCATTGAGCAAGCAAAGGGTGAGCGGTCCGCATTCCGCGGACATCGATGTGAGGTTGTCGACCGGGACGCCGAGATAAGGTGCCAATCGGCGAATAAGAACGGGGTGGTACCCTGAGGGAACCTGTATATACATGGACGATGCGTCGTCCGGTCCGTCGGCAGAACCGACACTCACAGCCTATCTCCCAAGAACTTCCAGTCAAGGGGGTGTAGGCCGGACTATTGAAGGAAGTACCTGTATGAGTCGGATTGAACAGGCTCTCCAGTCGCTGAATATGACGCTTCCTGAGGCTCCAAAGCCTGTTGCAGCGTATGTGCCAGTCCGATTGACCGGATCATGGGCCTTTATCAGCGGACAGATTCCGCTTCAAGAAGGCCATCTGATGGCCTCAGGCCCCGTTCCCAGTGCCACTTCACCTGAAATGGCTGCCAGTGCTGCACGACAATGTGTGCTGAACGGCTTGGCAGCTCTACGAACCGCTTTGGGTGGTGATCTCGATCGTGTGGTGTCTGTTGTACGGGTCGGCGTTTTTGTGGCATCCGATCCCGATTTCACGGGTCAACCGGCTGTCGCAGATGGGGCGAGCAAGCTGCTTGTGGATCTTCTTGGTGAAGCGGGCAAGCATGCCCGCGCAGCAGTCGGTTCAGTTTCTCTGCCACTCGGGGCATCCGTTGAGGTGGAGATGGTTGTCGAAGTGCGCGACTGAGGTCAGAGGCCGATACGACAGCCAGTTTCTACTTCAGCAAGGCAACAACGACGATCGTTGCGAGCAGGAGGACGTTCAGCACGATGCTGGCAACAAAGACCGGGGATGTATTTCCGCTTGACCGTTTGGGCGCTGCTCTCAGTTCGGTCGGTTCATTAGGACCGCTTACGGATACCGCAAGTTGTCCAAGGTCGAACTTCGGTTTCGCAAAGCGAGGTTCTTCGTTGCGCGACACGAGTTCAAGATCCGTCACCAGATCCGCAGCGCTGACGTAACGATCCGCACGGTTCTTAGCGAGCATCATCTCAATGACCTGACAGAATCCAGAGCTCAAAGCAGGGTTGGCCTGATCCGGAGGTTTGAGTTCCGTCTTGAGGTGCTGTCGCATGACATCACTCGGGTTCTTCCCGGAAAATGGAACGTGCCCCGTCACCATGTGGTAGGCCGTGGCACCGAGTCCATAGATGTCCGCTGCGGGTCCGATCGTCAGTTCTCCCCGGATTTGCTCAGGACTGATGTAGAAGGGCGTGCCATAAGCGCGTCCCTTTTCCTGTTCAGCCGCTTCCGTATCCTCGAGGTTTCTCGCAAGGCCCAGATCAGCCACCTTGACCTGATCGGATGTTGTCAGCATGAGATTCTTCGGCTTGATGTCCCGATGGACGAAGCCTTTCTCATGTGCATGGTGCAGGGCTTTGGCGGATTGAATGAGAATGGTGATTGCTTCGTCTTCGGGAATTCTCTTTCGTTTCTGAATTCGATCGTAGACGGTTTCACCTTCCACATACTCCATGACGAAGTAGTGATGGTCGCCCGCCTGATTGACGTCATAAGCCTGCACGATATTGGGATGGTTGAGTTTGGCTGCAGCACGACCTTCTTTGTAGAAGCGGTCGATGAAGTTCTGGTCTTCCGAAAATCGCCGGGGCAGCACTTTGATCGCGACGAGTCGGTGCAGACGCTTCTGTTCGGCGAGGAAGACGGAGGCCATGGCTCCTGCGCCCAGTTTCTTCATGATGCGATAGCCGGGGATTTTCTGGCTGGACTTGCTCGCTTCGAATTCCTTGCGAAGTCGTTCGAGTTGGCGATCGGTCATCAAGTGCCGTTCAACAAGAAGATCCGAAAGCGTGCGATCGCTTGCTTCCTCTCCGGCTTCCACGCGGCATTGGTCAAGCTCATCTTCCGTGATCAGGCCTGCGGCAAGGATCTTCTTCCCCAGCATGGTGTCAAAGCCGCTTGTCGAAGCGCCAGTCTGAGATCCTGAACCCGACTTGGCCGGTTGACTCTCGTCAGCGGAGGGCGTGAGAGGCCCATCGGTGGAACCGGGTTCCGGTTTCCGCGGCTTCGGAGCCGGGGCATCCGAATCGGCGAGCGCAGGCACATCGTCAGGGTGCGGGGTGTCGCCGGGATGGGGAGGGAGGCTCATCTGGGGGATCTCACGTGTGGTGGCAGGTCGGGCAGTATGATCGCGACCGCCCGAGATCGCCACCCGGAATCGGCACAACCCGGCAGAGCAAGGGGTTTCATGCCCACCATCAAGCCTGTCCATCGCATTCTTCTGCTTCGTCCCAGCGCTTTGGGGGATGTCTGCCGGACCGTTCCAGTCTTGGCCAGCCTTCGACATACGTGGCCAGAGGCGGAGATTTATTGGGTCGTTCAATCCGAGTTTGCGGCGGCGATCGAAGCACACCCTGCTCTAACAGGGGTCATTCCGTTTCCCAGAGAAGACTTTCGGCGGATGTGGACACGCCCCTCAGCATGTTCTGCATTTGGACGCTGGATACGTGAGTTAAGGCGGGGCCGTTGGGATCTGGCAATTGACTGTCAGGGACTCGCCAGGACAGGGCTCATGCTTGCAGCCTCCGGGGCTCGGCTTCGCGTAGGTGATCGGGGTGCCAGAGAGGGTGCTTGGCTGGGCGCCAATCGTCGTGTGCGCGTATCACCCGATTGCCATGAAGTTGATCGCATGTTGGAACTGGCAGTCGCTGCTGGCGCGGTCATTGATCCAGATCCGACGCTGTATGTTCCATCGGCAGCGAGTGCATGGTGGAGGGAGGAAGCGGCGAAGCGTGAAGACGCCTTCACCGTGTTGGCAACGACCAGTCGATGGTCATCGAAGGCATGGCCCACTGATGCGTGGGTAGAACTGGGGACGCGGTTGGTAGAGCGTGGGTCCACGAAGTGGATCGGACTACTGGGAAGTTCCGGAGAAGTGCAACATGTTTCCGAGGTTGCGGAAGCACTGGATGCACGTGGGATTCCATGTGTCGATTGGTCTGGACGAACCAATGTGGCCCAGATGATGGCAATCATCGAAGCCGCGACATTGACCGTGTCCAACGATTCTGCAGCGCTCCACATGGCAGTAGGGTTGGGCGGACGGTATGTCGGTCTCTTCGGACCGACGGACCCTGCTCGCGTGGGACCCTGGCGGAAGCCGGAATGGGCGATTCGCGCGCCATTGGAACCGGGCGAGCAACTGTCATACAGGGATCCCGCTTTGGGGGATCGCATCATGTCGAGGTTGAGTGTTGATGCCGTGGAGAAAGTGATTGAGGGAATGTGCGAGGAGCCGGTGTCATGACCCGCACGCTGGTTCTCGCAAGTCGTTCGCCGAGGCGCCAAAAGTTGCTTGAGGAAGCTGGTTGGATCGTCAAGGTGCAGCCTGCGACGCTTGATGACGGCGAATTGCACGTCGACCAGGAGACTGCGGAAGAATGGACCACTGCCATGGCATGGCTCAAGGCCAAGAATGTCTACGCGCAGTTTGAGGGCAATTCGGCGGAACTCCCCGGCCCGATAGTTGCGGGTGACACGGTGTGCGCCCATGGACAGGATTTGATCGGTCAGCCTTCCAATGTGGAAGAGGCGTCGGAGATGATTCAATCGATGCGAAGCGCCACACACACCGTTTGTACGGCATTGTGCATCATTGGCGAAGACGGTCAACGGCACTTCGGAGTCGATACCGCCTGTGTCACGCTGGGTGAGCTAAGCGATGCTGAGATTGGGGTCTATCTTGAATCCGGTGAATGGAAAGGGAAGGCGGGGGGCTACAACCTCATGGATCGTGTGAATGATGGGTGGCCGATTTCTTGGGAGGGTGAAGCTTCGACGATCATGGGCATGCCGTTGCCGCTTCTCCGTCGCCTTCTTGAGGAACAAGAACTGTGAAGAGTGTGCTGAGTCCGATTTCCGTTGCCTATGGGTTGGTCGTCGATGCGCGGAATGCCAGATACGACTCCGGCCGTGGTGTTATTGATGTCGGCTGCCCTGTTATCTCGATTGGCAACATCACAGCAGGGGGTACGGGAAAGACGCCGATGGTGCGTTGGTTTGCCGAAGAACTGATAGCACTGGGACGTCAACCGGCGATTGCACTTCGCGGATATGGGCGGGGGACCGGTGCGTCGGACGAAGCAATGGAGCACGAGGCATCGCTTCCAGAGGTATCGGTACTTGCAAACCCAAACCGCACGGCAGCGATCATCCAACACCGCGCCATGCACCCCGAGTGTGATGTCATTGTGCTTGATGATGGTTTTCAGCACAGGAAAGTCGCCAGATCGATGGACGTCGTTCTGATTGACGGACGGCGCGATCTGGAGAAGGAATCACTCCTTCCTCATGGACGATTGAGGGAACCCTTGTCCTCACTTCGGCGCGCGACTGAAGTCATTGTGACGCATGCAGAGAAGATCGATTCACAGTTGGCGGAGGTGATTCATCGATACCACGGCCAAGAACCGGTTGCATGGTGCAACCATGTCTGGACGGGATTGACAAGACATGATTCCGAGGGTGTGGAAGATGTGCCAGTCGATTCCATTGCGGGGCTGCGGCTTGTGACACATCTTGGTGTTGCACAGCCTGCAGGGATCATCAGACAGATCGAGAGTGTTGGAGGGGTGGTGACACACCAGTGTCGAGCGAGAGATCATGCCAAGGTCACACCACGAACGATCTTGGAGGTTGAGCGGGCCGCAAAGGATGCGGATGCCATCTTTGTCACGGGTAAGGATTGGGTCAAATTCAGAGGATTGATAGAATGGGGCACACTCGGCAAACCAGTCTTCGTCCCTCAGCTCTCGATGGATCTGATTAACGGCAGCGAAGAACTCAAACAGCGTTTGCTTGGGGTGTTGGAGCGTCCATGAGTGATTTGATCACAGCACTGGGTGGATTTGGCCCGTTTCGCGTACTCGTTGTCGGCGATTTCATGCTCGATGAATTCGTCCACGGAGACGCATCGCGGCTCAGCCCTGACGCGCCGGTGCCTGTTCTCACGGTCACGGAGACCGAACGCGCCGGGGGAGGCGCATCCAATGTTGCGACATGTCTGGCTGGATTCGGGGGTCTCGTTCAGTGCTGCGGCGTGATCGGCGGGGATACGGCAGGTAGCCAGTTGACCGAATCGTTGACGTCGAAGGGATGTGCAGTGGATGGATTGGTCGTCGACGCCGATCGTCCGACGACCGTGAAGCGCAATCTCATCGGACTTGCGCAGCATCGACATCCCCAAAAGATGTTCCGCATGGACATCGAGTCACACTCGCCTCTTGCTCCGTCGACGAATCAGTCACTCGCAGATTGCATCGAAACACTGATGTCCGGAGTTAATGCAGTCTGCATCGAGGACTATGGCAAGGGAGTCTGCACTCCAGAACGATGCGAGGCAGTGATCGCTTGCGCTCGCCGGCAGGGTATTCCCGTACTCGTTGATCCCGCTGCCATCGATTGCTACGAGCGGTATCGCGGCGCAACCATCATGACACCGAATCGGACGGAAGCGGCACGTGCCTGCGCATCGCTTCCAGGCGCACCTGATACGCCAGAGATGATGGCTGCAGCACTTCTGGATGTCTGTGAACTGGAAGCCATTGTGATTACGCTGGATCGTCATGGTGCACTTCTGCTTGAACGTGGCAAGAAACCGGTTCTTATTCCGGCAGAACAGCGAGATGTCTATGACGTCACTGGAGCGGGCGACATGGTTCTTGCCGCTTTGACGGCAGCGACATGTCACGGGTTGTCTTGGGTCGATGCCGTGCATCTGGCGAATGCGTCTGCTGGATTGGTAGTTGAAAAGTTTGGCGCACACGCCATTCCTTTGGCACGTGTGTCTTCAGAAGTCCTCAGGCTGCATGCGAATCTCGAGGGTAAAGTTCGGTCGATCGAAGAGTTGCTGCTGGAGCTCGCGGCACATCGAGAAGCCGGCCATCGTGTGGTATTGACCAACGGGTGCTTCGATGTCATTCATGCAGGGCACGTCGCCTATCTGCGTGACGCCAAATCTCAGGGGGACACCCTTGTCGTCGGTCTGAATAGCGACGATCAGGTGTCGGCAATGAAGGGCGAGGGTCGTCCTGTGTATGGGCTATCGGATCGCGCGTCGATTCTGTCCGAACTGGCCTGCATTGACTTTGTCGTCCCGTTTGAAGAGTCGACAGCGCACAACTTGATCGATGCCGTGCGTCCTGATCTCTATGTCAAGGGTGGCGACTATGCGCCTGAGGAGATTGTCGAGTACGACCACTGCGTCAATCTGGGTGTACCAGTCAGTGTTCTGGCACATCGTCCGGGGCTTGGAAGTACGGACATCGTCGAGCAGGTCCGCAGGGGGTAGCGGATCGTCAACTCTTGCCGGTGATTAGCAAGAGGATCTTCTCCTGCGCTTCGGCGGGATTGTCGATTGTTGTCGGGAATGGCATCCTGACGATGTCGAATCGATTTCGGATATCCAGCCCCCGAGCATCCACGCCGACGACGCGGGGATCCTCGGGTTCCATCTGCAGCGTGGTCGAGATACGGGACCTGACGTCTTCGGCATGTTCACGATTGAGCAGCCCGCAGATGCGGGGTTCAACTGCAGCTAGTGGATTGGCGAGACGAATGGCGTCTCCGTCAAGAATCGCGCCTCGGTAACGAGCCATGTCAATGTCAACGAGCGCCCATCTGGCAGCTTCAGGAGCGCCGTGATAGATCTTCCATCTGTCCGAATTCGATTCAGCGCCCCCAATCGCTTCAAACTCATCCAGCGTGACTGACAATTCGATCGCTGGTGAATGTTCATCAGGGATGTGCATGGCGCAGTCGACGGCATCCAGCATCTCTACAGACACATTCAGAATCAGGCGGCCACATGGGGCCGTGACATATTTCACTGGAGATACAAGATCATCGTGTCTCAGATCCGACTGAGTCCACATTCGCAGCGTGTCACGCGCTCCCTGAAGGAGATCAGCTTCGTTGAGATCACCGGCGTCGTGCATCGTCGGAGGCTATCAGGTCAGATGAATCCGGGAATGACCCTCGACGCAGGATGACTGATACCTTGGCCATGTGTCATCCGTCGCCATCTCCATCATGTTGGACTCCGAAGCAGGATTCGAAGGTTGTCTGCAATCTGTAGCTGAAGCAGCCAGCCATGGGGCGGATCTGGTCGAATGGCGACTCGACGCACTGGGGGCGAACATTCCGTCTGATTTGACGAGCAGATCGCCTCTTCCCTCGATTCTCACGCTCAGAAGTGTGCAGGAGGGCGGCGCATTTGACGGCACGACGCAGGAGTTGAGTGCGTGGATTGAAGCCGCCGCTGCTCAAGATCCGCCTCCGGCATGGATTGATGTCGAGTATTCCCAGTGGGAAGTTTGTGACACAGTTAAAGGTGCAGTGTCGCAGGCCCAATCACAAGGCTGCCGCGTGCTGTGCTCAAGCCATGACACGGCGGGTCGACCTACTGATTTGACCAGACGCGTGGCGAACATGCAGGCAGGGCCGTTCGACGCGGTCAAGATGGTGTGGCGTGCCCGTTCGCTCCGAGACTGCATCGAGTGTCGTGATCTGTTGGCCAATCGTGATAAACCAACCATCGCACTCTGCATGGGACCCGCGGGCGTATTGAGCCGTGTGATGACCTGTGCCTGGGGCGGCCTCTTGACTTTCGCTGCTGCTGATGCGTCAAGCACCACGGCATCGGGCCAACCAACGGTGCGTGATCTTCTCGAGATGTATCGCGTGCGATCGTTGTCGAGCGCAACGAAAATCTACGGCTTGATTGGCGATCCTCTCGGAGAATCACCGGGCTATGCCATGCACAATCGTGCCTTTGCCGCAGTGGGGTTCGATGGGGTTTATCTGCCGTTGCCAGTCGCTGCAGGTTGGGAGTCTCTGAAAGCCACCCTCGCCGTTTTGCTGGATGAGTCGGACAGCCTGATTCGGGGCGCTTCGGTGACGCTCCCTCACAAGCGTGATGCGCTCCGTTATCTCGAGGAAACGGCCAGCGATATTCTCCCTGCGGCTCAGCGAAGTGGTGCTGTCAACACCCTGATGCTGAATGCCGAAGGTCAGTTGATCGGAGATAACACGGATGCTGTCGGCATCATCGCATCACTGCAATCAGGCGGTGCCCAGATAAAGGGCGCGAGAGCGGCGGTTCTGGGCGCGGGGGGCGTGGCGCGTGCAGCTATCTCATCACTGCTCGAAGCTGGCGCATCAGTTCACGTCTTCAACCGTACCCGTGCGCGAGCGGAGTCTCTTGTTGACTCATTGCAATCGCTGGGATCTCTGCAAGTGGAGGGCGAGGGTCCCTTCGACATCGTGGTCCAGGCAACGAGTGTCGGTATGGCGCATGGCGAATCTGCTGGACAGAGCATCTTTGATGTGCTTGAGATTGATCCTGGCACGTTTGTGCGCATGAATGGACATGTGCTCGAAACGATCTACGATCCATTGGAGACCCCGTTTCTTGTTGCCGCCCGGGAACGTGGATGCCAGATCTCGACGGGCCACGACATGTGGCTCGCTCAGGGGTCGGCGCAACAGGAACGATGGACCGGGAAGCATCCTTCAGCAGAGATCTGGAAGATCTGATTCAGTTGTTCATGTGACGACGGAGTTCGTCCATCGAATCACCGCCGAATTTTTCCAACAAAGCTGCGGCGATCTCAAAGCCGACGACGTGCTCCATGACAACGCTTGCCGCAGACACAGCGCACACATCGCTTCTCTCATAATCACTTTGTTCGGCTGACCCCGTCTTGAGATTGACGCTAGGCAATCCACGTAGGAGTGTGCTAATCGGCTTCATCGCACCAGTGACAACGACCGGCATGCCATTGGTCATCCCACCTTCGATGCCGCCCGCTCGGTTGCTGGGCCGTGTGATGCGCCCCTGGTCATCATTGATGATCGGGTCATGCACTTCCGAGCCCCAGTGCGATGCAACAGCACGCCCCAGTCCAATCTCGACACTCTTGAAGGCTTGGATGCTCATGACGGCCGCACCCAGCCGCGCGTCAAGTGCATCAAGCCGTGTCATGCAGGTTCCCAGCCCAGCGGGACAACCCAGCACATGGACGCGGCAAAGCCCTCCGACAGTGTCTTTCATTTCCTTGGCGTTTCGAACCATTGATTCCATCGCCTCTGTTGCTCCGGCATCAGGGCAGTACATCGAAGAGGCATCTCTCGCGGTCCGCACGTCATTCACATTGTTCGAATCGACGGTGAGGTCAATCGACGTATCGCGCATGGCTGTGACGTAGCCGATCGTCTCGATACCGACTTCACGCAGCAAGCAGCCAGCCAATGCGCCACCTGCGACGCGGACAGCTGTCTGGCGTGCACTGGCGCGTTCCAGAATGTTTCTGCAGTCATCTGTTCCGAACTTGGCGGCACCTGCGAGATCCGCGTGGCCAGGTCTTGGCCTGTGAACCGGAGGTGTCTGTTCCGGATCATCGAGTCGGGAATCACGATTGGGAACACTGAGTGTGATCGGTGCACCTGTTGTCAGTCCGTGACGGGTTCCCGACAGTACTTCGACCTGATCGCTTTCGATTCGTTGTCGACCACCACGGCCATATCCACCTTGACGACGACCGAGTTCATGGTTGATGGCCTCGATGTCGATTGGCAAGTCGGCCGGCAGGCCCGTCACGATCGCAAATCCGCCGGGGCCATGCGATTCGCCAGCAGTCGTCATTGTCAGACGCGTCACGACGGTGATCCTAGCAGGCGTCCTCTCCAAGGCGCTCCATTCCGGGTCTCTGAGTGAATGGGGCGACAGAGTTGGACATGCATGAAACGAACGCTTCCCCCGTATCCATACAGATGACGGGACGCAGGAGGTGTCTGCGTCCCGTCAAGAGGGAGAGGAAAAGAGTGGATGCCTGGCGAATGAGAGGCTCGCCGTCCGGGCTCCACTACGAGGGAAAGGCAATGTTGTGTGTCCTCGTGGGGTCATTTCGAGGGACCCATCGCGCAAGTCAATGTGAAGCAACCGCTTCTGAAGAGTTCTTTTTCTTCTGAGCAGTGAGATCAAACTGGAATGCGTCGCCATCGAAGGCGATTCGCACCGTGCCACCGTCTTCCACCGTGCCATCCAGAATACGCATGGCGATCACATTCTCGATTTGCTGCTGAATCACGCGTTTCAGCGGTCGGGCACCAAACTGTGGATCCCAGCCAGCTTCAGCAAGAGCGTCCATCGCTGCCGTATCAATGATCAGACTCAGACCGCGATCAGCCATCCGCCGACGCAGGTGGTCAAGTTGGACCTCCACGATTGCTCGCAATTGTGACTGGTTCAGACTGTGGAAAACGATGGTGTCGTCAATTCGATTGAGGAGTTCCGGTCTGAGGCTCTGCTTCAGTCGATCCTTCATCGCAGCGTCGATCGATTCATCAGATGCTCCGCGTTCGGCCATCTCAAGGATTTCCTGGGAACCGATGTTGCTGGTCATCACGATGATTGTGTTTGTGAAATCAACAGTTCGACCGTGTCCATCGGTCAATCTTCCATCGTCCAATACCTGCAACAAAATGTTCGACACATCAGGGTGCGCTTTTTCCATCTCATCGAAGAGAATGACGCTGTAGGGTCGCCGTCTGACAGCTTCAGTCAGTCGTCCGCCTTCTTCGTATCCGACGTAGCCGGGCGGTGCACCGATGAGCCTGGCGACCGCATGCTGTTCCATGTACTCGCTCATGTCGATTCGAACCATTGCTTCTTCGGTATCGAAGAGGAACTCGGCAAGTGCCTTGCAAAGCTCGGTCTTGCCGACGCCGGTGGGGCCCAGGAACAGGAAGGAGCCGATCGGGCGGGAACTTTCAGCGAGGCCTGCACGGCTTCGCCGAACGGCGTCGCTGACGGCATGTACAGCTTCATCCTGACCGACAACGCGACGTTCAAGGTCACCTTCCATCCGCAAAAGCCTGTCGCGTTCACCTTCAACGAGTCTGGTTGCAGGAATGCCCGTCCATCGTGCAACAACTTCAGCAATCATTTCAGCGTCAACTTCCTCGCGGACAAGGTTACGGCCCTCGTGTTGTCGCTGATCAAGCAGTTTTTCTGCATCCTGAAGCCGTTCATGCAGCGCGGGGATCTCGCCGTATTGGATGCGTGCAGCAGCTTCGAGATCACCTCGGCGCTGCGCCTGTTCCAATTCCACCCGTGCGGCATCGATGCGTTCCTTGACCGTTCTGACTTCGTCCAGTTCAGATTTTTCAACCTCCCATCGCGCTGTCAGATTCTGGTTTTCTTCCTCCAGGTCACCGAGTTCGCTGGCGATCGCCTCGAGGCGCGAGTGCGAGTAATCGTCACTTTCCTTTCGAAGCGCTTCTCTTTCGATTTCGAGTTGCATGATTCGGCGGCGCAATTCATCCAGCTCTGCTGGCATCGAGTCATTTTCGATTCGCAGCCGTGATGCTGCTTCGTCGAGCAGATCGATCGCCTTGTCGGGAAGGAATCGATCTGAGATGTACCGATGCGAGAGGTTGGCGGCTGCCATCAGTGCGGAGTCCTGGATGCGAATGCCGTGATGCGCTTCGTAACGTCCCTTCAATCCGCGGAGGATTCCGACCGTATCCTCGACACTCGGTTCATCGACGAAGATGGGCTGGAAGCGTCGCTCAAAGGCAGCATCCTTTTCGATGTGCTGGCGATATTCGTCAAGCGTTGTTGCCCCGATGCAGCGTAGTTCGCCTCTGGCAAGCGCTGGCTTGAGAAGGTTGCCGGCGCTCACCGCTCCTTCGGCCTGCCCCGCGCCGACAATCGTGTGCAGTTCGTCGATGAAGAGTACGACGCGGCCTTCCGATGCAGTGACTTCTCGAAGTATTGCCTTCAGTCTGTCTTCAAACTCGCCGCGGAACTTCGCACCAGCAAGAAGTTGTCCCACATCCAGTGCCATGATCCGAGACGATCGAAGGGTGGAGGGGCAGTCGCGATCAACAATCCGCTGGGCAAGCCCTTCTGCGATCGCCGTCTTCCCTGTTCCGGGTTCGCCGATCAGAACCGGATTGTTCTTGGTCCGGCGGCTGAGCACTTGAATGCAGCGACGTATTTCTTCGTCTCGACCAATGACGGGATCGAGTTTGCCTGCAGCCGCCATGGCGGTCAGGTCCAAGGAATACTTTTGCAGCGCCTCGAAATTGGACTCTGCTTCAGGATCGTCAATCGATGCGACACCGGATGCTTCTCGCAAATCCAGGACTGACTGACGCACGTTTTCAGTCGTCAGACCAACGCTCGAGAGTGCGGCACGTGCCGGCGACTTCACATCGGTGAGGCTAATGAGAAGATGTTCAATGGACACATACGCGTCGTTCATAGAGGCCGCGCGTTGTTCCGCAGCGACGAGAAGATGCATGAGCGGTCCGGTAGGAGAGGGTGCTTTCGGAGTCGATCCTGTAACAGTCGGCAGTCGATTCAGTTCAGCTGTGACGATGTCACTCACGGCTGAGGGGCGATGGCCCGCCCTTTCGATCAACTTCGTGGCAAGTCCATCGTCCTCCTGAAGCATGGCTTGGAGGAGATGCAGACATCCGAATTCCGAATGTTGCATTTCGACGGCCAAGGACTGGCCGGTGGCGACGACTTGTCGGGCTGATGTGGTGAATCGATCAATGTTCATGCAGCAGATCTCCATGAGATCCCGGTATGGGTGGATCTCCAGAAGAGTGTCGCAACCGCCGTGCCGAACGAATCGCTTATCTGAGGCGTATGGGGGGGTATGGCCACGTTCAGCCTGCCGTTTCGGCAGAGAGATAGGATGCAAGGATGAACTTCGACACGCCCCCCAGATCTCGCAAACGTGGGCAAGTCGCCGTGGCAGCGGCCATCGCACTGATCGCTGTAGGTGCGTACATCCTCTGGCCAAGTGTCGGCATGGTGGGCGTGACCGAACATGATTTCGGCACGGTCGAATATGAACAATCTCCTCACGTCTTGGAGCACGTCTTCGTATTGACCAACACCTCATCCTCTTCGCTGCAGGTCATGAAGTTCAGCAGCACATGTGGATGCGCTCAGGCAACGGGTGCGAGAATGGTCGTTGAGCCAGGAGAGGATCTGCTGATCCCCGTCACGCTTCGTCTTTCGCGGTCAGGTGACAAGGACGGGCGTGTCACGGTCCACTTCTACGAAGGTGGTTCGGTGGATTTGACAGTTCGGGCGAGGGCGAAACCGCGTGAAACGCTGCGCGTGAATTACGAGCGGATTCGTCTGCGTTCACCCTCTGGTCGTAACACGCTGCGTGTGGGCATTGAATCGGACACCAAGCCGGACCCCCCGACACTGACTTTCTCTGACGGGCTCAAGGCGGAGTTTCTCGGTTGGGAGAAGGTCGGGACCGCAGATCCGAATGCAGGCCAAGTACCTCAATGGGCAGGCCATATCTCCCTGCAGGCACTTCCAGAAATGGGCATTGGCGAAGATGTAAGGATTGAAGTGGGGGGAGAGCGGGTCGACGTGGTGGTCAACGCTCCTCGCAACCCGCTACCGCCGACGACAGAACCAACTGGCCCATCGCCCGAGTAAGCCTTCACCCATCAGCCGCGTGCAGCCAGTCGACAAGAATCTCGAATGTGTCGATCAAGCGTGGTCCCGGTCGACTGAAAGACCAGGTCCCATCTAGCACCAGCACATTTGCCTCATCCGCAGTGACCAACTCGGGCCAGATCGCGAGATCGCGCAATGTCTTCAGATGTGGGGCCATCTCGTTCTCATGCACACCGCAGGGGGCGATCACAAGACGCTCTGGTGAGAGATCTGCAAGTTCTGCTTCGGTGACAGTGATCGATGGCATCCCTTCGGGAGGGCCGATCGGTTGGCCGCCCGCCGCTGCAAGCAGTCCCGGTGTCCAATGTCCCGCAAGATAGATCGGTTCGGCCCATTCAATCACTGCCACACGCGGTCCATCGACATAAGGATTGACGCGGTCGCGCGCATCGCAGAATCGGGCGCGCAGATTCACCATGCATTCCTGGGCAGATGTCTGTCGATCGATCGCTTCACCCACCCGGATGACATCTTCGAGAACATCCTCGATCGAATGCGGGTCGAGACTCAGGATTTCAGGTTGCTTGTCAAGTTGAGCAATTGCTTCATCAACAGTGGCCGCATCGACCGCACACACATTGCAGGTCTGCTGTGTGATGATGACATCCGGTGCCAGTTCATCGATCATCTGCCTATTGAGCAGATGCAATGTGCCAGAGTTGCCTATTGCAGAATGGACCGCGGCATCGATCTCCGCAGGTGATCCACTTGGAATCGTCGATGTTGTCACTGCGGGGACATTCTCGATACCACATGGGGCATTGGAGTCGTGGCTGCGCCCAACCAGCAGGGACTGGCCGCCGATGGCACAGACCAGTTCCGTCGCAGAAGGCGTCAATGTGATGACCCGCATCGCTGGAGCCTATCGAGTCAGTGTTCCTGCCGCGTACACTGAAGCGCGATGTTTGATACGCACTGTCATCTGACCGGAGATCGCTACAAGGATGGGATCGACTCTGTGCTTGACCGCGCTCGTCAAGCCGGGTTGAGCGGGATGATTGCCGTGGCCATTGATCTGAGTGATGCGTTGGAGGCCCAGTCTCTTGCCGAGCAGCACCCAGATGTCTGGTTCACCGCGGGTGTCCACCCCTCAGAGGCGGGTCGTGAACATGATCTCTCCAGCATGGGCACACTCGCGCATCACCCCCGATGTGTGGCATGGGGGGAGATGGGGCTTGATGGGCACTGGCCCGATCCCCCGATGGAACGCCAGTGCAGCCTCCTGGAACAACAACTGGATGTCGTCGTGAATTCCACTCAGCACAAACTACCCGTGGTACTTCACAGTCGCAAAGCGGTTGACGACGTTCTCGGGATGCTCGTTTCGGCCGGTCTACCTGGCGATCGTTGCATCTTTCACTGTTTCACAGAGGGCCCGGAAGCCGTCGAACGTGTCCTCGCCACTGGGGCTGCCGTCTCCTTCACGGGGGTGGTCACCTACCGCAACGCTGCGGATGTTGCCTTGGCATCGGACCGCGTTCCTCTCGAACGACTGATGGTCGAAACCGACAGTCCCTATCTGACGCCGGAACCCCACCGAGGCATCAGGCCGAATGAGCCTGCTCAGGTCGTGCACATCGCAGATTTCCTCGCAGCTCGGCGGGGCATGTCGCGAGAAGAATTCGAGGCGGCCACAGATGCAACAGCCTCTCGTATTTTTGGTCTGCACCAGACGCAGTGAACAGTTGGGAAACGACAGGTTAGAGGCCCATCGACCTTGACAGAATGTCCTGAAATACCGACCATGTGGCCTGTCTTTCGTGAATGTTTTCACAAATAGGCGGGAACCAAGGGCCGATGGGTCGTTATCACTTTGTATTTCCTCGGTGGTCCAACCTCCTTCTGCCAACCGCGGTTGTCGTCGGGATGTTTGCGCCGTTGTATGTCGTCTTCATGGTGGCATTCGGTTTCAGCCCCAACACGACTGACGTCGGTTATCAGCCTCCTCAGCCAGTTCCATTCAGTCATGCAGTGCATGCGGGCGAACTCGGCATTGACTGTCGATATTGCCACAACACAGTAGAAGTTGCCGCAAAGGCGGCGATCCCGCCAACGCAGACCTGCATGAATTGCCATACGCAGATTCACCCGGAAAGCGACAATCTCGCTCCGTTATGGGAGAGTTATCGCACAGGCCGTCCTGTCGAGTGGGTGCGGGTACACGATCTTCCTGATTACAGTTTTTTCAACCACTCCGCGCACGTCAACCGCGGCGTCAGTTGTGTCGAGTGCCACGGCAGAGTCGACACGATGGAAACGGTGTGGCAGGTCCATCCTCTCAGCATGGGCTGGTGTCTTGAGTGTCATCGTGACCCAGCACCGCATGTGCGTGATCCCGATCTGGTCACGCAACTCGAATGGGGCTGGGACATGGACGCGGCCGAAAGGCTCGCAGAAGGCGAGCGATGGCTGGAAATCAACAACCTTCATCCTTCACAGGACTGCACGACATGTCATCGGTGAATGGAAACAACTCAGCTGGTTCCCGGTATTGGCGCAGCTTGGATGAGGTCGCTGACACACCCGAGTTTCGGGAGTTCATGTACCGCGAGTTTCCGGGTGGTGCTGAGGCCATGCTTGACGGGCCGGATCGGCGTGGGTTCCTCAAAGTGATGGGCGCTTCGATGGCACTTGCGGGGGCCGGCTTGACGGGTTGTCGTCGATGGCCACGCGAAGTGATCGCCCCCTATGCCAAGCGGCCCGAAGGCAGAATTCCGGGCGCTGCTGAGACTTACGCAAGCATTGTCGAACATGCAGGGGTTGCCACTGGCGTCCTCGTCACGTGTTACGACGGGCGTCCGACCAAACTGGAAGGCAATCCTGCGCATCCCGGCAGCCTTGGCGCTTTGACAGGCTGGCAACAGGCCTGCGTTCTCGATCTCTACGATCCTGATCGCACACGCAATGTTCATGAACGTCCGGGTAGTGCTGCGGAAGCGGCCAAGAAGGACTGGGCGGCGTTTGAAACTTGGTGGAAGACGCACCATGAATCCCTTGGTGATGGAGCAGGGCTCCGTTTCCTTGCAGAGTCAAGTGGTTCGCCAAGTGTTGCAAGAATGCAACGTGTTCTTCAGGCGAAGTTCCCCAAGGCGGTATGGACGACTTGGGATGCCTTGGGGAATCCGGAAGAGCGTGCAGGTCTTGAGGTTGCTCTCGGTGGACCGTATCGCCCAGTCCATGATCTGAGTCAGGCAGATGTGATTGTCTCATTCGACTGTGACTTCTTGGGGCAGCATCCCGACACTTTGGCAATGAGTCGCGGCTGGGCCTCTCGCCGAAACCCGGATGAAGGTCCCATGAACCGCGTGTATCTCGCTGAACCAGGACTGACTGTCACAGGTGCATCGGCGGACGACCGTTGGGCGATGCCTGCATCTGAGATCGCCGCGTTTGCAATGGCTGTGGTTGATGTGGTTGTGGGCGGGGGAACTTCTAACTCAACATCGGCCAATGCAGTTGCTGCCGATCTGATGAAGCACAAGGGCGCGTCCGTCGTGATGGCCGGGCCTTCTCAACCGGCAGCAGTTCATGCAGCGTGCGCAATGCTGAACGAGGCACTGGGGAATGTCGGCAAGACCGTTCGCTACACCAGAATTGCCGAGCCGCAGATGGCGACCAGTTCAATCGCTTCTCTTGCTGCAGACATGAAGTCAGGGGCTGTCAACACGTTGATCATCATCGGCGGCAATCCCGTCTGGGATGCCCCCGCAGATCTTGATCTTGCAAAGGCCTTGGACCGTGTGCCGAACACGATTCACTTTGGGGATCATGACGATGAATCGAGTGCGGCCTGCCGTTGGCATCTGATTCGGGCAAACGGTCTTGAGGCATGGGGTGATGGCCGTGCTTGGGACGGCACCATCTCGATCCGTCAACCGATGATTCAGCCGCTTTGGGGCGGCCGAAGCGAGATCGAACTGCTCGCCATGCTGGCGGGTGAAGAGAACACTTCCGGATTCGACATTGTGCGCCGCACCTTCGAGGCATTGACGGCGAAACCTGTGACGCCCATCGACCAAAAGCCGCCGTTCGATAAGGATTGGCGACGAACGCTTCATGATGGCGTGCTCGTCGGCAGTGTGAATGCGCTAGAAACGCCGCGTGTTGACCATACACGCGTGAAGTCGATGGCCATCCCAACAAGTTCGGGCGGTATTGAGGTGAACTTCTCGGCCGGAAACCTGCTTGGTGGGAGCATGAGTAACAACGGTTGGATGCAGGAACTCCCTGATCCGATTACGAAACTCACATGGGACAACGCGATCCTGCTCAGCGAGG
>JAKVBW010000028.1 GCA_022446945.1 Phycisphaerales bacterium | reverse complement strand
CGTTCGGGGAAGAGTTCGAGATCGACACCGGAACCCGCGGTCATGACGATCTTCGAACGGTCCTCGACCACGCCCTCATCGAGCAGATCGTCGCGATCCTCATCGTTCTGAAAGAAGATCCGGTCATGGTGTCGACACGACTGACGGAGCATCAAGCCCGCGACCCGACGCCTGAGGCCCGGGTTCATGAACACCGTCCCGAGTCCGGTGACCATCGCCGCGGAAGGAACCCCCTCCGCACGTGCGGCCCAGCCACCGTAGATGTTCGGCTTGATCGTGTAGCAGAGGAGTCGATCCGGATTCAGTTCACGCAGCATCCCCCGAATCCGTCGAACGAAGAAGAGGTCACGAACCGGTTGCACTCGGTTGCGCTCGAATTCGATGGGATACCACCGAACGCCGAGTTCCTTCATCGCGACCGGAACCTGGTCATCCTCCGGAGGAGCGGCAGCGATCACCTCGTGTCCGGCCTCGACCATCGCGCTCAGCATCGGAGCACGAAAGAGAACCAGTGAACGGGCGAAACCGCCGAGTACAAGAACCCTGCTCACGGGACACCACCCGTATTGCTGACGAGATCGGTCCAGAGTTCCTGATAGCGGTCAACCACGACGTTCTGGAGGAATCGAGCCTCAATGCGCTCTCGGCCGAACCGCCCCATCCTGAGCTTGTCGCTCGTGGTGGCATTCAGGAAGTCCCTGAGAATCGCCACCATCCCATTCAGGTCACCAGGAGGACAGATCCGAGCGGGATCGCCGAGTATCCGTGCGGCATCCCCGACATCCGTACTTGCACATGGAACCTCGCAGGCCATAGCCTCGGCCAGGACATTGGGGAAACCCTCACCCCACCGGGACGAGACCACGAACAGATCCAAACCGGAGTAGTGGCACTCGATGCTCTCTCTTTCCGGGAGCAAGTGGAGTCGGTCTCCCAAGCCTGATCTGGCGCGCAGTTCCGCCGTGTCCTGCTCGACCTCGTACCCCCTGCCCGCGATGACACAGTGCACATCACCACCTTCGGCAGCAAGTCGAACCGCCCGCGCCAGAAGACCGTGATCCTTCATCGGGTGAAATCGGCCGACACCACCGATGAGTACCGCATCGTCTGAAACACCAAGCAGACGACGCAATTCTTCCCGCGCACCTGGTATGGGCCTGAATACATCCAGATCCACCCCATTCGGGATGACCACGTTCATGGGACTACGGTAGCCAATGCCCTCGTGCTGCCCCAGACTCACCGATGAATTGAAAACCGTTGCCTCGATTCGGGAAGATCGACGTGCCCCTGACTTGATGACCTGCCGTGTCAACCACTTCTCATGCCGCAGGTCATGAAGTGAGTGCCTGATGTTCCAGGAAAGCGGAGGACGAACGGCCAACGCCCCACGAGCAAGGTCTGCTGCAAGATTCGAGTGGTACATCCATGACTGGATGATGTCCGGACCAAAATGACGAAGCTGCTTCCGAAGATCGAGAAGGGTCCTGGGGCTGATCCGTCCGCGTGCGGCACCAAGTGCGACGACATCGAAGCCCTGCTTGCGCAATTGTGGGGCAACCGTGCCGTCCCCGATCAGTGAGATCACAGTTGACTCGAAGCGCCCGCGATCGACGCCTTTGAGAAGACGCTTCAGGCTTAACTCCGCTCCACCGACCTGAAGATTGTTGATGACGTGGGTGATCCGTATCATCTCGTTTTGACAGCCCCAAAGTCGCGAAAAATGAGTTCCGCCGAGTTGAAGAGACCACGGCGACATGGATCCACCGCATATGCATGCAGACTATCCTCGAACCGGACGTGGGCGGCAAGCAAGTGCTACAATCCGTCAATGAGACTGGGAGTTGGAAATACTTCGCAGAGGGTGATCTAACAGTGAGAATCTGCTTCCCCTTTCCAGGAGACAGCGTGGGGGGAAGCCACGTGAATGCCCTCAACACAGCAGAATGTCTTGAGGCTCGGGGACATTCATGCACGATGGTCATGCATCAAGAAGGCGCGCTGGGGGATTGGTTCCGGCAGATCGGGAGAAGCTACGAGGTTCTCCCGTGGAAGACACCGCTGCCGAGCAAGGGCATGAGCCTGCCAAGAAATTTGTGCAGGGCCGCAGTCAACCGGGTCAATGTTGCATCCTGGCTCAAGCGAAACGACATCGACATAATCATTCCGACAGACGGCCGAGGCATCATCGGGTGGGCAAGGCCCTCCAAAGCAACCGGAAAGAGACTGGTCTATCACCACCAGACCGCAGGCGCAGGACGACTGGTGAGGCGTTCTGCAGAACTTGCAGATGTCGTGATCACCATCAGCAAATTCAATCAAAGCCGTTTGCCGGAAAAACTACGAACACGCAGCAAGGTGATTCCAAACGCTGTATTCGAACCAGAAACCGATCCCGTGACCTCTCGAAGAGCTGTTCGAGAACTACTTGGCGTGGACGAAAGCCAGGTTGTCGTTGGTTTCGTTGGCAATCTTGCAGAACAGAAGCGGCCAATGGTCTTCATGGACATGGCGGAATTGCTTGAGTCCGGAGACCGGACCTTTGCACTGTTCGGGAACGCACGAGATTCCGATCTCTACCAGAGGCTCGTCGAGCGAACATCGAAGTATCAAACACCGAGTTCAGTGATGATGGCTGGATTCATCCCTGATCTCAGGGACAAGATGATGGGCCTGGATGTTCTGGTCGCCCCGCAGGTGGACGAAGGATTCGGACTCAATGTCGCCGAAGCGATGGCCGCAGGGGTCCCAGTGGTCGCCTCGAATTCCGGTGCCCATCCGGAATTCGTAACGCATGGATCGACCGGCCTGCTGGCAGAACCGGATGACTCGTCTCAATTCGCGGAGATGGTTGCACGCCTGCTCGCCGACAGCCAACTCAGAAACGATCTGGGACAAGCAGGGAAGAAGCACATAATGCAGCACCACTCGATGGATGTGTACGGCGACAGATTCGAGCAGGCGATCATGGAATAGTCGAAGAGTCAGCTCGCCAGATCAACTAGGCGACGGCATCCAGCCAACTGTTGAACATGAGCAGGCACCAGAGCCTTGGGCCACTGCCATCCTCACCACGGAGGTGCTTCTTCCAGTGAGCCTGAACGGTACTTGCATTGAAGTAACCATCCCTGACCAGTCGATCCTCGGCCAGCAAATCTCCCGCCCACTCACGAAGCGGGCCACGCAACCATTTGTCCAATGGGACCCCGAAACCCTGCTTCGGACCAGCCCATGTGTTTGCCTGCACCTTGTCGGAGAGAATCCTACGGAGTGGCCACTTCGCGATACCCAGGTGGCGCTTGTATTCCAGGGGCATGGCCAGAGCCAGATCAACCAGGCGATGATCAAGAAGCGGAACACGGACCTCGAGCCCCTTGCTCATGCTTGCCCTGTCCACTTTGACGAGAATGTCGTTTGGCAGGTAATCCAGAAGATCATCGAGCATCATCTGCTGCGCGTTCGGCTCGACAGCATCGCCACCGAGTGAAGGATCCGATTCGGATTCAAGTTCATGACAGAAGGACCCACTGAGTACCGATTCCGGCTGGTACCAGCAAGAAGTCATGCGTTCATAAAGGTCCCGGAGATCACGAGCCCCGAGCAGTGCGCAGACTCGCTGGTACTTGTCCGCCGGCTTGGAAACACGAAGCCTTTTCGGAAGCACGCCATTGGCGGCTCGCGCAAGCAAGGAGGCGAGAGACTGCGGCACAGGACGCATTCCAGATGACATTGCCCTTCTCAAGACGAGCGGTATACGCGAAAGCACGCGCCACGAACGGATCGCCCAGAAATAACGGTCGTATCCACAAAAGAGCTCGTCTCCACCATCTCCAGACAGCCCGACAACGACTTGGTCACGTGCAAGGGCGCAAAGCAGGTGGGTGGGAATTTGCGAAGAGTCCGCGAAGGGCTCGCCAAACATTTTCGCCATCTGGGGGACGGCTGCCACGAGATCGCGCTCAGAAAGAATACGTTCAGTGTGCAGGGTGCCGAGTTCACGGGAGATGACCCGAGCTGCCGGAGACTCGTCATAGGCCGAGTCCTCGAACCCGATCGAAAATGTACGGACCTGTTCCGAGGCGGCAGAAACCATCTCTGCGACAACAAGGGATGAGTCAACGCCACCCGAAAGGAACGCCCCAATCGGCCGATCGGACACAAGCCGTGCTCGAACAGAGTCAGCAACGATGTCCCTGGTCATCAGGACCGCTTCTTCAAGTGAACCGCACGAGGCTTCCGAATTGGCGACGCATCTTGCGTCCCACCACTTCTCCGAACTGATTTCAACACCAGTGTCAGTGGCCTGAACAACAACATGCGTTCCTGGGTCGACCTTTACCACGTTGGCGTAGATGGTTGAGCTGCCGGGGAAATACCCATGTCGCAGATATTTGCTGAGCCCACTTCGACATATGGAGCCGACCATGTCCGGAAGAGACTGCAAAGCCGATACCTCAGAGGCAAAGGCGACCCTGGAACCACTTCGGCACAGAAAGAGTGGCTTGATGCCGACCCGGTCACGAACGAGATGCAGACGTTGCTCATGAACGTCCCATGCTGCAAATGCGAACATACCGTTCGCACGCAGCGCCGCCTCTCGGGGGCCATACCGATCAACAAGCTCGCAGAGGACTTCGCTATCCGAGTGGCCTCGATAACCGGATGCAGGCTCTGAATCGGGACGAAGCACACCCGCGTTGTAAATCTCCCCGTTGAAGACCATGACCCAGCGACCACTGGAGGAGGTCATGGGTTGGTGACCTGCAGATGACACGTCAATGATCGACAGTCGCCGATGGCAGAGGCCGACAGGCTGACTGGGCGGACAATAGCAGCCTTGATCGTCAGGTCCCCGATGAGCGAGAAGAGACGCAAGGGACAGGCAAGCATCCTGTCTCTGCTGGTGGCTCCAGCGGGGGGTCAGGATGCCTGCAATGCCACACACTGGAGGGCCTCTTTTCTAGGTCCTGGCATACGTATCATCCATCGTGAAGGAAGGCACCAAAGTATCGAAAATCTCGCACGTAGCCAACATAGCGATGTTCGGATCCAGCTCGATACCGACTATCAAACCGAAGAGGACAGACTGCAGGGGCTATCACAAACCTTGTCACCACATATTATCTTGAAATGCAATTGGAGCCCGATCAATGGATCGCGGTGAAATGGTGGCCAAAAGTACCGCATTGGCGCTCCACGAGCTGGGACTGAGCCATTGGCAACGCGACAGAGACCTTAAGGACAGCAGAAACACATGACTCGACTCTTCATGCAATTCGCCCCGTCCTTTCTAAGTCTTCCAGTTACCTCCATTAGCATGCTGGAGCAGCAAGGCATCGAGTTTGTTGGCGGAGCCTACTGCGGCACGAGCCGATTCCATGAGTGGCTTGTCAATCAACCAGAGTGCTCCGGGAAGCCCATTTTCTATCCCGATCTCGAGGAACTGGAATGGACACAACAACCGCTCGAAAGGTCCGAACTTGAACGGATCCGCGCTACATACGGCGACGAGGTGATCCACAGGATCATCATTGGCGAGCGTCACGTGGGTTTCGGCTACGTGAGTGGAGCGAAGATCACGAAGACGCCGCTGACCATGGCGATAGATCGTGGTGGCAACGAGGCAGTCTGGCAATACGTCGTCTCCCTGGTATGCAGAATCGAACAGATCCTTGATCAGACGAAGCCGGACGTGATCTTTCAGTATGCGGTAGCTGGCGCCGTCGGACTCGCCATCCAGTTTGTCGCGCAGGAGCGGAGAATTCCAACAGTGTGCTTCGTGCACACTCGAATCGGCCATGAACTCGCCATAGCACCTGCACAAGGATCGGGCGATGATGGGCCCGTGATACGCCAGATGACGGCGAATGCCAACTCGGAGTCGATTAGCAGGGCGCGCGCTTACATAGATGAATTTCGCGAGAAGCCAAGACATCCCGGATACACCAGTTTCACCGCGCAGAGACTCAAGCGACAACGATCCGCAAAGGGGTTTGCAACAGGAATTGCAAAAATGGGTTCCGGATTGCTCTCAAAGTCCAACGACACTCCACACAGCAGCCGACTCTTCAATGGTCTCAATGATCTATCCAGCCCACTGAAAAATCGATCCCAGGAAAGGCTTATGCGAAAGCTGTCGAAGCCATTCGAGGATTTCGAACATCGGCCCTACGCCTTCTATCCAATGCATGTCGATCCTGAAGCGTCAACGATGGTGCTTGCACCAGAACACACCGACCAGGCCCACGTCATCCAGAGAATTGCCCAATCCCTTCCAGTCGGAATGCCGCTTCTCGTGAAGGAACACATCCCGATGGTCGGAAAAAGGCCAAGAGGTTTCTACGAACGAATATGTCGAATGCCGGGCGTGGCACTTATATCGGCTGGCTCGGAACCGTATCAGCTCATCAAGAACGCTTCCATAGTCATCTCGATAACCGGAACGGCCTGCCTCGAAGCCACAATCCTCCAACGCCCAGCACTGATCATGGGCAATGCATACTTCCAGCACATGGAGAGCGGAATCACCAGACTTCGCGACCATGACACCATGCATGACGCCATCAGGTCCGCCCTGGAGTCCGCGCCAGCTTCCGACGACTACCTAGAACGATTCATCGGAGGAATGCTCGCGCACTCAGCTTGCATTCCAAGTGACACACTGTGGAGCAAGCGAGCCCAAGGCGAAAGAGATTCCATGAGCTCAGCGGCTGTTCTGTTTGCAAACCTGCTCGCAAAGACATGCCAAAGGCACGCAGGGGAGCAACCGAACAGTACATGATGATTCAAAAAGCGAATCAGACGCCGTGTCAGGAGATGCTCCGTATGATCTCAAAACCCTCTGCCGCATGGAGACCCACTGAGTTTCCAAGCATTCGAGATTCAAACTCGACAGCATCCAGGGATCTGGTGTGTGGTGGCTCTCTCATCTCAGTTGAATAGGCTTCCAGGGCCTTCATCTTCATTGAGAGTGTCGTCTTGATGTCCACAAAGAGATTCGGATGAAAGTAGTTTCCAGGATCTGAAACACACCACTCACTGCTAGAACGCACCGAAAAACTCAAAATGCTTTTGACCACATGCCCCGGCTGCGGCCTGCATGCCGTGATAACCGCCCTATGCACGACTTGATGGTCGACATTTAAGTCCCCGTGGTGATGTGTGAGAACGGTCTTGGGTACGACACGGTCGATGGCGCCCTCAACGAGTCTTGCCACATCAATCAATGGAACGGTATCCATTGCGTTGTCGGGAAAGTTATGAAAAACAGGCTCATGTGAGCCGACAATTCGAGCCGCTGCACAGGCTGCTTGGCGCCGTTCATCCGCATCGATTGCATCGAGCCTGGCGGAAACACCATCCGTCATCAAAAGAGTGTGCAACTCGACCCCCGCCTCGGATAGGCGAGCCATGGTCCCGCCACACCCGAGTATCTCATCATCAGGATGAGCTGCTACAACAAGGACCGGGCCATCGAAGAGTGTATTCATGAGAACTATCCGCTAGACAAGAATGAAACGTCCCGAAAAACATTAGTCATCGGCAACGAACTCTATCTTCGCCGAGGCGACGATGGAGTCACCTTCACGGCTGGCATCAGTAAACGCGATACGAAGACCACCCCTGATGACAAAGGCATGGGGATAGCCTTCTGCATCCAGCATCCTTATGAAGTCATATAACTCACCGATGCTTGACACATCGGGCACTACGCTTTCAGCAGGCTGCCGTCTTTCAAACACCACAGCCTCTCCCTCTTGGGGCACTGCAACAGGATCGGATGCGGCGATATCTTCAGCCATCTCCATGGCCAGGCATGACATCCTCTCGTAGATCTCCTGTGCATTCCCATCAAGGGGCAACTCTCTCTTCATGTACACAGGACCAGCATCGATTTCATCACTCATCCGCAAAGCAGAGAGAATCGTTGTGTCCAGACCTCGAAGAATTAAATTCTGAAGCGGACTACCCCCTCTTCCGAAGGGAACATCGGTCATGTGAAAACAAACACAATCGATCTTTTCAAGAAGATCAGATGGGACTCGCCATGACCAATGGATGAAGAAGATCCTGTCAGGGCAGGCATCCGAGGACAACAGGGCATCCAGCTCCTCTTGCGAGCTGCAATAATCCCACTTCCCAGACAGCATCTCACGCCTGGCCTCGAACGCCTTACGAACCCAATCATGCTTGCCAGCGACAATGTAACGACCTGTAGCCATAGACTTCAATGGGCCCACACTTGGAGTTCAGTCCTCAAAATCCACGAACTCATAGCAGACGAAAATCAATCAGACGATTCTGATCTCTCTTCATCTGCATAGGAAAGATCAATACGCACGTTGATTTGCCTGCCTTCGTACTCGAAAAATGCACCGCGATATGGGGGAAATGTTCTCGCACGGAGAATATCAATGAGATCCCCCGCCCTGACCTGCCCGTCCAGATCGATAGAGTCGATGCTGTCCACATCCCTCCGCCTGTGATATGTACCGGCAGAAAGATCCTGAACGACTCGCTTGACCTGCGAATCAAGCACTTTCGACCACTCGTCTCTCAGTAGTTCGGACATTGCATTTTCCAACTTGTGATAAAGGGTTTTCCCCGTATCAACTGGAAGCACCTCGACTTTCCGCTGGGCAATGACGTCACCTGTATCAAGTGAATCATCAATGTAATGCAGTGTCACACCTGCAGGCGTTCCATCAACGATGCTCCAAACATTCGGATAGTTGCCTCTGTTGTATGGAAGAAAACCCGGATGCAGATTCACAATCCCAGCAGGAAAGAGATCGATTACCTCAGGCTTGATGATCTGGTCATAAAGAACCGAGAGGCCGATATCAGGCTTTAGCGCAGCAAGACTGGCGATTGTCTTCTTCTGCGCCAGCTCCGCACCATCAAAAATGAACTCGCGCGACAAACCGCAGGCATCTATCAGTTCCTCGGCATGTCGACGAGTCGATTCTGGATTGAGCACCAGGCCCACTGGCTGGTGGCCATTGCCACACATCCATTCCATGCAATTGACCGCAGTCTGGTTGTTACCAAAGAAGAGAGTGTTCACGATTGACCACCGTCTTCCAGAAGATCCCATGCCACAGGCGTACCTCGGTCAATTGCTCGAGACGCCTTCCTGCCGATGATTTGATTGAGATACTTCGGTGCTATGCCGTCACCTGGTCGAATGCAGCGAATCATATCACTCGTGAGAATGTCACCCGCTTGAACCGACTTGACAAAGAACAGCGACCGACGAAAGACGCGACTCTCCTTCTCACAAGCCGGTCGCAATGGTCCTGAGACAAATCCAGCGGCACGCCAGGCACTCTCGACCGACTGCACCAACTCAGAAAATTCAGCTGGCTCGAGTGAAAATGCCGCATCCGGGCCGCCATCCGAACGACGAAGAGTGAAATGCTTTTCAATGAAGCATGCCCCCAACGACGTAGCGACCGTCGGCACCAACGTGCTGAGCGTGTGATCCGACAAGCCAACCGGAACACCGAAGGAATCAGCCAGAACCCCCATCGATTGCACACTGATTTCTTCAACGGGCGTGGGGTAACCACTCACACAATGCAAGAGCACCAGCGAACGACAGCCACCGTCGCGAGCGGCCTGAAGTGCCTCGGTGATTTCATCATGCGAGGACATCCCCGTCGAAAGCACCATCGGCTTGCCGGTCGATGCCACGGCGCTTATCAAGTCCAGGTCGAGGATCTCGAATGAAGCAATCTTGTAGATGGGGCATTCAAGATCCTCCAGGAGCTCCAATGATGTGACATCGAATGGAGTACTGAAGCAGATGCATCCACGATTCCGCACATGCTCGAATATCGGCGCATGCCATTCCCATGGCGTATGTGCCCATTCATACAGATCGTGCAGATTTCGGCCGGCCCATGGTCCTTTTTGAATCTGGAACGGTGGAGCGTCACACTTGATCGTCATTGTGTCAGGCGTATATGTCTGCAGCTTTATCGCATCTGCACCCGCATCGATGGCGGCGTCAGCCAATTCGATGGCGCGATCAAAATTACCGTTGTGGTTTCCCGACAGCTCCGCAACGACGAACGGGCGAATGCCACGACCTATCTTGATATCGCCAAGTTGTATGCAGTCGTTCCAAGTATCCACGATCACTGCGCTGCAACTTCCTTCTGAGTATTGGGTGATTGAGACCCTAGCTTTTCAGGATAACCTCACTGACACGCAAAGCACCTTGCCCATCGACCAATCTCTGGCCGGCCCGAGACATTGAATTCAGGAGATCGCCTTCCCCGATCATGGTACCCAGAACAGCATGAAGCGCCTCCGCCCCGAAATCGGTCAGGCGAACCGCGGCACCAGCCATTTCGGCCTGTTGGATCACGCCGAACTGATTCACCTCTTTTGCAAAGAGAATCATCGGAACGCCCATGCAACAGAGCTCCCAAACCGTGCTCCCGGCCGCGGAGATGGCGACATCTGTTCTGGACATCAAACCAGCCATGTCTCTTTCCGCAACCCGGATGTCGACGACGTGGCTCATCGAACTAGCCAGATTCTGAAGTCGTTCAAGCTGCCCTGACTCTCCGATCACCACAGTGATCTCCAACTCACGAGGAAATGCGGCGAGAGTGGCAAGAACTCTTGCAGTCAGGGAATCCGGGTCGGAACCACCCATGAGAATGAGTATCCGTGGCGGATTTTCACCCAAAGAGCGAGCATTTCGTTTGCCGGTAGAGGAAAACTGATCCCGGACCAGTGACCAAGATGGGCCAGCAAGGATTCTGCAATCGTTCTTCACACGCTTGCTGTAGAGCGCGGTTGCTGCCTCCTCGCTTCGGTTCTGATCGAGCAACACATCGACCTCCATGTCCCTGTCGCCCAGATCGTCGATGGCAAACAGCATGGCACAACTCGGCCTGATCAGCTGATGCCATCGTGAATCAAGCCCGTAGTGATCGACGACGACACAACCGACGTGTTCCGATCCGATTGTCCCCGACATGAGATCCAGGCAGTGACTTGCATCATCGTCCTGACTGGCTGCAGACCACGTGCCCTGGTGCGACGCCTCTCCCGCGCCAGCATGACCCCCCATGCCAACAGGCAGGCTGTGCATCTCGCCCGGAAATGAACTGCAAACCCAATCCGGGAACTCCTCTTCAAAACTGCACAGCAAGTGCACCGTCGCACCATGGTCCACGAGCCGTCCAGCCAGCGTGGAACACCGCATGATATGCCCGAATCCAATGCGGCTCGAACCGTCCGCTCGGAACAGGATCGTGGTCCTTGCAGTTGATTCTGAATCGGCCATCGAACCACCGCTTACTCTGGGTGCTGCATTCTCTGAAGGCATTCAGACAGATGAAAATCGTCGATCGTATCGATATCGATCGACCTGCTCAGCGGCATGACATGGGCCCGGGTCGAAGGCCCCATGAAACTCCGCAGCTTGAGAAACGGCTCTACCTTCGCGCAATACGTGCTGCCGTTACCAGCGACCACCTCGCCTATCTCGGCCGGACGCTTCTCGTAAGACTCGGGCCATAGAGGCTTGACGGACTGATCTTTCGAAAATGACAGAGCCTGGTGTGCGTAATGAGAGTATTGCGTAGCCGCTACCGCGAAGTCACAGCAGGCTTCGTCCAGAAGGGACATCGTAGATCGAATGTCTTCGGCGTTCCTCATTGGGGATGTTGCGTAGAGCGCGGCGAGACGAGCGTACCCTCGCCCATCCGAGGACTCCCTTTGCAGAAACTCGGCGCATACATCGACAACCGTTGCGGCATCCCCGCTCAATTCGTTCGACCTGCGGTCGATCTCAGCACCGGCGCCTGATGCGACTTCGAGAATCTCATCGTCCTCACTTGAAACGATGACCCTGTCGAAGCAACCGCTTTCCAATGCTGCCTCGATCGTATATTCGATGATCGGACGACCGTTGAAAGGCAGGACATTCTTTCGGGGCAGCCGCTTGGACCCGCCTCGAGCAGGAATGATCGCGACAGCCTGCGAATCATGCATTGATGAATGCGTCCTTGGTCAACATCTCACCGGCCGCCATGTCCTTGTTCAGGACGGCATCAGAGAAGAGCTCGATGACATCTGGAGCCAGACCAGTGCCAGGCCTGCGAAACTCTATATTCAGGCCGCTGGCCGGCGTGCCTCTTGGGGCATCACTTGTGAGAAAAGCGCTTCGGCGAATCATGTCACGCTTCGACTTCTCCGCCTCATGGAGGATTCGCCTTGCTCCACCCATGGCCACCTCAACATCGCGAAGGCGCTCGATGAATCCGACCGCGTCATCTGGTTCCAGGGAGAAGATGTGTTCCACGCTTGGTGTACATCGATCGAAGGTGATGGTCTTCTCCACCAGATTGGCGCCCATGACAATCGCAGCAATATCCATGTCCGCACCCGGGGTATGATCCGAATACGCAACTGGAAACGGAAACATCTGCCTGAGAGTCTCGATGATCTTCAGGTTGATGCTGGTCAGTCTTGCCGGATAGCCGGACGGACACTGGTGAATGATGATCCGTTCATTGCCTTCGGCACAACTGGCATCCACCGCTTTCTCGATTTCCCCCAGTGTTGCATTACCTGTATCGAGCTGAATGCACATACCTGTCGCTGCCGCCTTGCGGATCAACGGCAGATGATTCACATCGGCCGATGCGATCTTGACCGAATCGCATTTCATTCGCACGAGAAGATCCAGGTCCTCCTCGAACCCGATGGTCGCGAAGAAAGCCAAGCCAAGGGAATCGCTATGCGCCTTAAGCTCGAGCCATTCATCTTCGCGAAGGGATCTCCGCTGCAGGATGTCATAAAGGGGCTCCTCCACCGTCTCAGTCTCACCTGTGCTCTTGTCGAGGAGGATGTCGTAGGAGAAGAGTTGCTTGCGATCGGCGACCAGTTTGTCCGCATCGAAGATCTGGAACTTGACGGCATCGGCCCCAGACTCCGCCGCCATTGAGACGAGTGCCTTGGCTGAGTCAAGACTGTCATGAGTGGGGCCGGCTTCGTAGGTGATGAAGCATGGCTGACCATCTCCGACGATGCGATCACCGAATCGAACCGAACGAGACTCCGTATACGAGATCATCAAAGCTCTCCCTGTACAGTAGTGCCCGAAAGCACATTCCTGATCGAATCGACGACGTGTTCGACCTGAACCTCGGTAACTTGCTGGTGGAGCGGGAGCGTGAGAATCCTCTCTCCCAAACTCTCAGCAATGGGGCACTGCCCCGCAGCGGATGAAAAGCGGGTCAGGCATGTAAGCGGCCTGTAGTGCACGTTCGCCCCGATACCGAGTGAGCGAAGACCTTTGAACATCGCATTTCTACCCACACCATGGACAGTCTTGTCGATCGTCACGACCAACAGATGCCATGCATGCCGAACATCCGGTCGGATCTGAAGCATGTCAACACCAGGCACATCACGCAATAGATGGGAGTATCGACAAGCGAGTCTGTCTCGAACATCAAGCCATCCAGGAAGCCTCTTGAGTTGACTTGATCCGAGGGCACACTGGATGTCGGTAAGACGGTAGTTCCACCCCATGCCGGTGACGTCGTACTGCCAGGCACTGCCCTCTTCACGCTGCCGCCCATCGGTGGTCATCCCGTGGTTCCGGAAGCGTCGCATGGATTCAGCCCATTCGGGATTTCCGGTCACGACCATGCCGCCCTCGCCGGTGGTGATGTGCTTCACCGGGTGAAAGGAGAAGGCGGTCATGTCGGCCAGCGTGCCGACGGGGCGACCGCCGTCGGCAGCACCAAGGGCATGACATCCGTCCGCAACGAGCGTGAGCTGATGTTCATCCGCTATGGATCGCAATTCATCCCATTCCGCAGGCTGTCCGGCGTAGTCGACGGCGATGATCGCTCTGGTACTCGACGTGATGCGTCGTCGGACATCCTCAGGGTCGATCAAGAGGGTTTCCGGTCGCACGTCTGCAATGACCGGAGTGCCGCCTTGATAGCTGACGCAGTTGGCGGTCGCGACGAAGGTCATCGCCGGGACGATGACCTCGTCACCCGGACCGACACCGATCGCGTTCATCGCACAGTGGAGTGCGGCCGTCCCGCTGTTCACGGCGACGCCGTGCTCGGCCCCAGTGAATCGGGAGACCTCCCGTTCGAAAGCGTCTACGGTCGGCCCGGTCGTCAACCAGTCGGACTGCAGGACTTCGACGACGGCCTGGACGTCGGACTCATCGATTGATTGACGGCCGTACGGGATCATCTCATCAGCCACCATCATGGCCGCGCACTGCGGCAACGGAGGCCCCTGGGATGAAGTCAGGATCGATGTGCTTTCGGATCAGCGAACGAATCTCCTCCACGGAGAGGAACTCGTCATTCTCGCCCGATGAATAGTGGAAGCCATCGGGCACCCTCTTCGCACCGGTCTTTTCCTCCCAGGCCTTGATGTCCCAGTCCGTCGCGACCGGAAGCACCGTGAAGAAGTCACCATGATCCCATGTTGTCAGTGAATCGGCGGCGGTGATCATCTCCTCATGGATCTTCTCACCGGGCCGAACCCCGACCACCGGGTGCTCGCAGTCAGGACCGATTGCTTCCGCAAGGTCCATGATCCGATAGGAGGGAATCCGAGGCACGTAGAGCTCACCACCGGAAGCATGCTCGAGGGCATGAAGCACAAGTTCCACACCGTGATCCAGCGTGATATTGAATCGGGTCATGTCGGGCACGGTGATCGGAAGCACACCCTCGGAACGCTTCTTGAGGAAGAAAGGAATGACCGAACCGCGGGAACCCATCACATTGCCGTAGCGAACGACGGAGAACCTGACGTCCCGCGCCGTGATGTTGTTCGCAGCGACGAAGAGCTTGTCGGAACACAGCTTCGTGGCGCCGTACAGGTTGATCGGCGCGGCCGCCTTGTCGGTGGACAGGGCGACCACCCCGCGGACCTGGGTCTCGAGACAGGCCGAGATCAGATTTTGAGCGCCCATCACGTTGGTCTGGATGAATTCGATCGGGTTGTACTCGGCTGCCGGTACTTGCTTCAACGCCGCGGCATGCACCACGTAGTCAATACGCTCGAGCGCACGGACTAACCGTTTCTCGTCCCGGACATCGCCCAGGAAGAAACGAATCGCGGGATAGCGATCAGGCGGAAACTCCTGTGCCATGTCGTATTGCTTGAGTTCGTCCCGGGAGAAGATCACCAGGCGCTTGATGCGCGGAAAGCGGTCGAGAACCTCCCGGACCAGGGCGCGCCCGAACGACCCCGTCCCCCCCGTGATCAGTAGTGAGCTTTCGTTCAACATTGCTGCCAGCCCTTCGTTGACCAGTATATCGGGAGAGGCGGCGAGCCAAGGTTGATTGGGGTAGCATTTTGCACAAAGCAAATGAGACCGCTCCTCCAGAAAACCTATGCCCTGCTCGACAGGAATGAACGCCGCCAGCTCAGGCTGCTCGTCCTCCTGATGATCGCCCAGGCGTGCCTCGAGGTGGCCTCGATAGGATCCATCCTCCCCTTCATGAGGCTCCTCGAGCAACCCGAAACGATACGCGGGACGCCGTACCTGAATTGGGCGTACACGGCGTTCGGATTCGAAAGCGACAAGGCATTCCTCATCTGCTCGGGTGTACTCGTCCTCCTGCTGTTCCTGACCGTGAACCTGGTGAACGGAGTGAGCCTCTGGGCACAGTCGAGATTCACCTGGATGCGCAGCTTCTCGATCTCACGAAGACTGCTCGGCGCGTACCTGAGTCGACCGTATTCCTTCTTCCTGACCAGGAACAGCGCCGACTTCACCCGCAGCATCTACCAGGAGGTCCGTCAGGTGATCATCGGGATCATGATCCCCTCGGTGACCCTGCTGTCACGAGGCATCTCGATTCTGCTGATCCTCGCCCTGCTGCTTTACGTGAACCCATGGCTTTCAATCGGAATCGCCGTACTGTTCTCGGCAACCTACACCGCGGTGTTCATGGTCAGCAGGAATCGCCTGAAGGAAGCAGGGGAAAGGATCGTCGCAGCCAACGAGGCGTGCTACCAAATCACGAATGAAGCCTTTGGCGGCATCAAGGAGGCAAAGCTCGGAGGCCTGGAATCGGTCTTCCAGAACGCATTCACAGCACCCGGACTCGATGTGGCGAGGATGAACACAAGAAGCGCGGTGATTGGTGGTGTGCCGCGCTACCTGCTTGAATCGATCGCCTTCGGAAGCATGCTCGCACTGCTCCTGATCATGATCGGCTTGGACTACGCTCTTTCGGACATCATCCCGATCGCCTCGGTCTTCGCCTTCGCCGGGTACAGACTGATGCCTGCCTTGTCACAGATCTTCTCGAGTGTTGCGAAGATCAGAGCCTCGACCGCAAGCCTTGACGTGGTCACAAGGGACATTCAATCCGAAGTTCGGCATGCACAGGCCGGTGAACAGCGGGACAGCCTGGACTTCAGGGAAGACATCCGCCTCGACCAGGTAACCCTCAACTACCAGGGCAGCAAACGGCCGGCCATCTCGGAGGTCGACCTCACCATCAGACACGGTGAATCGATCGCAATAGTGGGTTCAACCGGCTCTGGAAAGAGCACGCTTGTCGACGTACTTCTGGGCCTCCTCGAGCCGACAACGGGCAAGATCCTGGTTGATGGAAATGAAATCGGATTCAAGAACGCCCGAGCCTGGCAGGACAATCTGGGATACGTGCCGCAGACCATTTTCCTAAGCGACGACACAGTGAAAGGCAACATCGCCTTTGGAACGCCAACCGAGGAAGTCGACGACGAAAGAGTCCTGGCATCAGCAAAGGATGCAGGGCTTTCTCAGTTGATAGAAAATGAACTCGAGAAAGGATTCGAGACGCAGGTCGGCGAGCGAGGCGTTCGACTGAGCGGTGGGCAGGTTCAACGTCTGGGCATCGCACGCGCCCTCTACAGGGACCCGAAGGTACTCTTTCTCGATGAAGCGACGAGTGCACTTGATTCGCACACTGAAGCCACGGTGATGCAGGGAATACGCAGCGCCGCCAAGAGCAGGACGGTGATCATCATCGCCCACAGGCTCTCCACGGTTCGATTCTGCGATCGGATTGTCGTCATTGATCACGGAAAAGTTGCTGACATCGGAACCTGGTCCGAGCTCGCGGAACGATGCGATATCTTCGTCCGCCTGATCGGGGACCAAAAACCCGAGAACAGCTAGAATCACGACTCCATGCCGCTTTTCAGACCTATACCGCCACCAAGTCGTGACGCCCCTTTTCAAGCGCAGATCGACTGGGCGGCGAGGCGAGACCCGATCGGCCACCAGGTCCACCTCTGGCTGGCCTGTGCTGCCCTTGCCCTGATACCGCTTTCAAGCACGCTCGCCACGATCGGCTCCACCATCCTCTTCGGATATGCGGCACTTCGGACCCCGACCATCCGACGTACCTGGCGCCAGATCCCCCAGAACGCCTGCATGATCACGCTGGTCGCGCTCTACGTCTGGCTGGCCACAAGTCTTGCATGGTCGAGCGATCCCGATCATGGCGCCAGACTCCTCCGTGGATCACGCTATCTCCTCCTGGTCCCGGCACTCCTGCCGCTCCTGAGACACGCTCGAATCTTGCTGGCGGCGATCTGCACAGGTGTATTCGTGCAGGTCACGGCTCAATGGTTGATCGATGACGGAACAGGCGGACTGTCAGAGCATGCGGGCTTCACCGCACTTTGGTTCAGCATGGCGGCAGCCACTCTGGTTCTGATGCCTGCATCAGGCCGGAGTGGCAGACTTGACCTGACACGAAAGTTCCTTGCTCCGATCCCGATGATCGGAATCGTCGTCTCGACAGCAAGGAGCGCCTTGCTGGGCTGTACTGCCGGCCTGATCGCAGGCATGACTCTTGCGCTCAGGAGGAACCGTGGCAATCGAAAAGCGATGGTCGTTTCCGGTATCGCCGTGATCGCAACTGGGGCGATCCTGACGCTGAACCCATCGACTCCGATCAACAAGGGAGTTCAGGAAGCGATCGAAGCGACAAGCGGTGCGGAAGAAACGGACATTGGCACGTACCCTGATCAGGTCAGGCCGCTCTGGTGGCGCATCGGGCTTGATGCGTTCAAGGACCAGCCACTCACGGGACAGGGCCTCGGATCAGCGGGAACCATGATCGCCGACGATGAAGAGGTCCAAGACATAACTCAAAATGGAACGACGAACCTGCACGCTTTCAGGGATGACTATCACTCATCATTCGTGACCGTCATGGCAGAGGGCGGCCTAGTGGGCTCGCTGCTCTTCACCGCCTGGATCGTACTGCTGACCAAGCAGGTGATCACACGAGGCGGAGAGCTTGATGCCGTTCTACTTGCAGGACTTGCCTCCTTCCTTGTCTTCAGCATGCTGAACACCACACTGTTCAGCGGACGCCTGGTGGCCTTTGCAGCTATCCTCATGGCCATAAGCACACAAGCACTTCCACGGCAATCCGCCCTGAAGGATGCCGTAAGGGAGGCCGAATGAGTACCAGAATCCTTCTTTCCCCACCCCACATGAGTGGTGAAGAGCGAACGCTCGTCGGCAAGGTGTTTGACTCGAATTGGATTGCGCCGGCCGGGCCGGACCTCGATGCATTCGAGGAGGAACTCGCCGAATTCACTGGAGCAGGTCACGCCTGCGCTCTCTCCAGCGGCACCGCAGCAATACATCTTGCCCTGCAACTCCTCGGGGTGCGCCCAGGCGACAGAGTGATCTGTTCGTCACAGACATTCGTCGCAAGCGCAAACCCGATTCTGATGTGTGGCGCAATTCCGGTCTTCGTTGATTCGGACCCTCAGACCTGGTGCATGTCGGTGCCCGCGCTGGAACGGATCCTTGCCCGGATGGAGGGCGAAGGTTGCACGCCAAGAGTCTGCATCGCAGTGTCCCTGTACGGCCAGGCGGCCGATCTACCCGCCATAGATGCGCTCTGCAAGAGGTATGGGGTCAAGCTTCTCGACGAAGCCGCCGAAGCACTTGGCGCCAAACACGGAAGTCAAATGGCTGGCACTTTTGGTGATCTTGGCGTCTATTCGTTCAATGGAAACAAGATCATTACGACATCCGGAGGTGGCGCACTCGTCGGGAGTGATCCCAGTCTCATAGAGCGTGCGAGGTTCCTCGCCACCCAAGCCCGAGACCCGTCCCCGATCGGTGCTTACGAGCACAGTGCACAGGGGTTCAACTACCGAATGAGCAACATCCTCGCCGCAGTCGGCCGGGGGCAGCTCAAAGTGCTCGAGCAGAGGGTGGAAAGACGCAGGGAGATATTCGCGCATTACCGCGATGCACTTCATGAGATCGAGAGGATCACATGGATGCCCGATGCTCCCTATGGAAGAGCCACCCGGTGGCTCACGTGCTGCCTGATGGACAACAACGAAGAGCGCGACCGTTTGATCCATCACCTTGACAAGGATCTCATCGAGTCAAGGCCCGTCTGGAAACCGATGCATCTCCAACCATTGTTCGCCGGATGCACCTACGAACCACACGATCCGGACAATGATGTCAGCGCTCGACTATTCAATGACGGGGTATGTCTCCCCAGTGGCTCCAGCCTCACCGCATCCGAACAGGCGCGAGTGATCGAGTCGATTCACAGCTTCTTTGGTTAGGACCCTCAAATGCGCATTCTGGTCACCGGTGCCGCCGGATTCATCGGAGCAAGGACGTCCCAGCTTCTTCTCGACAGGGGCGATGAAGTCGTGGGTCTCGACAACTTCAATGACTACTATGAGCCTGCGCTCAAGGAAGCCAGAGCCAGGCCGCTTGATGAGCACCCCCGTTTCACCATGGTCCGCATGGGATGCGAGGACCGGGAGGGGATGGCAGCACTCTTCGCTGAAAGAAAATTCGACCGGGTTGTACACCTCGCCGCGCAAGCTGGTGTCCGGTACAGCCTGGAGAATCCGTACGCCTACGTGGATTCGAACATCACGGGCTTCCTGACCATCCTTGAAGGATGCCGACACCACGACATCGAACATCTCGTATATGCCTCGAGCTCGAGCGTCTATGGAGGCAACCTGTCCCTACCCTTCTCAGTGAACGACCCCGTTGACCACCCCCTGTCGCTGTACGCCGCCACCAAGAAGGCCGACGAACTCATGGCGCACACCTACAGTAGCCTCTTCGGAATACCGACCACCGGACTGCGCTTCTTCACGGTCTACGGTCCGTGGGGGCGACCGGACATGGCACTCTTCAAGTTCACAAAGGCGATCCTTGCCGGCGAGAAGCTCCCCGTATTCAACCACGGAAAACACTCCAGGGACTTCACCTATGTCGATGACATCGTCGAGGGGGTGATCCGTTCCCTCGACAAACCCGCCACGCCCAATCCGGATTTCGATGCAACCAGTCCCGAACCGGGCACCAGCCATGCGCCATGGCGGGTCTACAACATCGGCCGAGGAGGCCCCGTCGAACTGATGCACTTCATCGAGCTCATCGAGGAGGCGACCGGGCGCAAGGCGGAGCTTGATCTCCTGCCCATGCAACCCGGCGACGTACCGGACACGTGGGCGAACGTGGATGCGCTCCGGACCGACACAGGATACGAGCCGAGCACGCCGGTCGAGGTCGGGGTCCCCAGGTTCGTCGAGTGGTACCGCTCCTACTACGGAGCCTGAATCAACCTCGTGCGCGCAACCGGACGTTGTCGAGCACGTTCATGAAGTTGATGTAGCCGTCATATGGGCTGTCGTAGGGGCTGAAGTACTTGTGGACGTCACCGTCCGCCCAGTACTTGGTGCACATGTAGTAGAGGTGGTCGCTGGTGGTGAGCTTTCGCCAGTCCTCGAGGATGTACTCGTCCCCACGTGCATGTGCGTCCTTCACGGGTCCCTCGAGCTTGTAGAGCTCCGTGGCGGCATTGTCCTGGATGGGATTCCCGAGCCACGCGCTGAGATCACGCTCGGTGTCCGCCCAGGAACGGAATTCGGGGACGTCGTACTGACCGACGGGTTCGTAGGTATCGAGGACCTGGCTCGGCGTGAGGAAGTCGTTGTGA
>JAKVBW010000027.1 GCA_022446945.1 Phycisphaerales bacterium | reverse complement strand
CTGCAGGGGCCTTCTCAGGCCTTTCAGAACACATCTAGGGCAGCATGGCTGCCTTCAAACAGATTGAAGCAGCGCGCTGTCGCGAGTAAGCTCGCCCGCCAGTCACAAGCCCCCAACCGCAACACCGCAGTTGCGACTGCGAACCGGCTTGGAACGATCTGTCATTACAGGCCCTCAGGGACAGGCGTAGTGGCTCGCCACGGCCCGCAATGGACTAGTTGCAGGACTAGTCAATCTGACGCATCATGCCAAGTAAAGGAGCATTCCATTGAAATACTTCCTGACATTCGCCGTGTGTGCCGTTGTCACAGTCGTGCTGGTTCACCTGATTGTGAAACTGCTTGGCTTTGATGATGCCAATGACATCACGCTTTGGGTGTCGGTTGTTTTCTTGTACTTCGTCTTCTATGGA
Organism: Phycisphaerales bacterium; assembly: GCA_022446945.1. Lineage (GTDB taxonomy): Bacteria > Planctomycetota > Phycisphaerae > Phycisphaerales > SM1A02 > UBA12567. The sequence continues at coordinate 20,852 of JAKVBW010000027.1, read as the reverse complement.
TTCTCCAACCCCTTCATGAAAGGGCAGAAGAAGGAATAGGGGTGGCGCAAGCTTTCTCTGCGTAGACAGGGGGGCTCGTGGTGCTGCCACGGGGGGCGTACATGCAGATGCAGGGCTATTCAAGGATCGTTCTGGGAACTCGATTGTTTCATGTATCTCTCAAGACGCTTCTGGAACTTCTCGCGACCATCCTCCGGAGCCAGGCGCACGGCACTCCTTTGATGGCTGATCGCGGCGTCGATATCACCGCGCTGTGAGAGTATCTGGGCAAGGGTGTCCAAATAGTTCGATTCTTCAAAGTCGGTCAGATCACATGCCCGCCTCGAAGCGCGAAGTATCTCATCGGCGTATCGCACGCGGCCTTCATCATGGTCCATGTCAGCAGAGATGCTCCATGCAATCAGGTTCAGATGCGAGGGGTTGTCCCAGCACTCGTTGATGGCTTCATCAAGGATTTGATCGACCTCTACGAGGCGATCGGTTCCCTCCAGGAGTTTGAGACGACCTCCCAGCCCCCAGCCAAAGTGATCCCACTCGATTCGGGAGTCGGCAATGATCTGGTCGTTGACTATCAATGCGCCTTCGAGATCGCCGGCGATATGTCGTGCGACTTGCAGATCGCTGAACACAGAGCGACGTGCTGCTGAAGTGGGCTCAAGATGTTCGATCGCGTTCTCATACGCTTCTTCATAGATCTCAGTGGCCTTTTCATAATCGCCGATATCTCGGTACATGTCACCGAGTTCACAGTGCACTCGGGCCTGCACCTCGCTGTCTTTCGGAAGATTTTCGCGGCACTCTTTGAGCAGCGATTTCATCATGCGGAAGGCGTCGTCCTTGTCTCCATGCTCAAAATGGCTCAGGATGATTTCGAATCGCATGTAAAGCGGCTCATGGTGCATTCGGCCAGCCAGAGATTCCAGGACCGCGATGAGTTCATTGACGTATGGCTCGCCCTTCTCAAGCTGTCCCATTGCCATGAGTGATCTGCCATAGCGCCCCCGTATGTTGATCAGTTGAAGGTTGTCTTTGCCAAGCCGTTCAGTGAGGATGTCGATCGAGTCTCCCAGCAGCGACACCGCTTCTTCATGCTTGCCCTGATGGGCAAGCGATCTGCCAAGAACGATATTGGCCGAGTGAATCATGGGATGATCAGGATCGAGTTGGCCGCGGAGGAGTTCCATGCAATGGCGTGTGGTGTCCTCCGCCATCTTGTGCTGGTCCTTCATGACTAGGAGATTCGCGATCAGGATCTGGTGTTGCAATACTCCCAGATTCTCCTCGCCATGAACCAACTGCAGTTCGTCCACTGCTTTGGTCACGTCTTCATATCTCGCCAGATTCATGCCCCACCTACAAATCATCAGGTCAGCTGTCGATTCAAGTGTGATCGGGTGACGTGGCCCCAACCTCGGTATGGCGTTGGCTTCTTCGATGACTTCATTCATGAGCGCATGGCCGCGAACCATGGCCGAGCGTCGGAGTTCTTCGTCTACGATGAGTTGGCTGGAGAGTGTCAGGTTTCGTCCGAGGAGGCCTTTAAGCCGGAGTTCGATCTCCTCTTGCGTGAATCCATCGGCTGCTCTGTGGTACGTGACCCCTGAAAGTCTGTCGAGGACTTCTTCTCCAAGTTCCACGACATCCTGCCAACGTGTCAGTGCGTCGAGGATTTCAAGTCGATAGATGAGGAACTCGATGTCCATCGCGTTCCAGTCATCTTTTTCACGCACCCACGCCTCGACTTCCGCAGAGATTTCATCTGCCGCCCGTGGGTGGCCCTGCCCGTTTCGCATCTTCGCAATGGTGATCAATGCGAACTGAGTCTTGTAGTGGTTACGTCCATGCTGTGCTTCCAACCTCGTTAGTGCAGGGATGAGATGCTGCTCCGCCTCATCGTGCATACCCATCTTCACCATGAAGAAGCCCATGAGAGCATGGTGGTCATCCTGGTAGTCTGGCATTCCATCGAACCATTCGTCGATGTCCTCGCCTGCGATCTTCAGGAGATCCTTATGGTCCAGGTCTCGCCCCTGCGCAATCGATGGCGTCGGGATGGAAAGCACGTGGATCAGAAATGCCTGTGAAGCTTCCAGCCGATCCTGATTCAGGAGGAGATTCGACTCTGCCTCTCTCGCCGTCTTGGCACTTTGTTGCGCATTGATCGCCATCATCGTGCTGATAATGGTCGCCGCAAGAAGGACCACAGCGATGACTGAGGCGGATACGAAGAGTGCTCGGTTGCGTTTGGCAAAGACCTTGAGCTGGTAGCTCAAACTGGGGGGGCGAGCCGAGATCGGATCGTCGTTGAGATAACGCTCAATGTCGCGCTGCAGTTCATGTGCTGATTGGTAGCGTTGGTCTCGATCCTTCTGAAGCGCCTTGAGCACGATCGTCTCGATGTCGCCACGGAGTGTTCTGTTGATCGTGCTTGGTCTTACCGGGTCATGCTCGCGGATCATTCTGGCCGCTTCGAAGACCGGTACGTTACTCAAGTCATAGGGGTATCCATCACAAAGCAGTTCATAAAGAATGACGCCAAGTGAATAGACATCGCTCCGTGTGTCGAGAATGTCGGGATCGGCGGCGCACTGCTCAGGGCTCATGTACTGAACAGTGCCGAGCAGTTGTCCGACATCGGTCTGCAGAGTGGTCACAGCCATGTCGCTGTCCGTGGCCCGCGCGATGCCGTAGTCGATGATCTTGGGTTGCCCGTTGACATCCACGAGGATGTTCCCCGGCTTGAGATCGCGATGAATGATGCCCTTCTGATGCCCGTGACTGATCGCCTCACAGACTTTCGTGAAAAGTGCAAGTCGCTGACGTGTTCCGAGTTTCTTGTCGTCGGCGTATGCAGTCAGCGGCATCGCGCCTGCGATGTATTCCATGGCAAACCAGGGCACCTCGCCAGATCCGTCGTTGTACGTGTCCGCTTCGTAGATCTGGGCAATGCCTTCATGATGGAGGCGTCCGAGGGTTTGGGCTTCATAGGCGAATCTTCTCATCGCACTTCTGGAAGTCACGCCCTTCTTGATCATCTTGAGCGCTACGGTGCGCCGGGGTGAGAGTTGGACAGCCTCATAGACGATGCCCATGCCTCCCTCGCCAATCACACGGCGAATCTTGTATCGCCCAATTTCGTCAGGCTTCTTGCCAGAGAGGGATTCCTTTCGGGGAGGAACGAGGGTGTCCTGAAGGAAGGTGTCTCCGGTCTGGGTTGCCGCGAGGATCTGATGGACCTGATTCTGGAGAGTCGCATCATCTTGGCAGGAGCGTTCGATGAACGACTCTCTCTGCGCGTCAGGGAGCGCCATGGCGGCCTCCGCGATGGTACGCGCTCGGGAAGTGTTTTCTGAGTGTTCACGGTCCGTCATGCGTCAAGTGTCCAACAGTTTCCATCACTGTGTCAGTGTTATGCAACACGCGCCATGAGAACAGGTATCAGGGGACCCGTGTTCGGCGTGACGGAGTCAGTGCATCACCTATGACGAACCCCGCCACATGGAGCAGGATAGTCCACGAAGCAAACAGACAGCATCACTGCGTAGACAGGGGGGCTCGTGGTGCTCCCACGGGGGCAACTGCCAAGTATCCTGCGGGGGCAACATGACTGACGATCACCAACCAGAACAGGTGCCTGAGGATCCGACACAGGTTTCGCCTCCTCCTGAGGGGCCACCCAGTGTCCCGCTGATCGATCCGGCTGGACGTCTGCGCCCCGAACGCCGTATCGGTACACAACTGGGGCACTTCACGATTAAGCGCGTGATCGGTTCAGGTGGGATGGGCACGGTCTATGAGGCTTTGCAGGAGAAGCCCCGCCGAACAGTGGCGCTCAAGGTCATGCGCGCGGGCATGGCGACGCACTCCGCGAGACGGCGGTTTCAGTATGAAGTCGAAGTCCTAGCGCGTCTGCGGCACCCCTGCATCGCGCAAATCTTCGAGGCAGGAACGGATATCGAAGAAGGCGAATCACCCTGGTTTGCCATGGAGTATCTCGTCGGTGCCAGATCGCTGACCGATCATGCATCGCACAAATCGCTGTCCATGCGGGAGCGGCTCGAACTGTTCGCCCGTGTGTGTGACGGCGCGCACCACGGACACCAGAAGGGGGTGATTCACCGCGATCTCAAACCCGGGAACATACTTGTGACCAGCCACGGTGATCCCAAGATCATCGACTTTGGCGTCGCACGCTCGACCGACAGCGACATGGCCGTGACGACACTGCAAACCGACATGGGTGCGCTCATCGGCACCCTGCAGTACATGTCACCTGAGCAGTGCGCTGCGGATCCGCACGACATCGATGTGCGCAGCGATGTGTATGCCCTGGGTGTCGTGCTTTACGAACTCTTGACGGATGCCAAGCCTTATGACGTGTCTGGTCAAGCCATGCTTGAGGCTGCACGAATGGTGCGCGATGATCCCCCGATCAAGCCGAGCACCGTTTCTCGAATTGTGCGCGGTGACATCGAGACCATTTGTCTGAAGGCACTTGAGAAGGACAGGGATCGTCGATACCAGTCTGCGCTTGAGTTGCAACAGGACATTGAGCGCTATCTCGCAGGTGATCCCATCGCCGCCCGGCGGCCCACATTGTCCTACCAACTCAAGTTGATGGTCAGGCGCCACCGTGTGGCAGCGATTCTGTCCATGGCGCTCTGCCTGCTTCTTGTCATCAGTACGGCGCTCTTGGCATGGCTGGCGACATCGCAGGCAGCCGCTTTGACCGAGTCGCGGCGTCAGGCATCACGCTCGCAGGCGATGATTGATGGCATTACCCAACTCATCACACCGCCCATTAGTGATGGCGTGGTGTGGACGCCCGAAACCACTTGGAAAGCGGTTCTGGATCACGGGCGTACGGTGTGCGACTGGCAGACACTGGGGACCTTGCAAAGCGCGAACCACGTGTTGCACGTGGCATACTTTCGTCTTGTGCTGGCGAGCGCCTATATGAACGTTGGCGCATTTGAAGACGCGCTGGACATGGCGAGCGGGACGAGCGCCGAGTTGCGTAAGTGGTATCCGAATGATGATCCGGGGCTTCTTGATGCCTCCATCGTGGAAGCCCAGGCACTGATGGCGGTCGGTCGTTATGACAAGGCTGTGGAGTTGGCGAACGAGGTGCTGGAGGCCAAGACGGCACGATTGGGTGCAGGTAGCAACGACACTTTGGGCACCGTGTGGGAAGTGGTGGTGCTGCTGGAGGAAGCGGGACTGGTCGACGAAGCGCACAGGATCGGCGAGGAGGCATTGGGCAGTGATCCGGCACAATTGATCGGGAACAGCAAACAGGCAGCCGACCTGATGATGCTTCTCAATGTATTGCCTCTTGAGGAACGGCCGCGTTCTGTGCAAAGCGCCTATGCGATGTTGTTGGGCCGGGACTCTCTCGAATCGATGGAAGTGCTGCTGGCGATGGCGCAAGATGAACTGGCATTGACGCCGCGGGCCGGGGCCGTGTTGGAGACGCTCGATGCGGCGCGGGGCACAGTGATGTCATTCGGCGAGCAGAGCGATTTGGTGCGTGAGTGGCGGATCATTCGTGGCCATGCGCTCGAAGGCGATCAAAGATATGAAGAGGCGGCAGCTGTGATGGAAGCGCAGCGCGAGCGGGACAGCGGCCGGGCCGATCTCACCGATCGACAGAGAGAGATCGTGAACGCTTCACTGAAACGCATCTCAGAACGGTTGGGCATTCAACCGAAGCCTTGAACCATGATCGACTGAGATCTCTTATAGGTCGAGAAGCCTGATGCGTGTTCTGTGCCGGGAGGGCACATCCAACTTTTCAATCGTGCCTGAGAGGGTGACCAGCATCCTCTTTCATCCATCTGAACCCGAGAGTGCATCCGTCACTGCACACCTATTGCTGGTGGTGTGAAGAAGGGGCCAATTCCGCGATATTTGCAGCCAAAGCACGTGATCAGATCGTCTGAAAGAGTGTGCCATTGCGCAACTCGAGTCTATATTGAGCCCCGCCTGCCTGATTACTATGGTGGTTAGTTCATATACGGATCGGCGTCCTTCTGCGTAGGTGCCCGCGCGACGTCCGCAAGGCCAGTCGATAGGTTGGCGTCGTGGGGTGGGAATGAGTTCATGAGCGATAACGCGGCTGAGGAATTTGAATCCAACAACGACACCCGCGAGGGGGATCCTCTTCCCTATACGGAAGATTGTGTACCTGACTCCACTCATCGCACGGGGCAGAAGATCGGTCCCTGCACCTTGCGCCGGCTGATTGGCACCGGGGGGATGGGGGCTGTGTACGAAGCTGTGCAGGAGAATCCCCGGCGCACGGTCGCGATCAAGCTCATGCGACGCGGCATCGTCTCGCGGGCGGCACTGCGACGATTTGAGTTTGAAAGTCAGATTTTGGCCAGGCTCAGACATCCGGGCATTGCGCAGGTTTATGAAGCCGGGACACATGAAGATGGTGGTGAGGAAACACCCTATTTCATCATGGAATACATCCCGGGTGCGGCAACGATAACGGACTATGCCCGCAGGCATGATCTGACGATCAGAGATCGCATGAAGCTGTTTCTCCAGGTCTGCAGTGCTGTTCAGCACGGACACCTCAAAGGCATCGTGCATCGGGACCTGAAGCCTGGAAACATCCTGATCTCCAGCAATGGCCAACCGAAGATCATCGATTTCGGTGTGGCTCGTAGCACCGACAGTGATCTGGCGATGACGACTCTCCAGACTGATGTGGGGCAGATTCTGGGAACACTGCAATACATGAGCCCGGAGCAATGCGCTGCCGACCCGAACGATATTGATACGCGCAGTGATGTCTACGCGCTGGGCGTTGTTCTTCACGAGTTGCTGACGGGAAGCCTTCCTTATGACATCGGAACTGCAGCGCTGCATGAAGCGGTACGCGTCATTCGAGAGGATTCGCCCGTTCGACTCTCATCGATTGATCGCCGACTCAAGGGCGATCTCGAGACGATTACCGGTAAGGCCCTCGAGAAGGAGCGCCGAAGGCGATATCAGAGTGCTTCTGCACTTGCCGATGACATCGGACACTGGCTGGATGATGAGCCGATCAATGCCCGTGCACCAAGTGCAATGGACATGTTGTTGCGCTTTGCCCGTCGGCATACCGCAGCTGCGACTGCGATCATTGCTGTCTTTCTGACGTTGCTCGTGGCCATCACGATCACGACCCTCAGCGCAACAGAGGCATCCCGTCAGCGTGAACTGGCCATGGAAGCGCAGGATGATCAGGCCAGACAGCGTGAGTCGGCTGAGAAGGTCAAGGACTTCCTCAAGGAGATGATCGCCAACGTCGATCCGGCCCGATCAGGCAAGATGGCTGCTGCCGGCATGAGCGAGATGCTCGAGCGTGCATCGGAGCGGATTGATACGGAGTTTCCAGAGCAGCCGCTCTTGCAGGCTGAGCTTCGGACCACGTTGGGAGATACCTGGGCGGGACTGGGCGACTATGAGCAGACGCTCGCGGAGTACCAAGTTGCCCTTACGCTTCGTGAGGAACATCTCGGCGCCGAATCGAAAGAGGCTTTGCTGGCCAAAGGCAGAGTGGCCAGTGCGCTGGACGCGGTTGGGCGCCAAGGTGAGGCGATTGAGGCATTCAGCCAACAGATAGAAGGTATGACGTCAGTGTTCGAACTCGATGATCCAGCGTTGCTGAAAGCCAAGGTGGATCTGGCCGATGTCTATGTGGGTCTTGGCCGACTCGCGGACGCGGAGGTTCTTCTGGGCGAGATCATCGACACAGAAGTCCTAGACACAAAGAGTCCTTCGGATGTCACTGTCACCGCCAAGGTCTTGATGGGGATGGTGGCGGGGGGTCGTGGCGATGCTGATGGCGGAGAACAGTGGTTTGTCGAGGCGCAGGCGGATTTTGACCGTCTTGGCGATACCGACCACATTCTCAGGCACAGAGTGCGTTACAACCTAGCAGTGGCAAAGGCCCGTCAGGAAGCCACTGACGAAGCCATTGCAATGCTCCAGCAATTGCTGAAGGACAGCGAATCCGGGCTGGGGCAGGATCACCCACATACGCTGACAACTGCGGGCACACTTGGCGCAGTGTTTGCAAACTCCGGTGATCTCGCAGCGGCGGAGCCGTACTTGCAGCGAGTCTATGAAGGACAGTTACGCGTGCATGGCGCCGAGCACCCCCACACGCTGGTCTCGCTAGCCAATCTAGGCAACATGCAGGCTGAACTGAACAAGATTGAACTTGCAGAAGTAACAGCGAGAATGGCACTCGGGATCGCCATGCGCGCCCGTGGCCCAGATGATCAGTTGACACATTTGGCGCAGCGCCTGATGGCCCGCGTCCATTTGGCTCAGGGGGAGCTTGCTGAAGCGGAGATGATGGCCCAATCCGCAGTTGACGGTGCTGTGTCTTTGTACGGCGAGAATAGTGGTTACACCGTTCTGTCTCTTGACATGCTGATTCAGGTGCTTGACGCCAAGGGCGACACAGAGGCTGCCGACGCTGCGCGGGCTCGTGTGCAGCGCATCTCGGATGAAGATTCCTGACAACTTGTGTTTTGCCTGAAACCCAGGAGGTTTCTGATCGGCCTGTTAAGCGCAGGATGCGCACAGACCAGACAGGGTCAGGTCATGGTTTTCCAGTTTGAAGCCCTTGGGGAGGAGTTTGTTCAAACCACCAGGGCATCCATGGATGTCGAAGAACCGATCGCATGCCTTGCAGTGGAAGTGGTGGTGGTGCTTGGCAGCAATGTTTGCCAATTCGTAACGGTCGCTGTTTCCGGGAACGGACACAGTGACAATCTCGCCAGCATCTTGAAGGCGGCGGACTGCACGGTAAACCGTTCGAAGGCCGATCGACGACAACCGTTGCTTAGCCAAGGTGTGCAATTCTGGGATTGACAGCGGCCGGCACGTGCTGTCAAAAGCTTGTTGCACGGCCTGCAGTTGCTTGGTTTGGCGTTGGGCTTTCATTCAGGTTCGTTTCCTCCCGGTCATGGCAATCGGATCGTCCGGCAAGGTCCTTTTTATTGACAAAACGATGTCATTTATATTGACATTCTATTGCCAACAAGAGTACGCTGATCGGCCGCTGGGGTCAATTGTGAAGTTTCTGAGCCAGGCGTTAAGCCCTTGCAATACAGAGAAATGCGATCTTGAGACGGCATTCCTATTCCAACCTGAAGGGCTTCGTGCCCAAGACCACCCCCTGGGAAGCCCATGATCCATCAGGGGTCGTTGCGGATCATCAGGGCTCAGTGGGGCTTGGTTTCTTCAGGACAAAGCGCCACAGCACTGATGAAGGGCATCTCAAGGCAATCTTCCCCGCAGGCCGAGTCGGCAGGCATGGGTTTTCTCTGCTCGAGTTGGTTGTCGTCATCGCCATCTTAGGCGTGCTGATGTCGTTCATGATTCCGGCCTTGGGCGTGCTGTCGCATCGTTCTCAGGTAGCGCTTGATTTGTCGAATCTGCGATCACTACAGATGGCTCACTATCAATTTGCGATTGATTCAAAAGGGCATTTTGCCGATGCGGGACTCTCTCACGGTGGTCTTGAGAACGAGGAGATCGCTTGGCTGACCATGGTGGGTCGCTACATCGACATCGATCAATTTGTGCGCTCACCGCTAGACAATAGCCAGCACTGGACAGTGCCGATCGAAGGGACGACAGATCGGTTTCGCCGCACGAGTTACGGCTGGAACAATTACATGTCTCGGACGCATTCGCCAGATGCGGCCATTGATCCGTTGGATGTGACCGATCGTCTCAGTCGCGTCAAGAACCCTTCCAAAACAGTGCACTTCCTGCACATGGCATCAACTGGCGCCTATGCCGGAGCAGATCATGTCCACGTCGAAAATTGGTGGATTGGTGATTCGCATCCAGATGCTCCCGCAGTTCTGGCTTCCAACCAGGTGGAGACGCACGTTGTGGCGGGTGAAGAAGGAACGAAAACGGCGATGGCGAACTACGGATTTGTAGATGGGCACGTTCAGACGCTCTCCTTTGGAGAGGTCTATGCCCGGCCCGAGTCGAATCGATTTGACCCAAAGGTTGCGGGGATCGGTTTCTAGGTTTGTGGGGAAATCAATGAGAAGAACAACAAAGGAGGAGAGTTCATGAGTTTCGTGAGATCAAGAAATGCAATTGAATGTGTGAGTATGACCACCCGCTTTTTTCAGATGCTTCCATTGCTAGGTGGATTGCTTGTCGCGCAGCATGCTTCTGCGGGCGATCCTCATGGCGGCCATGCGGGTGACGTCTTTGTAGGTGTTGAATCAGGCGAGATTTTCACTGGCTTGATCGATGAAGATGATGTCGAGCCGCATGTCCGTACTTTCGAGTCGGAATTCGGCGAGTCGGGTGTCCCCGGCTTTAGCGATGAGCCAGGATGGGAGGCTTTCCCGGGCACATTTGATAGCGATGATCGCGTCGGCTGGAATGCGCTTGCGGGACTCCGTCGTTGGAATGGCGACGGCTTTGATACATCCATCGAGGAAACCATCACTGTCAGTTTCGCTGGTCTTTCGTTTGAGATCGCCGATACCGCAGTCAGTGGATTTGATCTCGCTGTGCAGCCCGATGGCGGTCTTCATCGCCATCTAGGTTTCTTTCTGGATCATGATTCAGGTGTGCCGGCAGTCGGGGTCTATCTGGTCGAGCTAGAGCTCTACGCACTCGATCAATCGCCACAATCTTCGGAGCCATTCTGGATCGTATTCAACAACGAGGCGGATGAAGAAGACCACGAGGCGGCGGTCGAGTGGGTCGAAGAGCATCTTGCTGATGAAGAACACTGTCATGGCGATGTCAATGGAGACCACCATGTTGATGTGAAAGATCTTCTGGCGCTGATTGGCGATTGGGGGCCATGTGATGGCTGCTCAGCAGACCTTGATGGAAATGGTGCTGTAGACATCGAAGATCTTCTAGAGATGCTTGCTGATTTTGGTGACTGCCACTGATCTTGATAGACAGTGGGTCACAGTCATTGAAGTGATCAATGGTTTGATCACGGATTGGAGGAGTTCAAAATGGTTTCATGTTGTGGACTTTGTGGATCTGGGAATCAACTGTCAATGGAATCGGCTGCGTTGTGCATGGAATGTGCCACGGTGACGACTCCGGTCATGACTTTGCCAGTGGGTTTGATGGCGGTTGCGGCCGTTGCGGTGGGCGTCAGTCTGTTTGTCGTGCGTCGTCTCCGGATGCAGGTCCAGACTTCAGTTCTCTGCAGTTCAGCATCCTGCTGAATTGGCCGCCAGGCATGTACTGGCTCTGATTGATTGAAAGCAACAACGCCCTGACTTTCTCAGGGCGTTGTTGTCATATCTGCACGCCGCGTCGATGCGTCTCAAACTTGATTGTGTAATGCCGTATCCGGGCTCCAGTCGGAGGCGTACAGATATTCCCCGCGAAGGTGCATGTGCATGGAGGGAATGCAGGCCATAGCAAGCGGAAGGGTGAAGAAAGTGCCTGGCAGAATGCATGTGAACTGTCTTGTTGCTGCGAGGACTCCGCTGATCAAGGGCACGAGCCAGATGCTGAATGGTCTTGCACTTCTCGCGATGGCACCGTCGCCGTCGAAGATCTGCTTCAGTTGATCTCGGAGTGGGGGCCCTGCGTCGAGTGCACGTCGGATATCGACGAGGATGGAAGCGTCACGGTGACCGATCTATTGGAAGTTCTTGCCGAGTGGGGCGAGTGCCACTGAGCAGCAGTGTTCAGATCGATGCCATCAGCTGGCCACGGGATGGAACTGCTGCTGTAGGACTCTTGCCATTCGATATCTCCGTATATCGAAAGTGCTATGCTCGTTGCCAAAGCAGTGGATACCGAATATCTGGGTGTTACTACATCCGGGAGCACGGGGCGGGAGCTCGGCATGGCGATTCAGAATCATTGCCACAATGACAAAGCCCTTATAGGGCAGAGTTGTCCCGGGCAGATATCCAATATTCTTCCGAAGGCGTCACGACATCAGGCGAGGAAGACAATTGCCAGGTGGTCGGGATATGCGCCGACTCCACTTCGCAGTTTGCTCACGTTGGCCGCTGAACTTGGGGTGTCTGATCTCTGGTACAAGGACGAAAGCTGCCGGTTCGATTTGGCCAGCTTCAAAGCGCTGGGTGGCGCATACGCTGTGCAATCGAAGCTGCAAATGATCATTGGTGAAGCATGTGGTCACAAAATCGCGATTGATGAAGTCGATCGATACCGTCAGCACGCGGAATCTGTAACGGTCGTGACCGCAACCGATGGCAATCACGGTCGTTCAGTGGCCTGGGGAGCAGAACGATGTGGTTGTCGATGCGTGGTTTACATGCATGAGCAGGTCAGTCCCGGTAGGCAGGAAGCCGTCGAAGTGTTGGGAGCCCGGGTCCAACGAGTGAAGGGCAACTACGACGATTCTGTCCGTCAGGCTGCAGAGGATGCGAAAGCCAACGGCTGGCTTTTGGTCTCCGATACCTCGTGGCCGGGCTATGAGGATATTCCTCGCACAGTCATGGCCGGCTACACGGTGATGTCAGGTGAGGCGATGGACCAGTGGCCGAACGTTGAGCCGCCGACTCACGTGTTCATTCAAGGAGGCTGCGGGGGACTGGCCGGTTCAGTGTTCCTTGACTTGTGGTGCCGATATGGTCCCGACAGGCCGAGGTTCATCGTCGTCGAGCCTCAAACGGCCGCATGCCTCTACGAGAGCGCGTGTGCAGGAAAGCCAAGCGTGGTCAAGATCACGACCGAGACCTTGATGGCCGGGTTGTCTTGCGGGGAGACATCCCATATCGCTTGGAGGATTCTTGAAACGGCTGTGGATGATTTTCTCACCATCAACGATGATCTGGTCGGTCCGTTAATGCGGCGGTTGGCCCAGGACGAGTCAATCGTTGCAGGCGAATCCGCGGTTTCGGGACTAGCGGGCTTGACTGAAGTGATGCGTGATCAGAAATTGGCGGACCAACTTGGCGTGTCCGAGCACAGCCGGATTCTTGTGTTCGGTACGGAGGGTGCGACTGATCCGGCGATCTACGACGAACTGGTCATGAGTTGAGATGTGTTCGTATATAAGGGTTGCGGGCAAACTTGCTGCCAAGTTGTTTTAGGCTCAAAGTTGCTGGTTGCAGAGCGGGAATAGGGATCTTTTGAGTCGGCCTGAAAGCAAAGTTCCAGTTCTGTCAACAACACATTTCGCCGTTCAGGTCGCTGATCCTATGAATAAGGCGGAAACTGGCTATCCAAATCCAAGTAGTACGCGGATGATCTGTAGCAATATCAACAGTACAGGCAGAAGAGGAATGACTAAAAAGAAGAGATTCAATATTGCGAGCTTCTTCTCGCATTGACGACGACGGACCAAGACAATGCAGTTGAGTGCAAGTCCAACAATCGCAATCCCCAATACAGGGATATACATCAGTACAAGTCCGAGTCCCGCGGTGCCTCCAGTAAAACCGCGGCCAAAAAGAACATCAAAAGCGAAGATAAACAAGGCGATGACGCAAACAAACGCCAATGCTGTACAGCAAGCAGAGATCTTCGCGGGAAACCAATCGCTGCATTTCCAGGACGAAGCAATGGTGTAAATTTCTACATCGCTTTCGCCACGCTCTGCGTTTCGCTTCTCTTCTTCGCATTCGTTCCGCATGGCGTTCCCCAAGTCAAGCTGAGGCGGAAACTGGCGACAGTTCGGCAATGACTGCGGTGCCCGTCACAGCAACGAACAGGGCGCCTCCCGTGACCTCGTAGTCGACACGGACACCGACGACTGCGTTGCCTCCAAGCGATTTGGCGTGTTCACTTGCATGGTATAGAGCCTGGCGGCGCACTTCTTCCATGCGCCGCTCTGTCGAACCGGCACGCGTGCCAAACAAACTCTGCGCGGTATTGATGACACTGGTTCCGAGGCCGATGCCGATCGCCGATTCGCCGAAGACCATGCCCAGGTAGTCAGAGATAGAACTGCCCTCAATGGATGACGTGGTCGTCATCAGGAGGAGTGGTGTCGACTCCATGTCTGGATAGGACTTCAGGAAACTCTCACCATCAAATGGATCATCACCGAAGATGTTGCTGGTCTTGCTCATGGGTGGTACTCCTTGTACGCATCTTCACGCAGATCGCTGGTTCTTGCCACACGTTCCAAGAAATAACCCCCGTCACATATTCGTGACAGGGGTTTCAAGGGTTGGAAAGCGGGTGAAGGGATTCGAACCCTCGACATTCACGTTGGCAACGTGACGCTCTACCACTGAGCTACACCCGCGGGGTGTGAGGTCATCGGCTGATTCTGCGGCCATCTTGAGCCCGCTCGATCAGTCGAGTGGGGGAGTTTACCACGCCCCGAGAGGGGTGCAAGGAAACCGCTGGATGCAGCACTCCGCGTAACTGCGACGGTTAAAAAACAGGCTCCCCACCAACCAACGGCTGGCGGGGAGCCCTCTCTTCCTGCGAACGGTGGGAACCATCCATCTGATCGGCCATCTGTCACCTGATGGCTTGCATACCGCTGGGCTTCTTGGCCGTTTGGCTTGCCAGGCTTGAGCGTGTGGCCTACTTCCCTCTGGCCTCTCCGATGAGATCATGCAGGTGTAACAATGCTGATCTCAGCGGTGGGCCTTTGGCTGGATGGGTGCCGTTCGCGGGGGGTTGTCGATGTCTATGGGTTGGTGCGCCAGTGGCAGCCTCCAAAGCCTCCCCTATGAAACGATGCGCGCCGATGAGGTGAATGCAAATCGTTCTTGGGCGGTTCGGATGGCCAGCTTCGAGGTGGCATCACGCAAGTCCTTGGATGAGCAGGCATTGCAGGGTGTCAGGGGTAGCAAATTTCTTTTTGCATACTGACTTGGATCACCCTGAGGGAAGGGCTGCCATCGCCGGGCATGCGGTTTCAGAGGCTTAAAGAAGGGGTGGCTGACATTGAAGGGATTCCGCACTTGGTTTGGCCCGGACATGTCGTAGGTTGAGTCATGGCCATGCAGGATCGCCAGCACCATCATCTGCCATTGAACGCCGCTGAGATGACCACTCGGGCTGCGTCATCCATCGCGTGGGGGGCGTGGGCGCTTCTGGCGGCCTCGACGGTGATGGGCGCGACGCATGTCGGTGAGTTCGTCTACACATCACCTGGATCGACCGATCCGATGCTCGATGTCTGGGTCTCGGATGAAGGACTCTTGCCCGGCGCGCCCACAGTGCTCTACATCCATGGCGGTGGTTGGTATTCAGGTGATAAAGCAACCGATGTCGGCATCTTTGCGCCGATTGCGGATGCCGGTTACAGCGTCGTTGCATGCAACTACACACTGTCGAGCGATGTCTCGCCGTCATTCCCGCAGGTCGCGCATGATGTCAAGGCGGTCGTGCGCTGGATTCGCACCGAAGGCATCGATCTTGGACTCTCGCCGACGATCATTGTTTCGGGTCCTTCGGCTGGCGGACACTTGACGGAGTTTCTGGGCGCGACAGCGGACATTGCAGAATTTGAGCCACTTCCTGCGCCTACACAGGGCTACGCCGTACAGGCATGCCTGCCGATGTTTGGATTGTGCGACTTCGTCCAGCAGGTCAACACGGGCGGAGATACTTCGCCCTTTGCGCAGCTTCTCGGCGGGCCACTCAACGGCGACACCCTAGCCACCTATGTGGCGGCATCGCCGATCACCTGGGTCACGGCAGACGATGCGCCGATGCGGCATTTGCATGGGACGGATGATCCGATCCACGATGTCGAGCAGGCATATCTCATGCACGCCGCCCTCGAAGACGTGGGTGTGTATTCGGTGCTTGACATCTTTGATGGTGGCCATGCATTCAGTGATTACACCTATGACGGGCTGGTGGGATTCAGCGCCTATGCTGAAGCCGTCGTTCAAGAGTCTCCCGTCTTGCTTGCATCAGGCCGCACAGCTGACATTGATCTCGACGGCAATGCGGGCGTCAATGACGTACTGGCGATGCTTGCCCAGTGGGGCGATTGTCCGGAACTTCCCATCGACTGTGCAGCGGATATAGATGGATCCGGTGATGTCGGGGTAGATGATCTGCTCGAGCTCCTAGATGGATGGGGTTCCTGAACAGGCGCAGGCAAAGACCATCACCCCAAGCATTCAGGGGATGAGCATGTAGGCGTCCAAGACTTCGAGCAGATCGTTGATGCCCACCGTTCCATCGACATCAAGATCCGGTCCACACACCGCACCAGCAGGCTGTGGTCCCCATGCGGCCACGACCGCCAGAAGATCGGACACATCGACATCGCCGTCGCCGTCCACATCGCCCGGTAGGGCGGGCCTGGCCACTGCCCAGTGTCCATAGTTGTAGTTGTGCGCCCAGCTGATGATCATCTCGCCTGAGGCATTGATGTCACGGGCGACGCCATAGAACTGAAGCGGTGGTGAGCCAATCAGACGATCACCGATGATGCGCACGCCATCATTGACTGTCGCAACAAAGCCGATGGTGACGTAGTCCGTATCCAGAAAGCGTCCAAATGCGATGCCGGTATCACTGATGCCGTCAAGTGTGATCGCCAACATATACGGGGGTATGTCGAGTTCGACAGCGCCCCAGCCATCCGAGTTGGTCATGAACAACTGTGGATCATCATTGCCGGTATCCCATGACCCGGCAATCACGCCCGCATCATTGGCCACGATTTCTAGGTTGTAAGCGCTTGGCAAGGTGTAGACCGGTTGTCCCGGATTCCATGACACGCCATCGCTTATCGCCAGAAAGACCTGATGTACGCCCCCGCCTGGCCAGAAGCCCGCCGGGGCATGCGCCAGCACGATCCGATCCGCATCATCGATTGCCATCCCGCGGGTGGCGCCTGTGAGCAGGGGTACTGGATCCACCAGTTCCCCACCCTGCGAGAGCACCGCGCGACATGATCCCCAGTCGTTACTGGCGTTGGTGCCAATCATTGTTCCAGAGTTGTTGATGTCTGCGCCACGCGTCGGCGGCACGCTGCCTGGCAATTCGTTCAAATGGCGAATGCCTGTGGACGCATGCCATTGAAAGCCGCTTGTGCCATCGAGCCCAAGAACATGACCGGTGTCCGTGACACATGTCACTTCGGCTGAAGGGCCAAAATCGCTACTTGCTACTGGGGTCGTGCCGGTCGTCGTCGCGTGAATGATGGTATCTGCCGTCCCGTCGATGCCATAAGCCGTGCCATTCATCGCCAGACGGTGGCCTTCGACATAATCCCAGGCGACAGGTACGAGATGGGTTGCCCCGTCTTCCCAGAAGAAGGGTTGGCGTGTCAGATCCAGACCAAAGCCGTGAAAGGCGAAACCGGTGATGCGGCCAGCATCATTGATGTCAAAGGGCACCAGTGCCTGGGTTCCATTGCCGTCCGGGTGCTCCAGTTCGGTCACCACATACCGCTGTGGCAGCACCGCGGACAGAAGACCTGTCGACGTGGCAAGCAAGCATGCTGCTGCGGCTGGGCAAAGAAAGGACGCCATGGCGGATGCCTCCAGTCCTTCAACCTACTAGTCGCTCAGAGGCGCTGCAAGGATGGACCTCGAAAGATGCTCGAATGCGAGCGGGAAGGGAGCATCTCACCCTGCTAGGGTGGTGCGGATGAAGGGCAGAATGCGATGGCTGGTATTGGCGGCCATGGCCGGACTGAGCGGTTGCCAGAGCACGCCCTCCGGTCAGGAGGCTCGCATGGTGGAAGGTGCGCGGTACGACGCATGGCTCCTGGGGCGCGCCCAGGATGGTGGTTTGCCGCATCTCGGATGTGAACGCCCATGCTGCGCAGAAGCCAGGGCCAGTGGACATGTTGAGTATCCGTGCGCACTGGGCATTAAGGATCGTCAAACAGGTGAGCTCCTGCTGATCGAAGCCACGCCCGCTGTCGAGCCGCAGATCGCCATGTTCCATCAACTTGCCGGCGCGTCAGGTCGCGGCCGTTCGCCGGTTGATGGGGTGCTCATCACCCACGCGCACATCGGTCACTACACCGGTCTGATGCAGTTTGGCGAGGAAGTGGCGGCCACCGATCATGTGCCGCTACACGTCACGCCACGCATGGCGGACTTTCTGCGCTCGAATGATCCCTGGGCGCAGGTGATCGAGTACGGGCAAGTCGATGTGCGCGAAGTTCAGCCGGGCGCGTCGTGCGAACCTCTCGACGGGCTCAAGGTCGAGTTCATTGCCGTTCCGCACCGCGAAGAACACAGTGACACTGTGGCGTTCAAGGTGCATGGGCCGCAGCGCACCCTTCTCTGGGTGCCGGATGTCGATCAGTGGGGGCGTCACGACGGGCTTCTGGCAGAACTTCTTGAAGGCGTCGATGTCGCCTATGTCGATGCGACCTTCTATGACGGGAGCGAACTTCCTGGACGGGATCTCAGCCGCATTCCGCATCCACTAATGATCGAAACGATGGCGATGTGGGAAGACGAGGCGGCGGCGAGACCGGGAGTGGTCCGCTTCATTCATCTGAACCACACCAATCCAGCACTGCATGACCCTGCACTTCGCGCAGAGATTGAATCGAAGGGGTTCGTGATTGGTGAAGTGGGAGAGAAGCAGCCGCTCTAACCGCCAATCCATGCATATTTTTGGCAAGCGATCTGAGGACAGTGTCTCCGCCGTGATTGTCACAAGGGGAGGGACACACCAACTGAGGAGTGACGGGACATGCAACTGTTGATGCTGGGCATCGTGTTTCTGGCGGCCTCTGCCCCAGTGCCCACTGTGCATTCCGTATCCGACATTTCCCAGCAGTTCACCTTCTACATGGATGGCCGATTTCATCGGCAGTACCTGCAGGATGTCGGGAAAGATGTGCGCAATTGGGGGTCGCTCTCCAAACTGGATCTCTCGAACGCCAACTTGTTGATCCTGACCGGAGGCGATCCGCGGATTCCCTATGACGCCGGCGCCTGCCAGACCATTGATGCGTTTCTGCATGGGGGCGGCACTGTCTTGATGATGGCTGATGGAGCGCGTGTACCCCAGCCGGGTGCTGCGGTGATGCAGCGGTACGGCGCTGAACTTCCAGACATCAAACCAAAGCGTCCTTTTCGGGGACTAGACCAACTGGAAGGTGAGGAGATTAACTTTCGGCGGGGCCGCGTCTTGACACTCAACGAGGACTGGACGCCTCTGATCGTGGATGCCAAGGAGCGTCCCGTGCTTGCCCGCCGCCAGGTCGGCGCGGGGCATTTGCTTCTCGGCAGCCGGGGGCTGTTCGGGCAGAAACCGGACGCTTCCGATCCCATCAACGCTGATTGGGTTCAGCCGCTTCTGGTGACGGCAGCTAGCACAAAAGCCATCGACCCTAAGAAGAAGCACCGGCGCACCTGGGTCGAACATCGCCGTGAGGTAGGGCCGCTGATGGTGGAGTATCACGATGGAACAGAACGCTTCGCGGACGCCATCGTTGAGGTCTATCACGAAGTTAGGCCCCATTTGCGTCATGTCACCGGAGTCGAACCTTCGCCGGGCATGATCAAGAACATGCTGATTCTTCCTACCGGGGGCGGGGGATTCTCCAGCGGCGCGCGCATCGCCATTGGCGCTTGGTGGGGGAAGTTCCCGGAAAGCCGCTACCCGATGGTCGAACTGATTTCGCATGAAGCGGGGCACTCGTGGGTCCTTCCCTATGCGGAGCCGCTGTGGAATGAGCCCATTGCAACCTATCTGGGGATCCTTGTCGGCCGGCGGCTGGGCATGCCGGAAGCCGACGAGACCCTGAAGCGTCAAATCGCCAAGGCGCGCAAACTGGATCCGGATCTCGATGCGATCAATCCACTGGAGGACGGTGCGCCACGTGATCTCATCTGGGGGAAGACCTATCACGTCTTTGAAGAACTCGAATCCCAGCATGGGCCGGGAAGCATGGCGAAGTATTTTCAGGCCAAGCGGGCACTTCTTGAGCCGGGACGCAAGGGGTATTCGATGGATGATTGCGTCGCGGTCTGGAGTGTCGCGGCTGGCGAGGATCTCTTTCCGTGGTTTCAATCAATGGCTTTTGATGTCCGCCCCGAGCGAACCGATCTTGGCGCGCGGGTGCCAAATCCTTGAGGGGTGGAGGGCAGCGTGAAAGAAGCGGATCCACGCCTGAGACCTCAGATCACATCTGAAAATGGGGATTTTGTACTCAGAGCCTCAGTTCATGTGCCGCGCCCATTGAGCGAGGTCTTTGCGTTTTTCTCCGATGCTCACAATCTCGAACACCTGACGCCACCCATGCTCAAGTTTGTCATCTTGACCCACGCGCCCATTGAGATGCATGTTGGAACGAAGATTGACTACCGGTTGAAGATTCACGGCGTCCCTGTTCGTTGGCGATCGGAGATAACGCATTGGGAACCGCCTGTTCGATTCGAGGACACGCAACTCAAAGGGCCCTACCGGAAGTGGGTGCATGAGCATCGGTTCGCATCAGAAGGGGAAGGTACACGGATGGAAGACACGGTTCGATACAGGGTCTTTGGGGGCAAGCTTGTCAATCGTCTCTTTGTGCGGCGGGATGTGCTTCGCATCTTTGCCTACCGCAATCGAATGCTTCTCTCGCACTTTCAGAAATTTGGTGGAGCGGATGCCAGAGGATCGCTAACCTGATGGCCCCACATCGCATGGCCGATGCGAAGAGGATCCTTGCCCGTCACCGAAGGATGAATACATGCGTATGACACACATAACTGTTCGGTATCAGATTCAGGCCATTGCCGTCCTGGCCATGTCCATTTTGGCTGCCGGTTGTGGCCCGATGGCGATTCCTGACCGTGACCCTGTCGGCGACGCCTTTCCAGCCGTGTCCGGGGAGTCTCTCGCAGGCCTAAAGATTGAGTTGCCAAATCACTTTCTCGGTCAGGAAGCCCTCTATCTCGTCGGCTATGTACAGCAGCCGCAGT
>JAKVBW010000026.1 GCA_022446945.1 Phycisphaerales bacterium | reverse complement strand
ATCCCACCCCCGTCACACCGCAATTCTTTGACTCGCGTGATCGCGTCAAGGTCGAGGTCATACCCAGTCGCAACGTGGTGTCACCCGGATCTGACTTGACGCTTGCAGTGGTTTTCGAGCACGACGATGGTTGGCACGTTCACACCAACGCGCCAGTCATCCCTCCGGAACTCGGTACAGCGGCCGACTACACCGCGACATCGATCGATGTGGAATCCAGCGATCTCTTGCGATTAATCCCCCACACGAATTGGATCCAATGGCCTGAGCCACATGAGATTCAGGTTGAATGGGGAGGACCATCGATTCCCTACAACGTGTTCGAAGGACGTGCTGTTGCCTTCCTACCTGTCACTGTCCCTGACGACGCGACTCCCGGATTAGCGACTCTGACAGTTCGACCGGTCTTTCAGGTCTGTGATGACCGAACATGCTTGATGCCGACTCCCGAACCACCTGGTCTCGGTGAAGAACCATCTGAATCGTGGCGGGACTATGGCATCAAGATCCCGGTGGAGATTAAGCCTTTCGAACAAATGTCCAGAAGCGCGACGACTCCCTCGATCTTCGAGGCATTCAATGAGCAGGTATTTAATGACATTGCATCTGGCGCGCAAGCCCCCGAAAGTGCAGTCACAAGCGTCAACTTCAATGCCTTTGGTCTGGAGTTCGGCCTCGATACAGAAGGCACATTCGGGCTACTGCTGCTGCTACTGGTTGCTGCGTTGGGCGGGTTCCTGTTGAATTTGACGCCGTGCGTTCTACCCGTCATACCGATCAAGATCATGGCGATCTCGTCCTCCGCCGGTAATCGAGGACGGACGCTGCTTCTCGGCATCGCAATGTGCCTGGGTGTTGTCGGATTCTGGGTGGCCATTGGGCTTGCCATTGCATTGATTACCGGGTTTACCGCGAGCAACCAACTCTTTCAGTATCCGGCATTCACAATCGCTGTGGGCGTCATCATTGCCGCAATGGCGATCGGCATGTGCGGACTTTTCGCTGTTCGACTTCCCGCCTCGGTCTACAGAGTCAGCCCGAAACATGACACACTTGTAGGCTCATTCCTGTTTGGAATCATGACGGCGATCCTGTCAACGCCCTGCACCGCACCATTCATGGGCGCAGCCATGGCATGGGCTGCAACCAAGCCGCCTGCTGTCACACTGATCACTTTCGCTGCTATCGGGGTCGGCATGTCGCTTCCCTACCTCATTCTTGCAGCATTCCCCACGCTCACCAACCGCATGCCCAAGGCGGGTCCTGCGAGCGAACTGATTAAACAGGTCATGGGACTGCTCATGCTTGCAGCGGCTGCGTACTTCATCGGTGTTGGTCTCAGTGGCATGTTGGCCGAACCTCCCCGACCACCGAGCAGAATCTACTTCTGGTTCGTTGCCGCCATCATGGCTGCAGCAGGTATCTGGCTAGTCGTCAAGACCTGGCAACTCACAGCCCGTTCTGCACCCGACAAAGAGATGGAGAAACATGAGTCCACCGATCTCGGGCTGCCTCGACATGCCTTGGGTTGGCGTACATCCATGACAGCTCTCGGAGGGCTGGTTGCTGCTGCTGCGATTGCGATGGCCGTGACGCTGACGGACAAGGGGCCCATCGATTGGATCTGGTACTCCCCTGCTGCATTTGAAGATGCACTGGACGAAGACCGCGTGGTCGTCCTTGAGTTCACGGCCGAATGGTGCTTGAACTGCAAAGCACTCGAAAAAGCAGTACTCGCCACAGAGACCGTTTCAACTGCCTTGGCATCGGCCGATGTTGCGCCCATCAAGGTGGATTTAACGGGGAACAACACTGAAGGCAATGAGATGCTGCATGCAGTCGGCCGACATCAGATTCCTCTGTTGGTTGTATTCGCACCTGACGGAACGGAAGTCTTCAAGGAGGACTTCTACACTGCAGATCAAGTCATCGATGCGATCAATCGTGCTCGTGAGCGTTGATGGCTGCTTCGCCTTCTTTCCGAATCTCTATCGGCATGCGCTGCAGAGGATCGATGACTTGAGCGTCATCAAGTCTCAAGGCCCGTTGCCAAGCAGACGTCTCAATCTCATGATGACCTGATACAGCTGCCACTCGTGCCCGCATCACCCAAGCCATCGGATTAGTGGGATCGGCTTTAGTGAGTTCTGCAGAAACCGACATCGCCCTTTCCTGATCTTTTGGATCCTCACGCAAACTGGACAATCCATCCAGAGCGCGAAGCTGAAGCCACAAACCTTCGACGGCACCATCCTGTGAAGCCCATTCTCCACTCATCCGTGCGGCTGACAGAGAACTAATCGCGGCTGAATCTTCAGGGCCTGCCTCCCACGCTGCCAGCAGATACTGATTTCCCGCAACAAGCGCGAGCCGTGGGTCGCGCGTCGTTTCCCATGAATCGAGCAAGCGTTGTGCCGCTTGGGAGCGTGCGAGTGAGTTGGAATCGCCTGCAGCATCCCCAGATGCTGCAATGAGCATCATCGCAGCGTGCTTCCTCGCTTCGTCGATATCCGACTGATGCATCCACGCACGTCCAATAAGCACCAGACAGAAGAGCGCAATAGCGCATGCAAGCCATGTTGTCCTTCCGCGACCTCGGACAGAAATCGAGGCGCTCGCACCGACAACTGCAAGCGTCCACACCACTGTGGCTGATTGCCAGACTGCCATGTCTACCTGAGCCTGTAAGAGAAGCACGACAACGGCCACCACAACGCCAATGCGAGCCAACTCACCGCGCAAACAAACGGCTGCCGTTAAAGCCATCACTGGCACGGACAAGAGACCAAAGATCCGAACAAGCCTCTCTGTTTCATGGAGATGAGGCCATTCGCCAATAATCCCTACCGATGCCAAGGCAATGACGACAAAACCTGTGATCACCGAACCGGCGACAGTCCACATCGGACTCAATGTCGATTCAGAAACCGGATGTTCAAGTCGGCGACCCACGCACCATGCAAGCAAGCCCACAAGAATCACCCAACCGAATGCGGAAACACCCAACTGAGCCACCCAGTCAAACAACATGGAGTGTGAAGACACAATCTCTTCCGGCGCTCCAACAGGCCGTGCTCCCAGCCAAGCATCCTGAAACCGACCGGGACCACTGCCTTGAAGTGGAGCGTCGGCCACGACACCCGCTGCGCCTTCGACATATTGACCTCGAATCACGAGGCTGCGAACCCCTGATATCGAAGTGTCAGGGGACGCGGTCCACAGCACGAGGATGGGTGCTGCAGCGGCCAGTATCGGCAACCCAATGGCGAGCCACTTTGCAGACGAAAGACTCATCAGCCTGCGGGCGTAGAGAACCAGTAGCAGAAGACCAATGATCAGAACGAGCAGTGCGGTCAGTGATTCGGTGATCCCGACGACTGCCGCGGCAAGCATCGCGCCGACACATGCAACGCCGCCGACCCACGCAGAACTTTTTCTGCGTGCCGCGTCGAGCACCAAGGCCGACCATAGCACTGTGAGCGCTGCCATCATTCCTCCCAGTAGGTTCGCGCTTGTAAACCATCCGGTTGCCCCGCCTTCCACAAGTCGCCGCTCATAAACCGCTGCAGCGATGGACCCGGGCTCCAGTCCAATCAGTGCAAGTGCTTCATCTCGATGTGCATCGAACCATGCGGCTGTCTCTGGAATGGTCCATGCCCATTGGACATATGCCTGAAATCCCAACGCAACAACGCCGCTGACAAGCACGGCCAGTACAAGTCTGCGTGTGCCAGCATCACAGCAGAAATGAACAAGCGCCGCTGCTGCTGTCACGCCGGCAACCCATGGCATGATGACCTGCGCATGATGTGCCCCGCGCGTCATCCAGATCATCACACCAAAAATGATGGGGAGAACCCATAGGCCCGAAATCCATAAAGACGCCCCCTTGCCCTCCATGGCACGCGCGACAAAGCCCACCAAAGCCGCAGCCACCAGAGCCATATCGAAAAGAATCAACATGCTCGGACTCAATCCGACAGGAGCTGTGGAATCGAGCAGTGGATCGACATCGAACCATACTTCGCTCAACACAGTGACCAGACACCTCGCGACAGCGATAGCGGCAATGACCAATGCCGCTGTTCGGGTCACACATTGAGCCTTCACGCCGATGTGCCTGTTTCAAGTACCGCGAGAATGCACAAGACGAATGCCAATTGCCCTGCTGCAACTGCTGCTTGCCATGGTTCCATGCCAGGCAACAGCATGCCAATCACGCCTGTCACGCCGGCCAGCATCCAGATGATCAATACAGCACGTCTGGGCGACAGCCCCCGCTTGACCAGACGATGTGAAAAGTGCTGCTTGTCACCCTGAAACGGATGTCGGCCCTGCCGCAAACGGAGCAATGTCACACCAATCAGGTCATACAAGGGGATAGCCAACACGGCCAATGGCATGAGGACGCCGTACCAAGCCGAAGATGTCCCCACACCTTCTTCGACATAGGTGATACGTACAGTCAAAACAGCGAGCGCCAATCCGATCACCAGTGATCCACCATCACCAAGAAAGATCCTTGCGGGCGGAAGGTTGAAAAGCAGAAAGCCCAATGTCGATCCGGTGAGAACTGCCAGTGTCGCTGCGACAAACCACTGCTCGCCAACAAGTGCTGTGACCATCAGGATGCTGCCCGCGACAACAGTGACGCCACCGGTCAAACCATCCATGTTGTCCAGAAAGTTCATGGCGTTGGTCACCACCACGATCCAGGCTGTTGTCAACAGAATGCTCAACGCTGCGCCTGCGATGAACGTGTCATCGAGTGTCTGGAGTAACCGGATGTCAAATCCCCATGACAATGTCAGTGCAATAGCGATCTGAATGGCGAGTTTGGGCCAAGGCTTCAATTCACGCCGATCGTCGATCAAACCGACGATGTGGAGCAATCCCGCCGCGACGCCGAATGCGATTGCCATCGGCGCTGAGGCCTCCAACCTAGGCAGCCATGTTTCAAGCGATGGCACAAGGCCCACAAGCCACTGGGGGCACACAAGCACCAATACACCACCCAGCCCTAGAAAGAGGATGAGCGGCCAAGCCACGGCGATCCCGCCAATGTTGGGAACTGGACGCAACACCTTCGCATCACCTGCTCCACCAGGTGAATCGAGCGTACCGACCTTCAGACCGATTCGGCACAAAGCTGCCGTCATCAGACATCCGACGATCGCAGAGACGACCAGTAGAGACAGTACGAGGAACGTCACAGCCTCATCATGACCGAAGTCGGTCGACAAGGCCACTTCCATTGGTCGCGATATCCTGCCAATCCATGGAACATGTCACTGTCTACTGCAGTTCCTCCACAAGAGCCTCCAATCGCCTTCATGAACTGGCCGAATGCATTGGACGCACCCTTGCTGAGCGCGGGGTGACCGTCGTCTACGGTGGAGGCAGCATCGGACTCATGGGCGCTCTAGCGAGAGGATGCAAAGACGCAGGCGGCAGACTCATCGGTGTCACGACCCGTCGACTGGTCGAATTGGAGCAAGCCTCCGGTGACTGTGACGAACTGGACATCCATGACACGATGCGCGATCGACGAAAGCGGCTTCTCGAACTGGCAGATCGCATTCTTGTCCTACCTGGCGGACTGGGAACATTGGACGAATTCTTCGAAGCGCTCGTTGGTCGCCAACTTGCAGAGCACGGCGCTCCGATCGGTGTGTTTAATCCAGATGGCGTGATGAATTCACTGATCGACATGCTTGACGATCTGGTTGAGCATCGCTTTGTACGTGAATCTGCCCGAGACCTGTTCTTTGTCGAAACGGACCCCGTCAGGGCGGTCGACCGGCTTCTAGCCTCACCCACGGGCCTAGTGGATCCCACACGCATGGTCCCTTCCGGCCCCGATTAGACCACGTTAGCCTGCGCTCATGACCAAGGCTATTGGACTCATTGCAGGTGAAGGCCGGCTGCCCGTGCTCGTCGCCGAGGGGATGCGGAACGCTGGACTCGATGTTGCGTGTGTCGCATTCCGTGGACATGCCGATCCAGAACTACGGACGCTTTGCACGCACTGGTCCGAAGTCTCCCTCTACAGGCCAGGTGCATGGATTCGGCGCCTCCGCCGCTGGGGTGCTGTGGATGCGGTCATGGTCGGCCGGGTCGCCAAAACACGCATGCATGACCCTTTGCGATTTCTGCACGACATTCCCGACTGGCGAGCCATCCGTCTCTGGTATCGTCGGCTTCGACATGACCGGCGAGACCGTGCGGTTCTTGCGGCTGTTGCGGATGAATTACTTGGCGGCGGGATCCGACTCATCGACTCGACGACGCACATCCAATCGCATCTGGCAACGGAAGGCGTGATCGCAGGCCCAGAGCCTTCATCGCTACAACGGCGCGATATCGAATTCGGTTGGCCGCTGCTTCACGCTGTCACCAACGCTGGGATTGGGCAGTCGATGGCGATCCGAGAAGGAGACGTCATCGCCGTTGAAGCGGTTGAAGGGACGGACCGCATGATCGATCGCGCCGGGAGCCTCTGCAATGCGAAGGGCTGGACGTTGCTGAAATCAGCATCGGAAGACCATGATCTGCGCGCCGATGTCCCCACTGTCGGGGTCGAAACTATCGATCGATTGGCTAAGGCAGGTTGTGGCTGTGTCGCGATTGGTGCAGGTCGTGTCATCCTTCTTGACCGCCCAGCCGTATGCGCCGCTGCTGAACGATGTGGATTGTCGATCGTGGGAGTGGCGGATAGGCCGGCTTCTTGAACAGATCCTCGGATGATGTACCCCTTGCCTCACGCGCGGGAGCGAAGTTGGCCCATGCCATCGACGCGTTTGATCTTGATATCCATGGAATGACCTGTGCCGATCTCGGCTGCAATGTCGGCGGTTTTACAGACTGCCTGCTGCGAAACGGGGCTGCGTCGGTCATCGCCATCGATACCGGCTATGGCGTCCTCGCATGGCGTCTTCGAAATGATGATCGTGTTGATGTTCGAGAACGCACCAATGCACTGCATGCCGAACCTCCATCTGATGGTGTGGATCTCGTGGTTGTGGATCTGGGTTGGACGCCCCAACGACACGCCCTTCCAGCAGCACGAAATTGGGTGAAACCCGGCGGCGCGATCGTCTCCCTCGTGAAGCCACATTATGAATTGACGGAGTCAGAACGTCGGACACATCTCAAGGACGGTCGGCTGTCAGACGATTTAGCTCTTGACATGGTGACCCGGGTGCAGGATGGCTTGGAATCGATGGCATTGAGGTTACTCGGAACAACGATTTCGCCCATCCGAGGGGGCAAAAGCAGTCGCCGTTCTGGGGCTGGAAATCGAGAGTTTCTGCTGCATCTTGAGCCCGCCTAAACCGCGCGACTGAGCCCCGATTTCCTTACAATGCCAGACTGCATTCGCGTGGTGGCAATCATTGCCATCCCAGCCGAGGAAGCCCTTGAATGAGTAACGAAGATCGCCCTGAAAATCTGGGTGAAGGCAACACTTCCAACGACATCGGAACCGTCGTCGAACAAAGAGTGGATCAGGAGCTGCACGACAGTTACCTGACTTATGCCATGTCAACGATTACAGACAGGGCACTCCCAGACGTGCGAGACGGCCTGAAGCCTTCGCAAAGACGGATCCTCGTTGCGATGCACGATCTCAATCTCTCACCGGGCCGCAAACATCGCAAATGTGCAAAGATTTCCGGTGATACATCGGGCAATTACCACCCTCACGGCGAGTCAGTCATTTACCCAACTCTGGTCAACATGGGCCAGGATTGGAAGATGCGCATTCCGTTGATTGACAAGCAGGGCAACTTCGGATCCATCGATGGCGACCCCCCCGCCGCAATGCGTTACACCGAAGCACGCTTGACCAAAGCCGCTGCGGACATGCTCGCAGACATCAAACTGGATACCGTCGATTTTGCTCCCAACTACGACGAAACACGGACGGAACCTTCCGTTCTCCCTGCAAGATTTCCGAATCTCCTCGTCAATGGATCAAGTGGGATTGCCGTTGGCATGTCCTGCTCGATGCCTCCGCACAATGTTGATGAGGTGTGCAATGCGATCATCGCTGTCATTGACGACCCCACACTTGAACTTGCTGATCTGCTGAAGATCATTCCCGGACCAGACTTCCCCACTGGCGGAACCATTGTTGGGCGCCGAGGTATTGCAGATGCCTACGCCGGTGGCCGTGGCAAGGTTGTCGTCCGCGGCAGCGTCGAACGCGAAACCATCAATGGCCGCGAATGCCTTGTGATTACTGAGATCCCCTATCAGGTGGTGCAGAACAATCTGATCGACAAGATGGTCGATGCGGCAAAGGCCGATCGGATTCAGGGCATTGCGGACATCAAGAACTTCTCCGGGAAGAAACATCGAACACGGATCGTCGTGCAGTTGAAGCGAGGCGCTGACCCCGAAGTCGTTGAACGCCAGTTGTATCAGTTCACTCCGCTTCAAAGCACCGTCTCCATCATCAACATTGCACTGGATCGTGGCAGGCCAAGAACCCTTGGGCTCAGACAGCTCATCGACTGCTTCATCGATCACCGACGCGATGTTGTCCGGCGTCGTACTGAGCACCTCCTGCGTGAAGCCAGAAAGCAGGCCCACAGGCTTGAGGGTCTGATTCTCGCAGTCTGCGATATCGATGAGGTGATCGCACTGATTCGTGCTAGCCGAACAAGGGAAGAAGCGATCGGCAAACTGATGGACCGGAGATTCCAAATTCCGGCTGATCATCCACATGCGCCCTCCATCCCCTCTCAATTGCTTGACCAGGCAAGCGGTGAAGGCGCTGGACTCTCGCGTGTGCAGGCTGAAGCAATCGGTGCCATGCGGCTCATCCAGCTGACCGGCTTGGAGATTGAGAAGCTCGTCAACGACTACATCGGTCTCGTTGAAGAAATCGAGTCCTACGAACTGATCCTGTCAGACGATCAGCAGATTCTCGACATCATCCGGGAGGACTGCTCGGATGTGCGAGACGCATGGAGCGTCGAACGGCAGACTCGCATTGAGGACAGTGAGGCGGATGACTACAACATTGGCGATCTCATCCCCGAACACAAGGTGGTCGTCACTGTCACACACCGTGGCTATGTCAAGCGTCTTCCTCTGGACACATACCGCGAACAGGGCAGAGGCGGCCGCGGCATCAAGGGCGGCAAAGTCGAAGAAGATGATTTCACCGAGCTGCTCTTCTCGGCCAATTCGCATGCCGATCTTCTGTGTTTCACAAGCCTCGGCCGTGTATTCAAACTCAAGGTCTGGCAGATTCCCGAAGGCAGCAGAACAAGCAAGGGTCGCGCCATCGTCAATCTTCTCCGCCTCCGTGACGAGGAGCAGGTTGTCACCTGCCTGACGATTGACGACTTTGAAAAAGGCGAGGACTTCCTGTTATTCGCGACGCGAAACGGGAAAGTGAAACGCACGGCCCTTCGGGACTACCGCAATGTCAACGTGGCAGGAATCAATGCCATCCATCTGCGTGATGGCGATGATCTGGTTGGTGTCATCCACACACGAGGCGACCACCACATCCTTCTCGCAACTGCTTCGGGCATGTCGATCCGCTTCAGTGAAAAGGATGCGCGTGTGATGGGCCGTGTTGCTTCCGGCGTCAAGGGCATTGATCTTGGAGGCGACGATGTGGTTGTTGGCGTTGTCCGCGTTGACAATGACGCTGATCTCCTGACAGTCACGAAGAACGGTTACGGCAAGCGAACCTCGATGAGCGAATATCTCGTTCATTCTGAAGATGGATCAACTCGACCACAATCACGGGGCGGCAAAGGTCGCCGTGACATCCGGACGGAGGGCCGGAACGGTCCTATCGTGTCAATTCGCGCGGTTCACGAATCGGACGGGATTGTGATTGCAAGTGAAAGTGGAATGCTGGTGCGTATTGCTGCTGATTCAGTGAGTCGGATCGGACGAAACACCCAAGGTGTCAGACTGGTGAACCTCAAGAACGAGGATCACGTGATTGCCGCTGCCAAGATCGCGGACGAATCCTGACCGCGCCTCAACGTCACGCAACGCTAGTATCACCCCTATCACAAGGGAGGGCCGGCCATCATGCCGATCAAGTCCTGGTCAGAAACCATCACCATTGCCGAACTTTCTGATGAGCCCATGTTTTCAGAAGACATGGACAGTCTGGTGGATCGGATTGATGAAATCCGCCATGAAGGTGATGCGGGTGTTCCGGATGTCATTATCGATCTCAGCCAAGTGGGAACGGTGAACTCATCCAATTTGGGAAGTTTGCTGCGACTTCGCAAGATTCTTGATGCAACGAATCGTCGAATGATCATCTGCAGCATCGGTGACACGATCTGGTCAGCCATGATTGCAACTGGCTTGGACCGCATCTTCTCCTTCGCATCCGACGTCACAACCGCGCTGGCCGAAATCCAACTGGGCATCGATCTGAAGGATGATCCCGGAGGCGAATCCGAAACGGCAGAGGGCTGATAGATGCTTCGGCTTCGAAGGGTCGAAACGGACATGCGCATCGAATTGATGCCGTTGATCGATGTCATTTTCCTGATCCTGACCTTCTTCGTCTATGCCATGGTTCTCATGGTGAGAGTCGACATGCTGCCAGTCCCGCTGGAAGCCTATGCTTCTGGCGAGTCGACGGAGCCCAATCCAGCAGTTGCTGTCACACTTCGGCTGGACGGAAAAATCTTTGTCGGCCAGGAGCACACTGGGGTAGAGAACATGCTCTCAGCCATTGAGGTGGCGAAGCAACAGTCACCCAACACGATCGTGTATCTCGTTCTTGAAAAAGGTGTGGGCGACATTGACCGCGGACCACTGCTGACCTCTGTTTGGGATCGACTTCACCGGGCTGGGATTGACATCAAACTCGTTGGTGAACCTGCTGGCCCATGAATAACGACCGTACACGCTTGGGAACCGGCATCGTCATCTCCGTTGCGATTAACACATTTGTTCTCGTACCGGGACTCACGGCGGATCATCATTCAATGGCATGGTTGCCCGATGAAGAAGCGGCTGTTCAGCCACCGGAATTCACTCCTGAGCCGGATGAACCTGAAGTCAAGTTGGGCATTGATGAATCAGAAGCTTCAACACTGACCTGGATCGGGTATGAAGAGTTCCAGGAGCACATGGCGCGTCTAGCGGAACTTGAGCAAGCTCAATTCGAACTTGCTGGCAAGTCTTCCGGTGGCGGTGGTAGTCCACCCGCTCAAGTCACAGACCCCTCTACACCTTCAGAAGAAGAGTCATTGGTTGAGGCGGACACTGCGCAATCGCCTACACCGGAAACTGACGCCCCCCTGGACTCCCAGCCACCCCTCAACCCTGAACTTCCAGTGATGGTGGACGGCGCGCGCCCTTCGATCCAGGACGACACGGCTTTGCCACCGGAGCAACAGCAGCCTGAACAAAAGAAACCGGATCCCACATCCGAAGCAACAACGACGAACACCACCTCCACGCCAGTCTCGAAGACATCACCTCAGGAAGTAGTTGAAACGCAGCCTGGGTCACCAGACAAGACGCCCGGCCCAATCGTGGACGGCCTAGAGGAGATCCCTCCGAAACCCAATGCGTCGGATACCGAAGCAGACGCAGCCACCATGATTCAAGTCAATGTCAAACGACAGGGTGGGCCTGTCGCTGCCAAGGGCTTGAGGGTCCGAACAATAAGACCCAAATTAACGCCGTATCAGGAAACGCGATTCGGTGGCATTGCAATCAAAGTGAAAATCGAGTTTTCGAAATCCGGCGCACCAAAGCGGGTTTATATTGCCCGCCAACATCCCAAGACGGGGAAGATCCTGTGGGAGCCTGCAACTGGAACTGTGGGCTTCGAAAGCGCGATTGTGAGCGCGCTCTTCCGATGGAGAGCTTCTGGCGAACAGCTGAATACGCTTCAGAAAGGCGAGACACTGCCTGTGCTCTTTGAGTTGATCTACAGATGATGGACATCCTTGCATGCGAATCCTGCTGACCAATGACGACGGCATCCACGCCCCGGGCATCGTCTCACTCCACTCTGCGATTTCAGATCTCGGCCACATCTG
Organism: Phycisphaerales bacterium; assembly: GCA_022446945.1. Lineage (GTDB taxonomy): Bacteria > Planctomycetota > Phycisphaerae > Phycisphaerales > SM1A02 > UBA12567. The sequence continues at coordinate 9,263 of JAKVBW010000026.1, read as the reverse complement.
GACAGCTGCCCCACTGACAGTCCAGAGCGCTGCCGGCCATGGGATCACTTACACAGACCCCCTCAGAGTCGAACGCGTTCAAGTGACCCGTTCATTTGGTGGCATCGCCGTTGATGGGCGACCCGCAGACTGTGTCAAACTCGCGATCCGTTCACTCTGGCCCGAGCAATTCGGGGATAACAGCCAACCGGATTTGACGATCAGCGGCATGAACAGTGGCGCAAACGCCGGTATCAATATCCTCTACTCGGGCACAGTCGCCGCCGCGATCGAATCTGCCTTTCTCGGAGTTCCATCGATCGCGGTGAGCCTCTATCTCAGAGATCGAAACAATATCCATTGGGATCGTGCTTCCCAGATGGCGAGATCAGTCATTGACAGAATTCTCGCCACTCGGCCGCTATCGCCACATGAAGTACTCAATGTCAATATCCCTCCAGTCGAGTCCTCAGATGCGCCCATGCCGCCCATCCGTGTTGTAGAGATGAATGCCGCCCCTCTTGAAGAAGGATTCGATCGCCGGGTCAGCCCCGCGGGGCAGGTTTACTACTGGGCTGCTGGTGAAGGAATGAGATTCACAAGCACGACTGAAGGCTCTGATGTCGATGTGCTTGGATCAGGGTGTATTACTGTCACACCACTCTCATACATCATGACCGATGGTGATCGCATGCAGGAATGGCGTGAGTCACTAGAAGACTGAACTCATCCATCCGTGCGTTCGAGCACATACTCTCGACCACCCCACCGAACAGGCTCGCGATTTCTGAGCATGTTCGCGCCCCGACGCAGTATTTGGAACACATCCCAAGTTCCTAGCGGGAACAGCAAAATCGACCAGATCGGCTGACGGCCAATATGCCATATCCATGCCAACGCCATTAGCTGAACGAGGATCGCAATCGATCCGGAGTAGATCGCCCAATCACCCAATGTACTCATCGCCAAGAACCCCAGAACGATGGCGACGACTGAGTTCAATGGAGAGAGCCAGCCCATCAGGAGTTGTCGCACTGCGTAACTCCTAAGTTTGCCTACATTTCGACCAGAAGATTCAATGAAGATTCGCGACCAGCCTTCATGCAAAGCAGAGCGAGATTCATACATTGAACAACTAAGCAATCCATCTGCACGAAGAATGTGCCCACGACCGCCCGCAGCATTGATTGCTTGAGCCATCGCAATGTCCTCCAGTAGAGCATCCTTGACTGAAGCGTGTCCATCAATACGGTCATACCACTGGCGGTTGATCAACATGAATTGACCGTTGGCGAACGGCTTCGGATGATCCTCGCGATTGACTCGATCCGGCGGATAGATCGACATCAACATCATCATCGCAACGGGCTGCGCCGAACGTTCATACCAGTGCTGGCAGGTCAAATCTGTCAAAAGGCTGAGCAGGGCCGTATCCCTTCTTTGGGCTTCTGCCATCGCAGCACGCATGAGTTGAGGTGATGCGCATGTATCAGCATCGATAAAGGCAAGCCACTCACCCTTGGCGCGTTCAGCTCCGAGCCGAGCAGCATTGCATTTGCCGGCCCAGTTGGGAGGACAATCGCTGTTTCGGATCAAACAGACTCGATCATCCTTTGATGCCCGTTCCATGACGATTGATTCGGTTGCATCTGTGCAACGATCGGCAACAACAATGACTTCCAAATCCGCCCAGGACATTGCAAGAAGAGAATCGAGACAGATTCCGATCACAGCCTCTTCATTATGTGCTGGAAGGATCACCGAGATTGACACAGGATCGACAGGTTCATTGAGGCCGCGACGAATTGACAACCCTGACGAATGCATTCGGGCAACTCGAATCTGCATGACCAGCCACCATGTAGCTGAAACAATCGCCAGTCCCGTTGAAATCACTAATAGAAGTTGCAGTAGCACAGCGGCAAATGGTATCCGCGCTCCAGTGGAGACGTTTCAATCCGCTTCAGTGTCTTCAGCCTACACTGCCGAAATGGCGATTGTCCCCACATCTCGGTTGATGGTCATGAATCGAAAGGACATCCGTTCACTAGATCGGCTAGCAACCGAAGAGTATGGAATACCCGGAATCGCACTCATGGAAAATGCCGCAACAGGAGCGGCAGTTATCGCACTAGACATGCTCGATGGCGCAGGCGATGTCCTTATCGTCTGTGGCAGTGGGAACAATGGTGGTGATGGATGGGCGATGGCAAGACATCTTGCCAACGCTGGGTGTGATGTGACCATTCGATCGATCTCTATGCCCAAACCGGATACGGACGCTGCTGTCAACGCTTCCATCTGCAACAACATGGGCATTCCCACGACTGAAGATTGGCCTGAAGCCGATCTTCTCATCGATGCTGTTCTCGGTACAGGCCTGGATCGACCAGTCGAAGATGATTTGCTTGATGTGATCAAGAGCATCAATGCGGCTTCCAGCCCTGTTTTGTCTCTCGACATACCCTCAGGTCTTGATGCAGATGCCGGCACCCCACTTGGGGATGCGGTCGTGGCCGATGTCACTGCGACATTTGCAGCTTGGAAGCAAGGCTTTCTGAATTTGGAGTCCATGCGATGGACCGGCACCATCCATACGATTGACATCGGAACTCCCGCCTCACTGCACAATCGCCTTGGCAAACCACTGAGGAATCCTGCTCGTCACGGCTCCGAGCATTGACTCCGACTACACTTCTCCGAGCCGCGGCAAGATGTATCAGCCACTTCTCACTACCCGTTACCTCACGAGCCGGATGATTCCGCTTCTGGCTGTCGCCGCAGTCGCACTCTGTGTTGCACTGGTCATTGTCGTGATCTCCGTCATGACAGGTTTTCTGGACATGGTCCGGAACTCGGGACGGACTTTGATGGGCGATGTCGTCGTTGATTATCCGCTACATGGCATTCCCGACTACGAACGCCTGATTGCACTGATGACTGCGAAGCCAGAGATCGACGCAGCAACACCTGTTGTCGACACCTGGGGTCTTCTGCGAATGCCCTATCCCGCGGGTGATGCGAAGGAAAGTACACAAGTACAAATCTGGGGCATCGATCCCGTGAGCTTTTCCCAAGTCACCGGATTTGACGAATCGCTGCAATGGGAAGCGGTGCCACCAGGTACCGCCTCTGGAATGCGCACCCAAGCGATCGATCGACACGCTGAAGAACTCATACTCGCGCTTGATCAGGAATCCAAACAAAGATTACTCACGATGACTGATGACGGCGCACTCGAGGGCGCTGACACACAGGTCATTGACAAACTGATCGATGGACAGCAGTTTCAAGATTGGCGAGCACGCCTGCAGTCTCTCTCAAGCACCCCTGAACTCCTGCGCGAAGCCATCGGCGAAGAACGATGGGCTGTCCTTCATTCCGATTTGCCCCGACTACTCGACGATCGCCTTGTCCTGGAAGAAGGCCGAACTCTCCTTCGGAATGGCGAACCCGCCATGGTGAGCGGGCTCCATGTTTCTCGAGGCAATCGACGCACTCGACAAGGAACCTACGAAATAGAGGGGAATGGCTACTGGTGGATGCCCCGGTTCGATGCGATTCTGACCACGATCCCGATTACCTCACGCGGTGGTTTGAATGACGAACCTCAAAGCATCAGACTTCCATTCGCGAATGAATTTGCGAGCGGAGTGTTCCTGATCGACAAGACGCGTGTCATGGTTCCCCTTGAATCTGCTCAGAAGCTGACCGAACTTCAATCCCGCAAAGGAAGGTTGAATGGCGAGATCGTCGAGCGCCCCGCACGCGCCACAAAAATACTTGTGCGCGCTTCAGAAGGTGTGACGCCCTACGAACTCAAGGTAGTCGTCCGTGACACGTATGCCGAATTCGAACAAACACACTCACCTGACGCTCACTGGGCGCCGCCAGCGATGCGATCAGGAAGTGGGCCAGAAGTACGGACCTGGGAAGAGCAGAATGCCGATTTCATCGGGCCGGTCGAGAAGGAAAGAGAGTTGATGCGCACACTCTTTTCGATCATCTATCTCGTTTGTGGCGCGCTCATCGTGGCGATCTTCTGGGCCATCGTCTACGAAAAAACACGCGACATCGGCATTCTCCGAAGCGTTGGCGCATCCCGATCGGGCATTGTGATGATCTTCCTGCTCTATGGCCTGTTCGTAGGAGTGCTTGGCGCGTTGGCGGGGATTGGTCTTGGCTGGCTGGTCACAAGCAACATGGAGACGATTCACGAAAGCCTTTCGATGCCACCCATGTGGCTGGGTGTCGCCTTGCTGATACTGGCAGCCATCTTCGCGATCATGACATTTCGTGCAAGCAGAACCGGACGTCTCCTACCGGTCCTACTTGGCTCACTGGGCACGCTGACTGTAGGAGGACTCGGTATCGCTGAATTGCTTGTTCGACAAGCAGGCGGAATCGTCCTCTGGGACCCCTCTGTCTACTACTTCACAGAAGTACCCAACACTGTCGACTGGCCTTCTGCATTGATCACCGCAGGCGGAGCTGTGCTGTGCAGTGTGCTGGCAGCAGCCATCCCTGCCGCCAAAGCAGCCGACATCGATCCGATCGGAGCACTCCGCTATGAGTAGTCCGATTCTGGAAGCGCGTGAACTGCACAAGACCTATCACCTCGGCCAAGTCGATGTCCCGGTCCTTGCAGGTTGTTCATTCACGATCAACGCTGGTGAGTTTGTCGCAGTATTGGGAAGCAGCGGTTCAGGTAAGAGTACGCTTCTGCATTTGTTGGGGGGGCTGGATCGACCGGATCCAGATAGTGGCGACATTCTTCACAACGGCGAATCACTTTCAACTTACACGGCATCGCGGCTTGATCGCTATCGCGCTGAAACTGTCGGTTTTGTCTTCCAGTTCTATCACCTACTTCCCGAACTGAATGTCATGGAGAATGCCATGCTTCCCGGGCTTGTCCCCAGTGGGATCGGCAGCCAAGCTGCGCGAGTCCGTGCAGAATTGCTCCTGAATCAGTTTGGGCTGGCCCATCGCCTTGAACATCGACCTCGGGAACTCTCCGGAGGTGAACGCCAACGGACGGCCATTGCCAGAGCGCTCGTGAATGACCCGCCCATCCTTCTGGCTGACGAGCCGACAGGAAATCTGGATGAAAAGACGGGCGGAGAGATCCTAGATCTCCTGACCGCGTCCCACGAGCAGGGACGGACCATCATCATGGTGACCCACGATGAGACCATCGCCGAGCGAGCCGACCGATGTGTCCGCATCTCGGACGGCGTGCTGCTACCCCGCTGAGGATGTTTTTTCAGAGCCTTTCGCCTCATTCTGCAGGATCCTGACCCCCCTTCCGCCATCTTGACAGGCCGATCTTGCCCAAGAACGCCTACTTTCGGAATAGACTGGAACGCCTCTTGCATCATCCCGATAGGCCCTCATGAGGGCTCTCTTAAGAGGCCCTTTGCCCCCTCACCCCCGATCTGGAGACTTCAGATGTTTGAACGCCTTACCGACCGCGCTCGCAAGGTCATGGCTCTGGCCAATCAAGAGGCCCAGCGGTTCAACCACGAATACATCGGCACCGAACATATTCTGCTCGGCCTTGTAAAGGAAGGCTCCGGCGTCGGTGCGAATGTGCTGAAGGCACTCGACATCGATCTTCGGAAGGTAAGACTTGAAGTTGAAAAGCTCGTCAAGAGCGGACCCGAAATGGTGACTATGGGCAAACTGCCTCAGACACCTCGGGCCAAGAAGGTTCTTGAGTACGCAATCGAGGAAGCGCGTCATCTCAACCACAATTACGTCGGCACCGAGCATCTACTCCTCGGCCTTCTGCGTGAACAAGATGGTGTCGCTGCACAGGTGCTGATGAACCTCGGCGTCAAACTTGAGGAAGGCCGCGAAGAAGTCCTGAATCTGCTTGGCGCCGCCATCGAGCCCGAGGACATGGAAGACGTCGGTGAAGAACCTGGCGAAGCCCAACAAGCCTCTTCCCCACGACGTGGCAAGAGCAAGACGCCTGCATTGGACAGCTTTGGTCGCGATCTCACCGAACTCGCAAAAGGTGGCGAACTTGATCCCGTCATTGGACGGCATAGCGAAATCGAAAGACTTGTGCAGATTCTCTGCCGACGGACGAAGAACAACCCTGTGCTGTTGGGAGAAGCCGGAGTTGGCAAGACTGCCATCGTAGAAGGATTGGCACAGCGAATCATCGACAAGGATGTTCCTGACCTGCTTCATGATCGCCGCGTGGTCGTACTGGACCTTGCCATGATGGTCGCGGGCACGAAGTATCGTGGCCAGTTTGAAGAACGCATCAAGGCCGTGATGAATGAGGTTCGCAGGGCTAAGAATGTCATTCTGTTTATCGACGAACTACACACGCTTGTTGGCGCAGGTGGCGCCGAAGGCGCCATTGACGCCTCAAACGTGCTCAAGCCCGCACTTTCTCGTGGTGAGATTCAGTGCATTGGCGCGACGACCTTTGACGAGTACCGCAAGTACATCGAAAAGGATTCAGCACTTGAGCGTCGCTTCCAAAGCGTCCCCGTCGAACCTCCGAGTCCGGAACAGACTGTCGAAATACTCCGAGGTCTTCGGCGCAAATACGAAGAACATCACCGGATTGAGATTACGGATGACGCACTTGCAGAGGCAGTTGAACTGTCGACCCGGTACATGCCCTCCCGCGTTCAGCCTGACAAATCACTGGATGTGATTGATGAAGCTGGGGCGATGGTCCGTCTCCGTAGCATGTCCAAGCCGCCGGATCTTGCAGAACTTGAAACACGTATTGAGCTATTGACGGTTGAAAAAGAAGAAGCCGTTAAAGCGGCTGACTACGAAAAGGCCGCTGATCTGCGTGACCAGGCGGAAAAAGCGCGTGCAGAAAAAGACTCTGTGCAACGCGAATGGCGTGATCGGATGAGCGAGGTTGTCGGCACAGTCGATGCTGATGTCATTGCCGAAACCGTTTCAAAGATTACTGGCGTGCCGCTGACCCGTCTTGAACAAGCCGAGTCGGCAAGGCTGCTGAAGCTTGAGGAAGAACTCCACCGAACTGTCGTCAGTCAGGACGATGCGGTGAAGCAGGTTGCCCGCGCCATCCGCAAGGCGAGAAGCGGCCTGAAGGATCCAAATCGACCCATGGGATCGTTCCTATTCGTCGGCCCATCGGGCGTTGGCAAAACGTTGCTCGCCAAAGCGCTCAGCGAGTTCATGTTCGGTGATCCCGAGGCAATGGTGTATCTCGACATGTCCGAGTACATGGAGAAGCACTCTGTCTCACGACTCGTTGGCGCGCCTCCCGGATATGTCGGTTACGACGAAGGTGGCCAACTCACCGAGAAGATCCGCCGCCGACCCTATGCGGTTGTACTTCTTGACGAAGTCGAGAAGGCGCATCCTGATGTCTACAACATGCTGCTGCAGATCATGGAAGAAGGACGGCTGACCGATTCATTCGGACGAAAAGTCGACTTCAAGAACTGCATCGTGATCATGACGAGCAACATCGGCAGTGATCTCATCAAGGGCGGTTCGGCGTTTGGCTTCGGCAAACGCGAGGAAATTCAGGACTACGAGGCAATCCGGTCCTCCCTCATGAGTGAAGTTGAGAAGTTCTTCCGACCGGAATTCATCAATCGACTTGATGACACGGTCGTATTCCGGCCACTGATCAAGGACGATCTCTATCACATCATCGATATGGAACTTGAGAAAGTTCGCGATCGTCTCCGCTACAAGCGAATGGATCTCACACTCGATTCAGAAGCCAAGAACTTCCTGATCAACAAGGGCTACAACCCGGACTTCGGCGCGCGACCGTTGCGACGAGCTCTGAGCACATACATCGAGGACTCACTCGCGGAGTCTCTGTTGGCAGGACAATATGGCGAGGGACAGATGATCAAAGTGACTCACTCTGAAGGCGATGATTTCCTGACATTCGATTCAGAATCACTTCCCTCAGCAGAAACGAGTACACAGAACGGCGACACGCCTGAGGAGGCGACTGTCAGCGAGTGAACCTTCTCGCTGTCGCAAGCACTCTTCTTCTGTAGCGCATAGGATCAGTTGACACCGGCGAGTTTCCAATCGCCTTCTTCGCGAACGATATCGAACGACTTCACGCGGAAGTCGTACGCCACACGCGGTTGCAAACCTATCGTTCCACGCTCCCCGTGTGTGTGTATCTCCACATCACCGAAGACCTTCCCAATCTTCATTCGATTGAGGGTCGAACCGATGTCCTTTCGATTTTGCCTGAACCACGCAAGGAATTCCTCGTAACCGGCCTCCCCCTTCGATTCGTACCAATCCCTCTTCTCGGTTGAGATGAGTTGCTGGTAGATGATTTCATATTCACCACGCCGCAGACACTCAAGCAGATTGACAGTCAGATGCGCAGGAAGAACGGTTCTCAATGTGACTGAGCCATCCTCGGCGTCCTCGCGAATCAGAACACGTTCTTCACCAATCGTCTGCTCGAATCCCTGGAGTGAACGCGACTGATCTTCGATCCAGTGGATTTCCGTCCCATCCTTGTCAATGGTCACAGCGGGGAGATCGCCACCCATGAGCGTCACCCATTCGGGCCTTCGTCGGTACTCGATCTGACGAACTTCACACCCGCCCAACAAAGTCACAATGGCCAACAACATGAGGGCTGTTCGCTTCATAAGTCCATACGATAATGGACGTCATGGCAACAGATGCTTCACACCCCGATCCCCCACTCGGCATGCCGGAGATTCTCCATGAGGATGATTTTCTGGTTGTCTTCAACAAGCCGGTACCCATGCTGTCCGTGCCGGGTATCGGCCCCACGAAGGCAGACTGCCTCGTCGCACGCGCAAGAACCAGATTCCCCAAAGCTCGCATCGTTCACCGACTCGACCGAGACACATCTGGGGTCATCGTGCTTGCACTCGATGCCGAAACACATCGCGACATCAGTATTCAGTTTCAGGATCGAAAGACGCACAAGCTCTACGAAGCGATCGTCATGGGAGAGCCCGACGCAGACAAGGGTGATATTGATGTGCCCATTCGGAAAGACATGGAAAATCCACCGCTTCAATGCGTCGATCCCATTCAAGGCAAGCCTTCACTGACCGTCTGGCGCGTGCTTGAACGATTTGGCGATCGAACGCGTTTGGAATTGTCGCCTCAGACAGGGCGTTCACATCAATTGCGACTGCATCTGCAACATATCGGCCATCCGATCCTCGGAGATGACCTATACGCGCCTCCTCAAGGAGTGGAGATGTCACCGCGCCTATGCCTGCACGCAACATCACTGGCATTTCGACATCCTGCTT
>JAKVBW010000025.1 GCA_022446945.1 Phycisphaerales bacterium | reverse complement strand
TAGACAAGCCATGCAATGACCTCCAAAACCGGCCGGACGGCCCCTTTCGGGGGCCGTCCAGTCGGAGAGAGAGAGGAGAGAGCGTTTTGGAGGGGAAGTTCGTGTGCTTCCAGAAGTGACAACGCCTCATCCGAGAGGTCCTTTCGGGATCCAGCCTGAAAAGGTAAAAAACAAAGCGATACCCCTCTGAGAAGCCCCAATCGCCCTTTGTGACATCGGATTGAGCAACAATCAGTCTCATCTCAGTCCAGACCGATGGCCCCACTGCCCCGAACAGCCCCAGACGGGACCACACTCTGAGAACAACTGCCTGCCCTGATCAGCCAGAAGCGGCCTGCTACATTTCATCGCCGATGAGCAATCCTGACCCCAAACCCAAACTCCAGCCCACTGGTAGTGCGCGATTTGAAACTTGGCGATACCGGCTGCTTTCAAAGCAGGCGATGATTCGGCATCTCGTCCTTGTCGCGGCAGCGATCCTGACTGGCGGCGTGGCCCTGCTGTTTCGCCAGACTGACATCATTGGCTCACGCGTTTTCCTGGACTTCCACAAAATGGAAACCATTGCCGGAGTATCACTACCCGGCGGAACAGGGATTTGGTTTGCCGCTGTTTGGGTCATTGTCACGATGGTCCTCATCATCTGGCTTCGTGACCGGTTCTTCCCAGGCACCGAAGGGACCGGCATTCCACAGGCCATTGCTTGTTTGAAGGTGAAGGACAGTCCGTTTCGGCGTTACATGCTTTCTATACGCATTGCCATCGGGAAGATTGTCCTGCTCATCATCGGACTGTTCGGCGGCATGACGATTGGGCGAGAAGGCCCCTCTGTCCATGTGGGCGCGTGCTTAATGTATCTGGCCACCAAAATCTGCAGATTCCCGGAGCATCTTGTCCAACGTGGCCTGATCTTAGCCGGCGGCGGTGCCGGGATTGCAGCAGCATTCAACGCGCCGATCGCGGGAATGGTCTTTGCTTTCGAGGAAATCGGCAGATCATTCGATAAGAAGAACGCGTCCACCATTGTCCGGACCGTCTTGATTGCATCCCTCGTCGTGATTGCATCGCTTGGGTGGAACTACCTGTTCTATGGACAAGTCGCGCACGAGTTCGGATTTGAACCCATGCACTGGCTATGCGTGCTTGTGGTCGCGGTCGTTGGGGGATTTCTTGGTGGCTTGTTTGCCAGAGCGGTCGTATGGGGAACCCCTCTCATTTCGCGATGCTTCAACCGCCGAAGGCTGTTGACTGCTGCATGCCTGGGATTGGCACTGGCCATCACGGGACTCCTGTCGGAGGGACAGAGTTACGGCAGTGGCTATCCCCAAGCTCGGGCGATCTTGATGTACCGAGACACCGATTACTACGGTGTGCTCGGCGTTAATCAGGACGCCACACAAGCCGACATTGATGACGCGTATGCGACTCTGGCCCACAAACAGAAACTCCTGGGGCCGGGAGGCAAGGTTCTCGATCAGGCTGCTGAGTTGGAGGCTGCATACCGCGCACTGGGGACCCCCAATGAACGCAGGTTCTATGACGAGTGGGTTGTTCCCGACGCGATCACGGTCTGGTACGCGCCTGCCAAGGCGATCGGCTCATTCTTCAGTCTGATCAGCGGGATCCCCGGCGGTCTCTTTGATCCGAGTCTCTCCGTTGGTGCGGGCCTCGGCGATATCTGTGCCGATGTGTGCCACAACTTCTTTGGAGGCATTCGACCCCAGTTTGTGATCATGCTATTCATGGTCGCCTACTTTGCAGGCGTTGTGCAGAGCCCCATCACGGTCTTCGTCATCATGATTGAAATGACGGATGCCCGATTCGCGACCCTCCCGCTGATGTTGGCGGCCATCGTGGCATACGAATGCTCCACGTTGGTCTGCACCAAATCGATCTATGAGGCGTTGGCGGACCTATTCCTGTCTGGAGTCAAACAGCGAGAGGCCCAGGCGGATCGTCCATCTTCTGCCACTTGACGCTCCAACCCCCTGTTCAACCCCTGTAAGGATGCCAAAAAGGCCTTCTTACACTTTTCCGAACACTCCGCTGCAAGATCCGTATCGGATCCAGCGGTAGGAGAGGCCGCTCAGAGGCCTCTCATGCCAGCAGCAACTTCTCCTACCGAACTCGACCTCTACTTTCGCGAGATCAGCCGCGTCAACCTGCTTGAGATCTGGGAAGAACGCGAACTCGCTTGGCGCATCGTCAACGACCATTGCAATGATGCCAAATCGCGAATGATCCAAGCCAACCTTCGCCTTGTCGTCAACATTGCCAAGCGGTATTCATACAGGGGTGTGCCGCTTGCAGATTTGATCAACGAAGGCAATCTCGGACTGATTCGGGCAGTCGAGCGATTTGATCCCGCCCTCGGCAACCGATTTTCGACTTATGCCACCTGGTGGATCCGCAAGACCATCAAGCAGTTGCTCGAATCAGCGGGCCATCCGATGCATGTGCCTTCCTACATGCAACAACGCATGTCCCGGTGGTCAGACACCCTGTCAACACTTCAAGAAAAACTCGGCAGGGCCCCCACCACCGAGGAAATGGCTGCTGCGATGCACGTCCCACATTGCAAACTTGATCTCGTCCACAGGACGATGGCTGCAACGCGGGCCATCACTACCGGTAATCGATCTGCGGATGAAAAAGGACCCGCCATCGAATCGATCCCTTCCAGGGACCTCGCCGATCGGCCATTGTCTCTCGAGTTACAGGATGACCTTGAGAAAATCAGATGCCTGCTGCGCGCTATGGACCCGACCGATGCACAGGTACTCTCTTTGAGGTTCGGTCTCGATGGCGCAGAGCCTCGAACACTCAAGGAAACTGGCAGAATCATCGGTGTCACAAGGGAGCGGGTGCGGCAGATTGAACAACGCGCGATCGTGGGGATACGTCGCGCCTTCGATGACATGCGGGCTGCTGGTTGAATCACTCGCGAACAGCGAGACTGGGTGGATCCGCGATAACGCCACCAACTGCGACCCAAAGCGTGTACAACATCATGCCGAAGAAGATCAACTGAATGCCGAAGAGAAGGCCCGGCGCCCACAAGGCATCAGATGGATACCACAGGACCAGCAGGACGCCCACAATGATGCCTGCAATGCCGCTCACGATCTGAAGTCCAGGCGCAATCGTGGACCGATGCGGAACACCGGTGCAATCGGCAAGGCCTCGGACAAACACACCGGCTGCCAATAACAAGGTGAGTGCCTCAAGTCCTTCAAAGGGCCAGATGAGGAGCAATGCGCCAAGTACACCCAAGAGCACACCCGTTGCCGCAGTCGCTCCACGGTGCTCAACGCCGCCCATCACACTTCGAATCAGGCTCAATATTCCCAGACCCAGACAAATGAACCCCAGCATGATTTCAAGGCCTTCGCTGGCAAGAACAGGAAAGAGAACAGATAAGGCTCCGCCAGCCAGACAAATAATCGCTTCTATCAGAAGCAGGCCACGGCCCTGTTGCAAAAGGCGATGGACTTGCGTCGGTGTCATTGAGGTCGAACCGGCTGTGCTGGACATGATCAGTTCTCCTCATCACATTCTACTACTTCCCGATCTTCTCAATGCTGCACGGGACCCGGCCAATGCCGGGTCCCGTGGCTGCGAGTACAAAGGGGAAAGGGAAATGATGAAGTGTTCGCCGCGTGTACTCGTGTCGCGGCATGAAGAGCGTGAATATGCGATCAAGCGGCCTTGATATCAATCTTGCGTGGCTTCAAAGCCTGCGACTTGGGAAGGGTCAGTTCCAGAACACCATCGCGATAGCTCGCGGTGATGCAATCTGCATCGATACCGTCACCGATCCTGAATGATCGATGGAAATCGCCAACCCCATATTCCTGATGTCGCAGCTTTCCGAAAGCAGCGTAACGATCAAGAACTTCTGCATCGATCGTCAACATGTTGTCTTCGACAGATATCGCGATCTTCTCCGAAGAGGTTCCAGGCATGTCAGCAATGACACGAAATGCCCCTTCAGTTTCATAGACATCGACTGGCGCACGGTAATTCTGAGTTCGTTTGATCGTTTCAGTATCAATGTTGCTGTCGAAAAAGTTTGTTGTTGTGTTTTGATTGGTGGTGTTGTTAGTCATGATGTTGCTCCTTTACAACGCCTAGTTTGGCTTTCATTCATGCGTTGCGTACTGCGACTCGGCGGGATCGAGCGGGCTTGCCCTTGGGAAGGGTGATGGTCAGAACGCCAGACTCCAGTCTTGCATCGATGGCATCAGATTCGACGTCGACAGGAAGCCGCATAGTGCGTTCGAATCGCAACGTCGATCGCTCATGCCTCAAAGTTGTTGCGTCATCCGGGGTATCAACCGTTCGGCAACCAGAGACGGTGATCGTACGATCGGATGCTCGAATATCGAGATCAGCACCTTCAACGCCGGGAAGTTCAGCTTCGAAGTACAGATTGTCATCGTCTTCCAGCAGATTCACTGCCGGATGCGATCGCATGGAATCAAAGATCCTGGTGGGCCAGGATGAAGCCAATGCGGGCGTCGTCACCCGATCATAAAGGCGATCGAGTTCGTGGCGAAGTGAGTCCATCGCATTTGTCGCAGGTGTCAGAATCGTTCTTGTGTTCATGGCAATTTCTCCATTGGGAGTTCGGAGCGGTGTGCTCCGGATGTGTTGTTCTGTCCGGCACGTTGCCGGCTTCCAACCTATCTCTCGCAAAGGGCGTGCCCCTCTCAATCGCTTCTCCTGGGCCTCTATCAGGGGCTCTGTGAGGCTTTGACTGCCAGTTCGACAACAGCATGCCAGGCTGGCAATGCGCCCTGAGAACTTGTTTGGCGCAAGGCGACACCGCCGAAGCCCGAAGGCTTCGGCGATGTCCAGAGGAGTCAGCGATCAGTGAAGTCAGCACACGAGGCTGGCCTCGCGATTCATGAGGGTCTCCCCACAAACGCCCAACTTCTTGGGAAGAACGACCGTCAATACACCATTGACGATCCGGGCCGAAATCTCGTTCACTTCAATATCTGAACTGAGTGAGAAACTTCGACGCCAGATGCCACCGACCTGCTGTCGGAAACGTGAACCATTCACCTGTGTGGCACTGAACGAGCGTTTTGTGATGGCTTCGATCTCGAGCACACCATTGGTCGCTGTGAGTTCGATGTCGTCCATGGAGACGCCAGGGAGGTCGGCTTCCAGAACATATTCACCACCGTTGTCAGCAATGGCAACAGGTACTTCGACGGCATTGGCGTAAGGGAAATCGTTTCCCGCAATACCGAAGCCAGCGAAGTTGTTCAGGTTTGCGTGTCCGGCCATGATGGTCGGATCACCCAGTTGATTGGCAATCATCGAGAGTGCGCGATGTGGATCTGCAATGGCGATCTGCAGCGCTGTGCGGGCTGCGATGCGATCAACAGTTGCGAGTTTTGCAATTTGAGCAGCCGTCCAGGCGCATCCGCCTGCGACAGACGCCAAATTGGCAACAAAGATCGGGTCGATCGTGGCGAGACGCTGCGTGGTCTGTGCCAGGATGGGGTCAACCAACGCAATGCGATTGATGACGTTCTGGACAGATCGGGCCTGAAGACCGCCCTGCCACATCGTGTCGATTCCACGCATGTTGCTGGTTGTCATTGGGAACTCGAAACCAAATCCGTTGCACTGCTGCATGAAGGCGTTGGTGCGATCCATCCCACGCTGAGTGATCGGCGTCACACCGAATGGAGCGCCATAGATGGCGGAGTTGGCAAAGAGGCCGTTGGGGGAGGTGAAGGTGCTGTTGCAACCACGATTGTCTTTGACTTGAATCTTGATAGACATGACAGAACTCCTGTTTCAGAGGATGTCAGGAGGCTGATACGCCCCCGCCACGATGCGGGGGGACATCGGCATCCTGTAGGTGTGCGTGTGTCGTGGCAGTCCCTCGCCGCCCATCGGCGAGTCGATGAGCTGCCGCGGCACCCATTCCGTCGATGGCACGGGTAGCGCCATCCGGCGGGTTGATAGCAATACGAATATTCAATAGACCTTCCGAACTCCGTCGAACGCGAGGACGTGCTGCTGGTCGATGTGACAGAACAAATCGAAGTGTCACACGCTCGATTCCAGAGCTCACATCGAGACCGCCGGCAATCCTTGGCCGGGCAGCCTCGATGGTGAGCACGCGTCCACGAATGCGGATGTCGGACACAGCCAGGTCGGCAGATGGGAGCATTGCCTCGATCTCGATCCACTCAGTGTCCAGCGATCGGACCGCGATGCGTGCTTCAGTCCCGAATGGGACTCGGGTCTTCGCTGTGTTTGATTCCGTCTTCGCGTCGGATGGCGTGTGGCGAGTCATGGCTTTGCTCCCAGGCCTGCCGGCCCTTACTGCTCGCTCCATGCGAGCCAAGACAACAGGAACAAGCCGCGTGCCTAGTCCGTCGAGACTTTGCTGATTCTTCAAAATCCCCCGCTATCGGATCTCAAACGACATCCCCTTCATAGGTGAAATGTCGAAAGCAAATCTGAGAACTGCAGATGGCAAGGCCGCCAACTGCCACCACCTTGACCATTCGGTCGCGCGTCACTGCCTTTGCTGTTCGGAAGTCCTCTGGATGGGCCAGAAATGGTGATCGCAGTGCCCACTGTCAAGCTGACACGCCATCACGCATGCCGGCAGTCTTAATCCAAAATGATCAAACCGTCGCCTGCGACGCTTCTTCTCAGCTCGTCTGCACCCAGCACACACCCTGCAGAAGCCAATGCATCGGCCACTGCTGCAGATGGTGCGACGACTGTCACATCAACGTGCTGTCCAAGCCACTGGCCACTTCTTGGATCAAGCACATGTGAGGCGAATTGTCCCTCGACTTGAAGATGCTGCTCGCCGGCACCGGATGTGGCTACCCCACAGTTATGTAGAAATAGTTCGATGCCAGCAGGCCCCTTCACCGCCCATCCCTTCGCGCCCGGCGGAGGCGCGCCGATGGCAAGTTCCCCGCCCAGATCAACCAACGCGCGAGTGAAACCCGCTTGCTCAAGTGCGCGCAGTGCTTCATCCGCCGCCCATCCCTTGCCGATTCCCCCGAAATCAAGCCATGGGACTGGTTCTGCAAACACAATGCGATCCCCTTTCAAGTGCAGTCTTGAGGCGCCGGGACCATGTTCCGCAACGTACGCTGACCAGTTCCGCGGACTTGTGGAACGACTTTTTGCGGCACGCCATTCCTGGGTCATGCGCCCGCACGCAGGATCGAAGCCGCCTCCCGTCCAGTTGTTGATCTCTATGGATAGCTGAATCACTTCTGCAAAATCTGCACTGATGTCAACTGGCTCATGTGGATGCGCCTCGCGAAGCGCGACCACCTCACTGTCAACCCTCCAATCAC
The DNA here is from genome assembly GCA_022446945.1 of Phycisphaerales bacterium. Classification (GTDB taxonomy): domain Bacteria; phylum Planctomycetota; class Phycisphaerae; order Phycisphaerales; family SM1A02; genus UBA12567. Next base: position 14,248 of record JAKVBW010000025.1, on the reverse strand, counting down.
TCAGAACGCCTTCCACCTCTTCCATCCGGCCAAAGGCCTTCTCACAGGCTGCCATGGCCGACTCTTCAGTGGTTCCATAGACCACGATGCGAGCCTCAGACCCCATCCGAACCGATCGATATTCAAATCGTTGGAGAGGTTCGCTACAGGCCATAAGAGGTGACCAAATCAGCAGTACCATGAAACGTGAGATGCTCATGATTTCCTGCACACTCCTGCTGCTCGCCCCGGTCGAAGCTGCCAAGCCCTTCACCCAGCCCGTCTCGGGGACCACGCTGTCCATTGAGATGATCCCCATGCCGGGGGAGGACGGCAAGTCGCAGCGATGGGTCTCACGCCACGAAGTGACATGGGATCTTTATGACGCATTGGTTTACCGGCTTGATGTCCCCAAGGGGACCGACCCCGCAGATGGTGGTGTGACCCGGCCGACCAAGCCATACCTTATGGCTGATCGAGGCTGGGGGCATGCAGGCTTTCCTGCTTTGAGTGTTTCGCATCGTGGTGCGGAAGCCTGGTGTGCATGGATGACTGCAAAGACTGATCGTGTCTGGCGGCTCCCTACTGAAGATGAATGGAAACTGCTCTGCAGTGCGTCAGGCACAACACCCTCGAATATGAGTTTGCGTGGATGGCACAAGGAGAATGCCAACAAACGCACACATGCTGTGGGAACGGCAGCGCCCGACGCCCTCGGATTGAATGATCTGGCAGGCAATGTCGCAGAATGGTGCGTGACTGAAGATGGCAAGTGGGTTTTGATGGGAACTTGTTATGCGGATGAGACAAGCACAGATCCTTGCAACATGCGGCGTAAGCCGATCCCGGAATGGAATGACACCGACCCCCAGATACCCAAAAGCATCTGGTGGTTGTCTGATGCGCCCTTTGCCGGCTTCAGAGTGATCTGTGAACAAGAGGTTGAAGAGGACGACGGCACAAGCCGACAGGAGAAATCCAATGACGACACCTGAACAAGAACCTTGCACACGACGGACCTTCGTTCAGGGTGCGAGCCTAGCAGTAGGCGCATTTGCGACTGGCTGCGCAACCTCGAAACGATTGACCCCTGCCGGCGCGATCGTCCCGCCCAAAGAAACGATCAAGATCGGCCTGATTGGATGCGGTGGACGCGGCAGTGGCGCAGCAGGTCAAGCGCTCAATGCGGATCCCGGCGTGACGCTGTATGCGATGGGCGATGCGTTCCCAGATCGACTGTCCTCCAGTCGCAAACATCTCATGGACCGGTTCGACACTCGGGTGGATGTTCCTGAATCCAGACAATTCTCAGGATTCGATGCTTATCAGAAGGTGATTGACAGTGGTGTCGACATGGTCATCCTGACGACACCGCCCCACTTTCGGCCCGAACATTTCAAAGCTGCCGTCAGAGGTGGCAAACATGTCTTCATGGAAAAACCGATGGCTGTCGATGGGACGGGCGTTCGATCGATCCTCGAAGACGCGAAGTCAGCACGCGAGCAGAAGCTCAACATCATGGGCGGATTCTGCTGGCGATACAACCTTCCTAATCGGGCGTGCTACGAACGCATTCACAATGGCGCGATCGGCGATGTGACTTGCGTCCATTCGACCTATCTCACTGCCCCGCTTGGAACCAAGCCTCGACAGGATGGTTGGAGTGACATGGAATGGCAAATGCGTAATTGGCAGCACTTCAACTGGCTGAGCGGGGATCACATCGCAGAACAGGCCTGCCATGCCATCGACAAGATCAACTGGGCGAAACAAGACATGCCTCCGGCAAAGGCCATTGCGCTAGGTGGCAGGCAAATGCGAGAAACTCCTGAATCAGGCAACATCTATGACCACTTCTCGGTCATGTACGTCTACGAGGACGGTTCTCGTTGTTTCCACGATTGCCGCCAGATGCCAGGCTGCTGGAACGACAACACGGAGTACCTGATCGGAACACACGGCACCTGCTATGTGAACTCCTGGGGTCCCACGCAGGAAATTGAAGGTCATCGTGGCCATAAGTGGTCCTACGAAGGGCCGAACCCGAACATGTATCAAGTCGAACACGACGAGTTGTTCGAAGCCATCCGTGGTCAACGCTCTCGTATTGATGACATTGACCAGATGATGGGCAGCACACTGATGTCCATCATGGGGCGAATGAGCGCCTACTCTGGTCGGCCCGTCGAGTGGAACGAAGCATTGGAAAGCGTTGAGCGACTGGGGCCTGCAAATTACGCATTTGGTGATTTGCCGGTCATGCCTGTTTCCGTGCCTGGCGATGTCGCCACCTGGACCTCACTGACATCCAGCGGGAGCACGTCATGAATCGGCGGACTTTCATCGGTGCCTCCACTGTCGGGATAGCCACTACCCAACTCTTGCAACACGCAGCATGGGCTGATGGCACCCAACGCCTTCGGGTTGGGTTGATTGGATGCGGTGGCCGTGGAACCGGAGCGGCTTTCAATGCTGCCGCAGCTTCCCCGGAAGTTGAGATTGCTGCACTCGGTGATATTTTCCCCGATCGACTGTCCTCATGTCGCGGGCATCTCGAAAAACTTGGTGATCGCATGACGGCCACCGATGACGATTGCGCCGTCGGCTGGGATGCCTACCGAACGATTTGCGGACGACCGGATGTGGATGTCATTCTCCTGGCGACACCACCTCATTTCAGGCCGATGATGTTCGCTGAAGCGATTGAGCAGGGCAAACACGTCTTCATGGAGAAACCGGTCGCGGTGGATCCGGCCGGAGTGCGTCTTGTGATGCAAGCAGGAGATCTGGCGGACAAGAAAGGACTGTCTGTCGTCGCCGGTACGCAGCGGCGTCATGAGGCCTGCTATCTCGAAACCATGCGGCGCATTCGTGATGGTGACATTGGTGATTTGGTCGCAGCCCGGTCCTATTGGAACCAAGGCGGGCTCTGGAATCGGGGGCGGGAACAGACTTGGAGCGACATGGAGTGGCAACTTCGCAACTGGCTCTACTTCACCTGGCTCAGCGGTGATCACATCGTCGAGCAACACGTCCACAATCTGGATGCTGTGAACTGGGCCATGGGCAGCCACCCGGTCAAATGCACCGGTATGGGTGGACGACAAAGCAGAGTGCAGCCGGAATACGGGCATTGCTTCGACCACTTCGCAGTGGATTACGAATATCCAGGAGGCGTCCATGCGCTCAGCATGTGCAGGCAGGCAGATGGAAGCAGTGGCCGCGTTGAAGAAGTCATCCAAGGAACCCAAGGGCGAAGCGTGACGAGCAGCGGACGTGCACGATTTGAAGGCGGTCCGACTTGGCAATATGAGGGCGACAACCCCAACCCCTATGTTCAGGAACACATCAATTTGCAAGCAAGCATCAAAGGTGAGGGGCCGCGATTGAATGAAGCGAGGCGCATCGCCGAGTCGACACTAACTGCCATCATGGGACGCATGAGTGCCTACAGCGGAAAAGAACTCACTTGGGACGAAGTTCTAGCTTCGCCTCTTGATCTGACACCACCCCGTTATGCATTCGTCGAATTGGACGTGCCCGCTGTTGCGATCCCGGGTCGGACGGACGCGCATGAAAGTCTATGGAAGAGAGAAGCCTGACATGAGCTCACCACTTGATCGACGCGCCTTCGTCAGCCTCAGCGCAGCGGGTGTTGCAGGAACAGCGATGGGTATGCAGCAGCCCTTTGAACTGCCTGCCCGCCATCCTCAGGGCCAAGAGCCCCTCCGTCCCAAAGATCAACATGGCGAAACGTTCACCCTCGATTACGCGCCCCACTTCGGCATGTTCCGACATCATGCTGGTGGTGACCATGTGTCAGAGATCGAATTCATGGCTGATGTCGGGTTTCGATCCATCGAAGACAACGGCATGCGCGGCCGTTCACTGGAGGACCAGAAGAAGATTGCCAAGGCACTTGAACGCCATGACATGCGTATGGGCGTGTTTGTCATGAACATGGACGGCGCATGGCGTCCCAGCCTGACAACAGGAAGTCCTGATGAACGCGAACGCTTTGTCGACAACGCCAGAGAATCAATCGAGGTTGCCAAAAGAGTCAATGCCAAATGGATGACCGTAGTCCCCGGCAAGGTCGCAGATGGCATTCCAGAAGCGGTTCAGACAGCGAATGTCGTTGAAGCCTTGCGACAGGCAGCAGACGTGCTCGAGCCGCACGAACTGGTCATGGTCTGTGAACCACTCAACTGGCGCGACCACCACGGACTCTTTCTTCGGTACACGCCGCAATCAATCGCAATCATGGACGCGGTCGATTCACCTTCATGCAAGATCCTGCAGGACCTTTATCACCAACAGGCCAGTGAAGGGAATCTCATCGATCACATGGATGCTGCTTGGGACCACATTCCCTACTTCCAGGTCGGTGACAATCCAGGGCGAAGAGAGCCTGGTACCGGAGAGATCAACTACGCCAATGTGTTCAAACACATGCATGAGAAGGGCTGCGACGCCATCATCGGCATGGAGCACGGCAACAGCCGCAAGGGCAAGGAAGGCGAAGTCGCCGTCATTGAGGCCTATCGCAAGGTTGATCCGCATTGATTCTGGAAACGTTGGCCATTGGACTCGCCACGATCGAGATCACGAGCCACGACACCACCTTCATCGGGCCTGACAAATGGACTTATGACGCGCGCATCGTTGTTCCATCGGGCAAGCGAAGCTCTCTCTCCGTTCTCATGATCGGCGGGGGTCTCGGGAATGATCTTGAATGGACAGTGCCCGGCACGCTTGAGTGGAACAGCAGGCTGATGCAGATGACCATTGACGGCACCACACATCGTGATGCCCCCCTGATCACGCATGCACTTGCCAATCGTGGCTACACGGTCATGCACTTCTCCACGATTGCCCGCGAAGATCCCAAACGTGATCGCTGGCCCTATGAAGTCACGCTGAAGTCGCCCCGGGAGTTGCTGGATCTGACAGAAGCAGCGGCCAATATGTTCCGCACGCATCCAGCGACTGAGAATACGCGTCTTGTACTGCTCGGACACAGCATGGGCGGCCAGCGTGCGTGCGCGTTGGCTGCATCTGATCCCGAGATTGATTGTCTGGTGCTGTTGGCGCCAGCGCAAATGACCCGAACCGGACCTGACGACACTGGCGACAACCTCAATATGGGCGCAGCGCATGAACGGCTGAAAAGCCTCGACAAGAACAACGACGGCGTGGTACGAGGGAAGGAAGTGCCTGAGTCCGCAGATCTCGACGAGGATGGCACGCTGCGAATCTGGGAAGTCTGCGCATCGCTTGCTCGAGAGGCACGGACGGGAATGTCACCCTCCCGAAATCCCGATAGAAGCGGCATCCCCTTTGGCGAGCACGCCCTTGCTGCACGATCAGTACCTGCGTTGGTGCTCTATGGAAGTCTGGACGAGGCCCAAGCGCACCACGCCCCCATACTTCAAGATCTGCAATCGACCGGCGTACTGCCATGGGTTGAGGTACGTGTGCTGCATGACCTTGGTCATCAGTTGGGCCCGGAACAAGACGGCCGGTTCGGCCCAATCAGCAGTGTGGCCCTTGAGCAGATCGTCGAATGGCTTGGCAAACGCAATAACCCGCCGCAAAAAGATGAGCCGATATCGCCTTCAAGTTGTCTGGATCAGGTTGATGCTCACGCGAGAGCTTTGTCCTCGCTCGAAGCAGACCGAGCGCCCGGATAGAAGACGGCCATCAGGACAATGCACGCGATCGCCATCCACATGGGCACCGAGAAGAGTTTCGCGAAGTCCATGCCCGTATCTGTCGCAGCCCAAGCGCCAACGACACCGGTGGCAAACCAACTGCCCACAATGATGCCGATGCCCACGATGACAAGATTGAAGAGGTTCTGCGCCGAAGCCCGAACATCCTTGGTTGTGTTCTCATCCACGACCATGAAGGCAACGAAGATGAAGCAACCGAAACAGAGTCCGTGCAGTGCCACACCAAGCAGCACAGGCATCAGAGACGGCGCGTAAGCGAAAATCGCCATACGGGCCGCGTAGGCAATGAGCCCAACGGTCAAAAGGGTCTTGCGACTAAACGACTTGGCGAGCAACGGCATCATCGCGAGCACGACAATCTCGCTCATCTGACCAATCGTCATGAGTCCTCCCCCGCCGACACCCAATACTTGATTCACGCCGTTGGCGAAAGAATTGGCTGTCTGGCTACCCGCCGCATTCTGAATATCCGTCACAAAATCGCTTGTGAACACAAAGTAGAACTGATGAATCATGCTGACCGGCACAGCGATGAGGAAGAGCGTGAGAAGCGGCTGCAGTCGGATCTCAGAAAATGCCTCTGCCCACGCGAGCTTTTGGCCCTCTTTCTTGGATGGCGGTGTATGGGGCAGCGTGAAACAGAAGAAGCCCATCAATAGGCCCAGAAGTGCGCTTAGATTGAAAGCAAAGATGCGACCAGCATCCTGAGCTGCTGCAATCTCCTCGATCGTGCCCTCCGCCGGCGTCGCGGCGCGCAGCAGATACTGACCCACAATGATCCCAGCCACGATCCAGCCAACAGTCCCCCACAATCGAACCAAGCCGAAGTCGCGATCGCGATCCGGCATGTGGTGGAAGGCCAGCGAGTTCGTCAACGCAATGGTCGGCGCGTAGACAAACCCATAAATCGCGGACAGGGCCAGAAATGACCCAAAGGTGTCAGCCATGCCCATCAAGAAGACCAGCAGTGCCCCCAGAAGATGGCTGATCCCCAGCAGCCTCTCAGTGGACATCATCCGATCGGCAAGTTGACCCGCGATAAAGGGGCCGAAGATCGCGCCAACGGCGCCCGCTGACAGGCAGAGCCCCGTCTGCGTCAGCGTGAAGCCGCGATAGCCCAGCAAGAAGGGGTAGAGGATGGGCAGCCAAGCCCCCCAGATCGCGTACTGCAGAAACATCATGAATGAGAGGCGACTGCCCAGACCCATTCCCATTGGTGGCGCGATGGTGGTCTTCATGGCCGCAGGGTATCGCAGAAACGACGGGGCGATCGCCACTACCATCCGGACATGGACGCACCCATCGATCTCCGCAGCGATACGGTCACCCAGCCCACTGAGGCCATGAAGGCGGCAATGATGGCCTCCCCACTGGGGGATGACGTTCTGGGTGATGACCCAACGGTGAATCTGCTGCAGGATCGTTGTGCCGACATGTTCGGCAAGGAGGCAGCATGTTTCGTCCCCAGCGGATCAATGGCGAACCAAGTCGCCATCCGCGCGCAAACGAGACCTGGGGATGAAATTCTGTGCCATGAGCACAGCCATGTGTACCTGTATGAAGCAGGTGCTTGGGCCGCGCTTTCCGGCTGCTCCATTGCATTGATCAAGGGAGATCGTGGACAGTTTGACCCCGAGGATGTTCAGGCAGCCATTCGGATGAATGACCATCACTTCCCTCAATCAAGATTACTCTGTCTTGAGAACACCCAAAACCGGGGTGGTGGCGCGATCTGGCCGCTGGACCGGCTTGAAGCCGTGACAGCTGAGGGATCGAAGCATCAATTGAAACGACATCTCGATGGCGCGCGCATCTGGAATGCCTGTGCTGCAACGGGGATCACGCCCGCCACATACGCCAGCCATTTCGACACGGTGTCAGCCTGCTTTTCCAAAGGACTGGGTTGCCCGGTCGGATCCATCATTTGCGGGGACGATGAGACGATTCAGCGAGTTCATCGCATGCGCAAGTTGCTCGGCGGCACCATGCGACAGAGTGGCATGCTGGCAGGAGCGGCGTTGTATGCCCTCGATCACCACCTGGACCGACTCACGGAAGATCATGCGCACGCGCGGCGACTTGCGGATGCCGCCGCTGGTTGCGCGGGGATCACACTCGATCCCTCTTCAATCGATACCAATATCCTCTATGTCGATGTCCCCATGAATGCCGCCCAACTGGTCGAGCGGCTTGAATCACGTGGCCTTCGATGTCTGGATACCGGCCCCCACACGATCCGGCTCGTCACGAGTCTTGCAGTCGATGCCGCCGCCATTGAGCGTGCATGTGAGATTCTGCAAGCAGCGTTGTCGCCTGAAGCTGTCTGGTAAGCATTGTCGAGGAACGAATTGTCATGAACCCCAACTACCTGACCCTTCCCACGGGCCCCGATCCACCTGCGGTACTCAATGCCGTCATCGAAATTCCTCCAGGCAGTGCAAACAAGTATGAATACGACAAGGAGTTGAATGTCTTTGCGCTCGACCGCGCCCTCTTCAGCCCGGTGCACTACCCGGGCGCCTACGGTTTCATCCCCCGCACACTTGCCGAAGACGGAGACCCCCTCGACATTCTTGTCCTCCTCGATGGGCACTGCTTTACCGGCGCGCTGATTCAGGTGCGACCACTTGGTGTGCTGGAAATGAAGGACGACAAGGGGCTCGACCACAAGATCCTGGCCGTGCCGACAACCGATCCTCGCAAGGAGGAGATGCACGGCCTTCAGAATGTCCCGCGGCACACTTTGCGTGAAATCGACTACTTCTTCCATATCTACAAGGAGTTGGAAGGAAAGTTCGCAGACACCTATGGTTGGCACGACCGCGTGGACGCGTATCGGATCATCGAAGAATCGATCGCCCGCTACTCCTGAACCTCGCACCCGTCGCGCATCGCATCCAGCATGATCATGAGATCGGGTACTGAGACTTTCTCGTCGAGCACTTCAGGCGCAAAGTCGCATCGCGCAGCATCGCTGCCGGGCTCAGCGGGGCCCCAGTTGCGAAGAAGTTCAAGCAGATCGCGGACATCGACGGTGCCGTCAACAATGACGTCTTGGAGACATCGCTGATCGCCTTCGACAGTACCTTCCCAGCAATGGGGACGCGCGATGCCATCCCAAGCATTGCTCAGATCGGTCTGGACAAAGTCAACAGGGATTCCTTCACCAAGCGATGGGCCGACAATCGCTTCAAGTGAGTTGATGCTGAGCCAGACCATCTCAAAGTTGTGATCCGGATGCAGGATTAATTGCGCAGTATTGATGAATGAGCCACTTGTTCCAAACTCCGGGATCTCGAACCATGTCACCACGAATGAACCGCCAGGCCCAAGACCCGTTCGCACTTCACCTCCATCTGACGGATCCAGATCCAGCCAGAGGGCGGAGAGCCTCGGGATACTGAAGTGATCTTCGAGAGTCTGTACATACTCGCTATCACCGATCCCAAAGGTCACATATCCATTGGTTCCGACATAGACCTCATTCCACGTTTGCGAATCGAAATCAAAGGGGAAAGGCAATGGGACAGACACAAAAGCATCGTCACAGTCTGAAGAGATATTGCATCCAGAAGACAATGGGTACTGAACAGTGTGATTCGTTGAATCAATCCAGACATCATCCTCACCCGATTGACCGAACGCATCAAGAGTGCGAATAGTCCAGGCTGGATCGGTCATGCCTGTGGGCTCGAACCGGACTGCGAGATAACTGAGATCGATGTATCCGAACGTACTGTCGAATTCCTCGGTCATCCAATGATGGCAACTGTCCAACACACCATCCAGATTGCAATCCAGATTTGGATCATTCGCAATCTCATCTGCGTCTGAAATGCCATTGTCATCGCAATCGAAGTTCGGATCGCCGAAACCCTCACAAACATCGAGGACGCCATTGCCATCCGTATCCAGAGACGGATCATTTGCAATCTCGCAAGTATCAAGTTGACCATTCTCGTCGCAGTCTAAATTTGGATCGTTCGCAATCTCGCATGAATCAAGTTGGCCGCTCATGTCGCAATCCAAAGACGGATCGGATTCAATCTCGCACCAATCAAGTTCACCGTTCTGATCACAATCCAAAGATGGATCGTCCGCAATCTCGCATGAATCAAGTCGATCGCTCATGTCGCAATCCAAAGACGGATCGTCTTCAATTTCACAGGAATCCAATTCATTGTTGCCGTCACAGTCGAAATGCCCTCCGTCATAATCGATCTGGCAGGCATCAAAGACGCCGTCCTCATCACAATCGTGCTGATCTGGATCGAACCGCATCTCCAACTCATCAAGCAGTTCGTTGCCGTCGCAGTCACCACGCGATCTGACGAATGGCATTTCGAGGATCAAAACGCCACCCACACCGGGAGAACCGATAAGGAGCGACGCGATCGGTAGATCATTCAGTGGCGAAAGAGTGTCGAATTGCGCCCCCAGACTTGAACCCATCGATGCGCCAGGAAGAATGGGCAAGTCAACGCGTTGAATCCATTCCTCATCGTCGTCCTGGTCGAACTGAAGAACATGAATAGCGCCACTGTCAGTGGGTTGACCGGACTCCCGCCAGCCGGGTGAGCCGAACAACAAAAATGCATTGTCATCCTCGTTGGTACCACCTCCGAGTTCATGCATCATGACGACGACTGAAGAACCCGTCTGATGCCAAGGGCCACCATCCGAGGCGAACTGTTTATAGCCCCCATCAACTTCCACAACCCCTTCATCAGGCCCTTCGAAGAGCCAAATCGTGCCCGCGAGGGGACCAAGTTCACCGTCCCCAGGCGCGCCCACCACAATCCCTTCGAATAAATCGGACCCCGCGATCGAAAGTGATGCGCCAAAGGCATCTCCCGAATCACCCTCTGGATTGGGGATGTAATCAGCCAGCGCCACACCATCCCCTTGATGCTCGAACAGATGCACTCCACCACCACCTGGCGCTGAGGGAGCGCCAACGGCTAGAACCGTCGAAGTCATGTCGAGCGAAGAACCAAATCGTGCGTTCGGGGCTGCGTGACTGCCGCCCGACAAACGCGCACGCTGAACCATGGCGGACCCGCTTCTTTCGAACACCCACACACTGCCCGCCGCATCTTGACCATCCACGTCCGCGCCCCATCCCCCGATTGCGAATAAGCCCTCTGATGCCACCGCACTCCACCCAAAGTAATCACCGGGCTGACGTGCACTCGGGGTCAGGGTCTCGCTCGATAAAAGTGTTCCCGAAGGAGACGTGGGAATCTGAAATACCCATGCGCCGCCAGCATTGAAACCGAACCGATCATCCTTCCATGCCCCGACAACTACCGTGTCGCCACTGATGGCGACAGACTGCCCAAATCGGCTGTCAAGTTGCTCATCAACAGGCTTCAGTCTGCACACCCACTCCCAGTACCAAGGGAGGCTCTCAACGGACCATTGATCTTCCGGAAGCCACTGACGACGATAGACATCAGCCACCCCATATCCGCCCGGATTGGGTGTTCCAACAACCGCCGAATCCCCATCGATGGCCAAGGAAGCCCCATGACCAATCCCAGTCGTGGATGGCTCCAAGAGCTGCACCAAGGTTGGCTGCTCAATCTCTGCAAGTTCCCCATCAGCCCACGACAGTGAGGCACCCACGCTGGTCACCAGCATTACCGCGGCAAAAATGTGACATTGTTTCATCATGGCAGACCGAGAACCCTCAGAGACCCAAGTATGCAGGCAATCTAGCCTGTGTGTACTCCACAACCCCATTCTCCCCGAAAATTAGAATCCCTGCCTGAATCACCCGGAATCATCCCATTTCCAGTTCCGAGATTCTTTTTTTTGGCCTCGTCGGCCTTTGGCATCGAGCCGCCGGGTGCGACTGGCCTTTGTAGGACGGGTCTCCCGACGCCGTCGCTGTGGCGTCAGCGCTGCCCGTAGCAGACCGGCAAGCCGCTCTCTGGCCATTTTGAGGTTGTCTTGCTGACTGCGGGATCTCCCGCAGGTCACCCGAATGCTGCCATCCTGATGTATTCGATGCCCAAGACGCTTTCTCAGAATGGCCTGCCGCATGGCCCCGATGGTTGTGCTGCTGTCGACGTTCAGGATCAGCGTCACGCGGGTTCGTGAACGGTTGACATGCTGCCCTCCCGGCCCACTCGACGTCGACACCTCCATGCGGAGTTCCCTTCCAGGAATGACGAGTCGCCGATTGACAAGAAGATCTTCCATGCACCTGCGTCCGCTCACTTCGCCTGCAATACTGACGAGCCTTGTCCCATCATCGACGGGGACCGCTTCTCGACGCCAACCATCCGGAGCCTGAATGACATGGACTTCTCAACCCCCGGCAAACTTCGGCTGACCTGCGCCCATGGCCAGGCAGACCTGCTCCGGGATGAGTTGCTGTCATATGGCATCGAGGTCGACCATGTCGATGCGACTGGAATCGAATGCACAGGTAGTTTGAGCGAGGCAATGCGGCTCAATGTGCTGTCTCGTATCGCCATCCGAGTCCTCTATCTGCTTGAGTCGTTTTCATGTGACCATCCCGATCGTCTCTACGAGAACGCGTCGGCATTTGAGTGGGAGACGGTCATTCCAGCTGACGGTTATCTCACGATCACGTCAACAGTCAAGCACCCCAGTATCGACAACACCATGTTCGCCAACTTGAGATTGAAGGATGCGATTGTAGATCGCATCCGATCGGTCTCCGGAAAGCGACCGGATACGGGTCCGCGTCGAAGCGGCATCGTGGTTCACCTTCACTGGCATGGCGATCACGCCATGATCTGGTTGGATACATCAGGAGAAAAACTCTCCGATCGTGGGTATCGGCGGATGCCTCACCGCGCCCCATTAAGAGAAACACTGGCAGCAGCCATCCTTCGCCATTCTGGTTATGACGGAACTGCGCCGCTTGTCGTCCCGATGTGTGGTAGCGGAACATTGGCGATCGAAGCGGCGTTGATGGCAACCGGACGCCCGCCCGGCCTTCTCCGCAACACATTTGCCTTCCAGCAGGTGCTTGGTTTTGACAAGGATGCATGGGCCGACATCCGTCGCGAACTCAAACCAAGAAAATCCAGACATGCAAGACATCGACCTCCCCCGATCATTGCTTCCGACATCGATCCCGCCGCCATCGCTGCGACGCGGCAAAATGCCGAAACCGCAGGCGTGTCGCATTTGATCGACATTCACACTTGTGATTTTGCAGACACACCCATGCCTGATAATCCTGGGCACATCATTCTGCACCCGGAGTACGGGCTACGACTGGGTTGTGCAACGGATTTGCGCACGACATACGCCAGAATGGGCGACTTCTTCAAGCAGAATTGCCAAGGGTGGTCCGGTTGGATTTTCACAGGCAATCTTGAACTTGCCAAAGCGGTTGGACTTCGAACAAGTTGCCGCTTGCCCATGCGGCACGCTGATGTCGACGCCAGACTCCTGGGATACGAACTCTGGTCCGGCAAGCATCCAAAAACTCACGCAAGTCCCCAGGTAGAGACATGACTTTGTTGCTGCACATCCTGTTGATTGCGATTGCCCAGGCAGTCACGGTCAATGACTCTCCAGCCGCGACACCCACCCCGCCGCTGGAAAGCGTCGCGCCCCCTCTGGAAAGCATTGCCATTGTCGGCGCCAGCGCCTCCGCAGGCTGGGGTGTTGTCATTCCTCAAGCCGAATCTGAAAGAGAGCCCCGCATTCGTCAACGACATGTCCGGTTTGCAGAAGTGCTGGGCGCTGTGTTGACTGATGAATCGCTCCTCCTCTCAGACCACTCGGATGTGATGTTCTTCACGTCTCCACTTCAAATTGGCGATTCGCAAATCGATCGTGTGATTCAAGAAGATCCCTCTGCCCTCGTCGGAATCGATTTTCTCTTCTGGTATGCCTATGGATCGAATGATGCGAAGGGAGAAGCGATCTCGATCAAGGACGGCCCGCAAAGGCTGGCGCTTCTTGAACGCGGATTGACTCAATTGAACCGCCTTTCCTGTCATGTACTGGTGGGCGACATTCCGGATGTCTCATCTGCATTGGACGTTCGACCGATCTCGATGTTGGTTAAATCACAGGTCCCCTCAGCCGAAACTTTGGTTGCCTTGAATACGAGAATCAAAGAATGGGCAGACAGCAAGCCGAACATCACTGTGCTCCCGCTCGCTACAGCAACGCAGGCAATGCAAGAGGGCCGCGCACTTTCCTGGAACGGCCATCAGTGGCCAGCATCATCCAAATTGTTGCAATTCGACAAACTTCACCCCACGATACTCGGCCTGATTGCGATGGCTGAAATGACAAGCGAATCACTGGCACGTTGCTGTGGACTGACGGCTTCCGAACCGGATCCCGCTGTCGTCGAACGAACACTATCTGAGCAAACGCTTGAGGTCACGACGCCATGAACAATGGTGAAGACACACGACGCGCAGACATGCGAGATCTTGGACCGGCGGGTGTCCTCGCCATTTTCTGGGTGCTTTGCCCGGCCATACTCGGCTTTGTCCTCTTGGCATCACTTGGTCCAGTCACAACGTGGATGG